>JAHDXH010000005.1 GCA_023382875.1 Patescibacteria group bacterium | reverse complement strand
GACCGCTGTGGCTTCTAGTTTGGTTTTGTCAGTTAAAAATAGTTCAGTTAGTAAATATAAAGTTTTGGCATCCACTCGCGCCCAAGAAGCAATGGAGGTTTTTAGAAGAGAAAAAGTTTTGTTGGGTTGGAGTCAATATTATGATGTTTTAAGTTCAGGAACATATTGTCTTAATTCTTTGGCTAGTGATAGTGCGCAGTTTAAAGCTATGAATACTGGAGCTTGTGATGATGATCAAAAAATTGCTGGTACATCTTTTGTTAGAGAGGCTTTGGTTAACATTATTTCAGCTGAAGAAATTAGAGTCGAGATTGTAGTTAATTGGATTGACGGTAATGTTCCCCGCTCCACTAACCTCATTCAATTATTTAAAAAATATGAACAGACACTCTAAACTATCTGGTTTTACTTTGATCGAACTTTTAATCGTAGTTAGTTTATCTGTGATGTTGATGCTATCTGCTTCGTCATTATTCATGACTTTCTTGTTAGGCAATACTAAGGTAACAAGAATGCAGTTGATTAAGCATGAAGGTGAGTATGTTATGTCCCAAATGGAATTTTTGCTTAGAAATGCTGTTCAGCTTGTTGCTAACGACAATAATCAAGTCTGCGAAAGAAATATGACTTCAATTGCTTTTGTTTCTATTGATAGCGGCGAAACCTTGTTAAATAAAACAATTGATCCATCAGATAGCAAAGCAAAAATTGCTTCAAACTCTACTAAATTTTTAACATCTGGAGATGTCGATATTACAAATGGTCCCTATTTTGATTGTACTCAAAGCCAGGACAAATTGACTCAATATGTAAACATCAGGTTTACCTTAAGAAAAGGAACTCCAACTTTAGATGTGCAAAGAGATATTCTAGAACAAGAATTTATTTCTGGCGTGGGTCTAAGAAGTTTTTAAAACTTAGTAGCAAAGTGGCGAAAATCAAGTTTCCTGTTTGGAGAGTATAAAGATAATGATCTAGGGTCAAAATCGGCAAAATGGTGGCACAGGTCATGGTCAGAGACCAAATCCAAGGCTTGTTAAGTTTTTTCAACCAAAAAATAGCAAAAGTTACGCCTAGAATTCCTATCTCACTTAAAATTAAGAGAAATGTGTTATGTGCTGGTTGGGTGAACCTAACCACTTCCCTAGTTGGACTATATTTTTCTACCTGAGTGGTGAAATTATTGAGTCCAACCCCAACTAGTGGATGATCTATTAACATCATGATTGCAGATTGGTTGAGATACTGGCGCCGCACGATGGAAGGATTGGTAGTATTAAGAAAAATATTGGCTTTACTGATGATGATGGTCGAAACAACCCAAATCGCAATCATCATTACTATTAAATTTTTACTTGTTGGCTTTAGCTTGATTAATATTAAGGCGATAATCAGTGATAGTCCGGCAGACCAAGAGCCTGTTAAAAGCAGAGCAGCTATACCTAAGAAACTGGAAAAACCTAAGGAAAAAATTGCTAATTTATTTGGTTTGATTTTCTTAAATAACAAAATATTTAAAATCAAAATGGCAGCAATAAATCCAGCCAAAACATTTGGATGAGCAGTCGTGCCGTAAGGCAAAATTAAGTTTTGGCCAAAGATTATTTGTTTGGCTAGGTCAATTGGTCGAGCTAAATTGGGTTCTCCTAGTAACCAATACCCTGCGACAGATTTTTGATTGAAAAATTGCAATAAACCAATTGTGGATTGAAAAATTAAAACTACATTAGTGCTAATTAAAATTAGTGAAGGTTTTAATTTTGGCCAAAGCGATTTGAGTAAAAAAATCAACCAGACTATTTCAATGATTTTAATAATTTGCCAACCAACGACAATCGGTTGTTTGGTTATGAGCTGAAAAAGTAAAAAGGCTCCAGTGGCTGTAATTAAAAATAGATTATTTTTAATCTCAAATTTGGGAAATTTTATTTGCTTGCTAAAAAAGACCCAGGAAGTTAACAACAAAAAAATAATGTCACTCAAGTAAAATTTGGGCAATAGGTAATCAATTCTTAGTCCATGAACATAGGCGGTTTTTTCTGTGAGCACTAAAAATAGGTTGCTCGGAATAGCAAAAATTAAGGCAGAGATTAACAGATGATTAATTAAACTTTTGGTTTTTTGATTAAACATTCTTTACCACCATGTTAGCTACGCTAGTAAGAATCTTTTCGCGCACGGGCTCGATGTCAGTGTTGCTCAAATTCTTACTTGGGTCATGGTATTTGATGGCAAATGTGTAGTTTTGTTGGTATTGATCAATTAATTCAACTTTTTCAATTAGTGGAGATTGGTTTTTGATGGTTTTAATGACTTTGCCCACCGCTACTGATTCAAGCAAAGTTAAAGTAATATCTTCAGCAATGAAACTGGTTTTGGTGATTGGCTCATAAGTTGGGTGCTTTTTGATCAAAGGTAAAAGTTTGGCAATGACAATGTCGATAGCAATCAGGTTACTCTCTTGTCTGACTTCACCAATTTTACTTTCTTCAATTAAGATTTGACCCGTCTCATCAATTTCTAAGTTTTCAATGAAAAATTGTCTAAGTAAAGCTTCTACCACTCCCCTTGCCTCCCGGTAATTTCTCAAAGTTACTAAGGTTAAATGGAGTTCTTCAGTAGGAAGTTTTTGTTTAGCATCAGGATGATATACATTGGCCAATTCAAAAACAGCCAATTGTTTTTCCAAAGGATTGCCCTCGATTACTTCGACCAGTGATGGGATGAGTGAGCGACGCAAATAAACCCTGTCTTCAGTCAAAGGGTTTTGCAGTTTGAGGTGGTTTTCTAGTGGATAACCAGATTGTCCAGCTAAAACTTCACTGACTAATGAGTAAGAATAAATTTCTTGCCAACCGCGATCAACCAAAAAGTGTTTGATTCGATTTTCGACTTCGAAATTGGTGTGTTTGGGTTTATCCAAAGGAATAGCTGTGTCCATGAGTTTGCTGGGCAAACGGTGGTAACCATAAATACGGGCAATTTCTTCGACAATGTCGGCGGCAATTTCTAGGTCTGGTCGGAATGTTGGTGGAGTGACCACAATAACTTTATCTTTGTCTTTTCTCAAAACTTCACAGCCTAATTTTTCCAAAATTGTCACAATCACATCTTCTTCTAAAGAAACTCCCAGATAATTGTTGATGGTCTCTAATTTGGTAGCGATAGGTTGAGTAGGATTTTGATTGGGAAAATCATCGTAAACAGCACTGGCCACTTTGGCTTGGCATAATTCTTGGTAAAGTTTTACACCAAGTTCTAGGGTTGGCATGATTAAGTTTGGATCAACATTTTTTTCCATTAGTTGAGCAGCGGTGGTGCGAATGGCATGACTCATGGAAGCAAAGCGCACTTTTTGGGCGACGATGGATTCTAAAAGTAATAGAACTCGAGTAGTAGATTCATCAATGGAGGTATTGGCGGTGCCTTTAATTGAAGGTAAATCAATAATTTCGCCTTGGCCGTTTTTGAAAACTACTTCTCCGCCCACAGTTTTGAATTCATTGCCGTCCAAAGTGGCAAAATGCTCACCTTTTTTGGCAGTAGTGACGATGATTTCGCCGCCAGTTTTCATTAGTTTGTCGTAGTCAAAAGCGTGACAGGGATGTCCTAATTCGTGGGTGATGTAGTTGGTAATATCAATCACGCTGTCATGAACATTCATGTCTGTCTGAACAAGTCTTTTAGCCATCCAGTCGGGAGTTGGTGTGCGTTTAACTTGATCCAAAACCACGCAAGTGATTCTTTTGCACAAAGTCTGATCATTGGTAATTTTTGGTAATGGCAGATTGACGTCTTGGTCTTGGCTAATTTTTGGCAAGGTAAGTTTTTTTAACTTAGCTTGTTCGCCAAATTGATCTAAGATAACAGCGACTTCTCTGGCGATGCCACGAATAGACATGGAATCTACACGATTGGTGGTGACCTCAATGTCATAGACATTCTCCCCTTCTCGTTCATAAATTCTTTCGATAGATGGTCCGCACAATGAAACCAATTCGCGAATTTTTTCTGGTTGAGTTTTGGTGTCTAAATGTTCAAGTAGCCAAGGGTGTGGGATTAAGATGTTCATAGTTTTATTAGGTTCATAAATAAATAAAAAATTAAAATTGACGTAAAAATCTTAAATCGCCACTGTAAAGCAAGCGAATATCGTCGATGTTTAGACCTTCTTTGAGAGTGTAAGTTCTTTCCACTCCCCAACCAAAAGCAAAGCCAGTATAAATTTCTGGATCAATGCCACCAGCCTTCAATACGTTGGGGTGAACCATACCCGCTCCACCCACTTCATGCCAGCCAGATTTACAGAACTTGCATTTTTCTCCATTTTTCTTGCCAGTGCCTCCGCAAATGTGGCAACTAAAATCAACTTCAAAACTTGGTTCAGTGAATTGGAAATGGAATGGTCTGATTCTGGACTTGGTGCCAGGACCGTAAAATTGTTCAGCAAAATAATCTAAAGTGCCTTTGAGGTGTTGAATGTTAATACCTTTATCAACCACTAAGCCTTCGAACTGGTGGAACATTTGAGTGTGAGTGGCATCTTGTTGGCGACGATAACATTTGGCAATGTTGATCATGCGAATTGGAGGGTTTTTAAGTCTTTCCATTTCCCGCACTTGGCCATTGGAGGTGTGAGTGGTCAAAACCATTTTGCCGCCAACTAAGCTGGGGTGGCGTTTGCGTGGTTCTTTGGCATCATAAGTCAAATCATGAGCTGGCTCTGGAGCATCGACAAAGAAAGTTTCCCATTCATCGCGCGCAGGATGGCTTGGTGGCATATTAAGACTTTCGAAAACATACCAATCCCAGTCTACTTCTGGATAGCGAACGCGAGTAAAACCGACTTTTTCGAAAATGTTGGTAATTTCTTCCATGGCCTGCGAAATGGGGTGTAAATGGCCAACGTCTTGTGGGAGCCCTGGCAAAGTGAAGTCAATTTGTTTGGTTTGTTTCTTTGAAGTTGTATTTGAAAAGTGATTTTCGAGTTTGAGTTTTAACTCATTGAGCAGTTGTCCAGCGACTTTTTTATCTTGATTATCGATTTGAGCAATGACTTTGGCCAAAATATTAAAATGACCTTTTTTTCCTAAATATTGATTTTTGACAGTTTCAGTCAAAGCTTTTTGTGATTGAAGTTCATTAGTTAAAGCTTCAATTTTTTGTTTTAGTTCATCGATAGTCATAGGCATTATTGTAACAGCATCTAAAAAGCCCCGCTTGAGTGCGGGGCTTAGATTTTTCTTAATTTTTACTTCAGATTAACCCTGCACTTTTTCAACAAGTTTTTTAAAGGCACTAAAGTCAAAAACAGCAAGTTCTGATAACATCTTGCGGTTTAATTCAACTTTACTGTCCTTGAGGGCTTTGATGAATCTAGAGTAGCTAACTTTGGCTTCAGCCATAGCTAATCCAGCAGTAATTCTGGTAATCCAAAGGGCTCTGAAGTCTCTTTTGCGAAGTCTGCGACCAACATAAGCGTATTGGCCAGCGTGAAGCAAAGCTTCTTGAGCTCTTTTGAATAATCTGTTGTTAGTGCCTCTGAAACCTTTGGTTAGTTTGAGGACTTTTTTGTGGCGGTTGTGTCTGGTTGTGCCAGCTTTAACTCTTGGCATAATTTATTTCTTTCTTCAGTTTATCTCAAACCAAGCATGTGTTTGATTTTTTTAGCCCATTTGCCGGTGACTTCGATTGGCACTCGGTAAGCGCGCTTAGCTTTTTTACTTTTGTTACTGCGCAAATGTCTCATGTTTTGAGTTCTTCTCAAAACTTTACCAGTAGCGGTAATTTTGAATCTTTTAGCAGCACCTTTTCTGGTTTTTTGCTTGTACTTTTGCATATTACTCCAAGATTATTTATTTTTTCTTAACCGGCATTAATTGTGCAACTAGTTTGTTGCCCATCATTTTGGGGGCAATTTCGGTAGTAGCGATTTCTGTTGTTGCGTCAAAGACTCTAGTGAAGAGATCAAAACCAAATTCTTTTTTGGTAATGGCTCTTCCCTTGAATTGCAAAGAAAGTCTTACTTTATCACCTTTTTCTAAAAATTGAATAACCTTATTCAATCTGGCGACAAAGTCTCCTTCGCCCATGAATGGGGTCAAGCGAACTTCTTTGATATCCTGTGTCTTTGCTTTTTTACGACCTTCTGCTTTTTTTTGTTGCAGTTGGTATTTGTACTTGGCTAAATCAATGATCTTAACGATCGGTGGTTTAGCTGTTTCTGTGACTAAAACTAAGTCTTTTTCTGCTTGGTGGGCTTTGTCCAAGGCTTCTGCTGAGGACATTACTCCGATCATTTCACCAAACTCGGACAAAACTCTGACTTCGGGGAAGCGAATATTGTGGTTCGCTACGACGAATTCTTTTTTAGGTTGTCCATGTCTAAAGTTGTTTTTATTTATCACAAAGTTGTTATTATTTTTCTAATTTATACTTTAATAACGAAGGACTATTATATCAGGTAAATTGAAGTTTGTATTTAGGAGTTTGACCTAGTATAATAGCTTTCTGTTCATGAACCTATAGCTCAGTTGGTTAGAGCGCTTCATTGACATTGAAGAGGTCAGAGGTTCGAGTCCTCTTAGGTTCACCACATTCCGTTCTTCACGGATTTTATGACAAAAAACCCCAGCCGTCGACTCTCACCACGCGAACAAACTCACTTGGCACGTTTTTCATACCCACAAGATAAATGGAGTGAAATTGGTGAACAACCTGTCGAGTACGTGACCGGTAAAGCGGAGTTTTTTGGTCATGTTTTTGTCGTTAATGAAAATGTCTTAATTCCTCGAGTAGAAACAGAAGAGTTGGTCGATTTGGTTTTGACAACAATTAGAGAAAAAAAATTATCCAAATCAAATCTTAAATTGGCTGATGTTGGCTGCGGTTCTGGTGCAATTGGCTTGAGTCTTGGCTTTGTTTTGACCAAGCTAAAACCAGATTTTGAGTTTTATTTGTCGGATTATTCAAAGGAAGCGGTGGAAGTCGCTCGACAAAATGGTGAAAACTTGCTTGGGGAGGAAGATTTGTCTAAGTTTCATTTTCTCACCTCTGATTTACTCAATGATTATCCTAAAGAGAAATTCGATGTGATTGTTGCCAATCTCCCCTATATTCCTAGTGAACGTGTTGATCATTTGGACTCCAGTGTCAAAGACTTTGAGCCGCATTTGGCCCTTAAGGGTGGTCCAGAGGGGTTAAGTTTGATTTATCGTTTGCTCGATCAGGTTAGTGAATACCTTGCCGATGATGGCGATGTATTTTTGGAAATCGATCACACTCACTCTCTTTTAGACTTCAGTCAATATAGAAAAGATTGGCAAATGGAGCTTTTTAGAGATGAATTCGGGCAAAATCGTTTTATAAAGTTGAGTAAAATCAAACAATAAAATATTTTCTCTTTTTCGATTGATTCAGACTCAATCCTTCATCGTAGATCAATCTCAAAAGACTAAATATTTTTTGATTATTTTAGCCACCTGTATAAGACGATGATTGCTCGTGGTGCATCTGGTCAAAAACAGCTTTAGTCTGCTCGTGGCTTTGACCACTAATTTCAATACCAGTGCGATTGTTACCTTTGGCGGCACGTTTTTTCTTGGATTTGTTCGATTGAACATTGAGCCAAGTTCGAGCGGAATGAACTTTTTGTCTTAAAAGTTTAATAAATTCTCTTAATTTGTCAAAGTAAGCGC
This sequence comes from Patescibacteria group bacterium, assembly GCA_023382875.1. Taxonomy (GTDB): domain Bacteria; phylum Patescibacteriota; class Microgenomatia; order UBA1400; family PJMF01; genus JAHDXH01. The sequence goes on along the minus strand of JAHDXH010000005.1, from coordinate 48,786 downwards.
GTAAACCAACACCAGTTTGACCTGGATTAACCACTTCTTGGAACAAAGCTACATCAACCTCTTTATAAAGTTTGGTTACTTCAAGAGCAAACATGCGAAGTTCTTTTCTGACTTCCTCGAGTTGTTTTTTAGTACGTCTCTCCCCTGCTGAATAAAGTTCAGAAAGATCAACGGGGTTGATTTCTTTGTGAAGTTTTTGGCGTAAAGCTTCTTTTTTTTGTTTTTTAAGAAGTTCTTCTTGCTGGCGTTCCATGTCTTGTTCAGACATGTTTTGATTAAAATTGCCAAAATCAGCGACGGATTTACCACCAGTGCGAGCTAAGGCTTCACTAAATGGATTTAAACCACTGTTTTGAGGCAAGTTTTGGGAATTAAAATTTTTCTCGAGTTCTGGTGACAGAGTGGGAGCTTTGTAACCGGTTCGAGCTTTGCTTTGCGACTGGAGTGCTTTAGCAAATGGATCCATAAATTAATCACTAAAAGTTAGCGAATTATAGGACATTTGCGCCAGATTGTCAAATTACAACTTGAGTAAAAAATCAATTACCTTATCTCGTTCAATTACAGTCACGAAGTAAGGATGATATTGTTTTTCATCAAAGTCTTGCAAAGCTTTTTTGTCTAACTTATCAGTGATATCTTTGATTTTAGCTGAGATTTCTTCTGGAGTGGCACTCAATTTTTCTTCAGTAATGATTTCTTGAAGAATGAATTCGAGTTGAACTTGTCCAAGGTGCATGACAGCTAGTTGTTGAGAGAATTGTTCGAAAGTCACTTGTTGCTTGGCCAAATAATCATCGAGGGTCATGCCAACTTGTTTTAGATCTTGCTCGAGTCTTCTAAGTTCGGCACGGACTTTTTCTCTAAGGAAAAGTTCTTGAATTTGAGGCTTGATTTCTGAAACCAATTTTTTGAAGATGACACTCAAGGTCAAATCTTCTTTTTGCTTGTCAGTTAATTTGTGAGTGTGTTTGCCTTCATGACCTTTGGTTGGTTTTTCCACTGGATGGTCGTGGCCATCATGTTCGTGAGAGTGATCATGAACTTTGGTTTCTTCTACTTCGATTTCTTTAACAGCGTCTTTTTTGGCACTCTTAACGATTTTTTGGTAATCACCGAGCTTGAAAACTGGTTTTTCCGCGATCTCAGCCACTAATTCCCAATCTTCGTTCATATTGAGCTTGATTGGTTTAATGTCTGGGTTAGTTAATGGAGTTTTTCCTGATTTTTTGATTTCTTCGATGTATAGATCTGGAACTAAATCTTGCAAAGCTTGGTCGATAATATTGATTTGGCCAATTGATTCTTCAGCAATGTGGGTAGGAACTTTGCCTTGTCTAAAACCAGCGGTTTTGACTTTGGGAGCTAATTTGGCCAAAGCTTTTTTATAAGCTTCTTTGGCGGTAGCGATTGGGATAGTAATTTTAATTTCAGTGTTGGCAATAAGAAGCTCAGGAGCTTCTGCCTTTTTAGAGGTTTTTTTGGGTTCTTTTGTTGTCGACATAGGAGGAGATTATAACATGGAGCCACGGGCGGGATTCGAACCCGCGAAACGAGGTTTTGCAGACCTGTCCATTGGACCACTCTGGTACCGCGGCGCGTGAAACGATTATATCCAATCTTGTCGTAAAAAGAAGAAGAAGAGCCCAATTGCTGAGAAAGCGGTGGAAACAATAATGATCCAGAACCCCAGCGGATGGTCAGACAAAGGAATGGCGACGTTCATGCCAAAGATTCCTGACACCATAGTAGGAATGGTCAAAATAACTGTTACGGCCGTTAAAAGCTTCATAATTTTGTTCAAGTTGTTGGACAAAATATTGGCATAAGCTTCTCTCGTATTAATCACTCTTTTGCTATTACTTTCACACATTTTAGTTAACTGTTCGTTGTTTTGGATCAAGTCTTCAATGAGTTCTTCTTCCTCTTCACCCAATTTCATGAAGCGACCTTTGAGTAAGCGACCCAAAGTAATCGAAGTTGGATAGAGACTAAAAAGCAAATCATCTAAGACGTTTTCAAAGTTGACGAACTGGGTAATTTTTTTGTTGGTGATTTTCTCAAAATTTGAAGCTTGTTGTTTGATTTGCTTGGAGAGTTTTTTAATCAAGCTTTCATATTCATCATCGATAGTGGAAAGAATTTCGCCAAGCAAATTGGCTTTTTGGCTGGTTTGAAAGTCAATTTTTCCTTTTTCAAATAAGGAAACATTGGCAAATTTCTTGGGACAAATGGTAATGAAGAAATTTTTCCCGATCACGATCAAAAGCGGTGCGGTGCCGATTTGGTCAAGTTCTGGGGTGTAAATGGGATAACGGGCAAAGTAATAAAGTTTGTCTTCGTCTTTTTCAATTCTAGGAAGTTCAAAAAGGTCGAGAGCATCAGCCACAATCCATGGGTCTAGTTCAAATTGATCAACTAAAGTATCAATTTCTTTGAGTGAGGGTTCCTCCATGTGAATCCAACTATCAGGGACAAAATCATTCAAAAGTTGGATTGGTTCATTTTGCTCGTGGCGGAGAATTACTTTATACATATCACCCTTTTTAGGAACTAGTATTGCAGGGTGAATTATATCTGAATTATACTGATTAGTATCTATGGCTAATTTTGTTCATTTTTCTAACGTGAACAGCTTGTTCAAAAAAAAGAACGAGCAAGTGTGGCAGAGCCGCAATCAGGCAAAATTAGCCTCGCCAACTTTATCCGATAACTCCGTTCCTTTGTCATTAATCAAGCCCAAAAAGCGTTTCTCATTAAGAGTTTTAATGGGCATCATTGTTTTTGTTCTTTTGTTGGTCGGAGGTGCCTCGGCTATGGTTTTGTCTCAGATTCAGCAAGATGTTAGGCAGCGCGCTACAGGATGTACTTATTGGAATGGTGAGCCTGCGGTTGAAGGTGCATCAGATAATCGAGGTGGTGTGATTCAAGTTTGTAAAAATGGTTATTGGTCAAATCCAGGCACCAACAATACTGCAGATAGTTCAACTAATAATTTAACTAATAGTGGGACTACTGGAATTGGAGCACAAAATTCCTCATCCTCTGGTGGGGGTGGCTCTGCCTGCGCGGGCGATGAGATTTATTGCGGTGGGTGTATTGCGGGTTGCCGCAAAGCAACTCAAACTTGCAATCGCTGGATTGACCAAGAATGCGCTGTGACTGGCTGTGGTGGTAATGGCACAAGACCAGGTGTGGGTGAAAAATGTTGCGAAGGGCTAATGATGTGTACAAATGGTCGCTGTGATCCTACCTGTAGTGCCAATATCGGCACCAGACAGTGCGGAAAATATGTTGAGGGTAGTAATTGTAATAATGAAGGTCGATGGGTTTGCGATGTTGAAGGTCCATCTGGATCTGGCCATTGCGAAGGTGGATTGTGGTCTAATCCAGTTCAAGAAGGTCGCGACGAAATTTCTAGAGCCATTGGTGGATTGGATGAAGGAAGGATTATTATTCTCAAGCTTCAGCTGTTTACAATGAGCACTGTCGTGAAAATCCGTTGGATGAGTACAAATCTGTTTGTAGCTCTTTAGATAGTTCTTTGCGTGAGGAAGCAAATGAAATGCGTTGGCAAGCTATGGATGAAAAGGTTAGTGGTAATACGAACGCTGTGACAGCAGCTGTCACCGGCTTGCAGGGTCAGAGCATTGATTATGCTGCAGCCAGCGCAACCTTTAATAGTTTTTGTAATCAATCAACTGCAGGTTCAAATTATAACTATACTTCTACATCTGCCTGTAATTCTTTGGAATCAGCAATGCGTGACGAAGCTAATCGTGTTCGTTGGCAAGCTTTGGAAGATAAGGTAAATGCCAATACTAATGAAGTTTCTCAAACAACTATGGCTTTAGGTCAATCAAATCTTGACTACGCTCAAGCCAATGATGTTTACAATTCTTACTGCAACCCAGAAACAGCTGGCGCTAATTATGGAACCACGTCCACCAGTGCTTGTGAAAGTTTGACTCAGGCAATGCGTGACGAAGCTAATCGTGTTCGTTGGCAAGCTTTGGAAGAAGCTGTGGCTGTTAATAACAGTGTGGTTAGTTCTGCCATTACACAAATTAGCGATGAGTCTAGCAGCTTGGAAAATGCGCAAAGGGTTTATGATGATTACTGTGTTGGTTCAACAGCTCAACAAACATCTACATCCATGTGTAGTCGCTTATCAGCTCGAATCGAAGTTGTAGAGGAGCAGATTGCTAACGATGGCGATGGAGGTAGGGTTTTCGAAGATCCTTGTGATGATCAAACGGTCGAACAAGCGTCATCATCTATATGCAACCGCACAGCAGGTCAAGGTGGCGGTTATAAAACACTAGCTGACTGCTATAAAGCTTCTCAACAAAGCTCGGCGGTTGATAGTTGCTCAATGGAAGATGGTGTATATGTCTTAAATCCATCTGATAATCCCCTAGCGCTTATTATTAATCTTGGTAAAACCGTTGTTAATAACGTCCTTCAGCCAATCAATGAAATTGTTAATCCAACTACGGTAATTGGAATGAATAACCGAGATGTTTTAATTGCTCAATCTTTATTGAGCCGTGGCGATATTACTCTGGATGAAGCACAAAATACTTACAACCAATATTGTACTGGAGCTGTAGTATCTCCAGTTTTGTGCGCTAATTTAAATGCTGAATTGGAAAAACACCAACCTAAAGAAAATTTGGTGGTGACTTTTTTGGACAAGGTTGGTTCAGCTTTTGGTATAGATCTATTTGGAAATAATGATAACAATACAAATTTGGTGATTAATCCAACTAATTGGGTTAGGCCATTACTTGATGGATCAAGTAATGTGGAAGAGCTTAGAAATAATGATTCAGTAATTAGCTTGAATGATTCATTTGCGAGCGCAGATAGTTTGGAGGAATTTGATGAAATTGCTAGAGAAAATACTACTGTAATTGAGGCTGATACATGGGAAGAAGTAGCTGCAGAGTTGTGGCAATCAAATCCAGAACTTTATGCTCAATGGCAGGAAAATTACAGAGCAGGAGGTCATAACTTTGATGATCCAGAGTTTATTGCTGCATATAACGAAGCAAGAGATGGTATGAATGCCAATTATTTTAATGGTGTAATTGTGGTGAGTGAAAGTGACTACAGAAATGGAGTTCAAATACAATGTAGTACCTGTTCCGATGGTCTGGAAAATATGTCTTTGGTAGGTTTGGAATATTTAACTTATGTTTATCCAATGACTCAAAATCTGGAGGATGCTAGAGCAAGGGGAATTTTGGTCCCATCTACGATTAATCTTAGAATTGTGGTTGTTCCTGACAAGCTAATTAATCAGCAAATTCTTCATCAACCAAAGTCTGGTATAGCCAATATTCCAACTGCGGTGATTGGTGGTGAAGAAGTCCCTTGGCCTCCAAATATGAACTGGCTTTTCTTTGATAATGACCCCATGGTCAATGGCTTAACAGTTCAGCCCGTTAATATTGGTAACTCGGTTTACAACGTGCCCGTTGCCACAGGCTTGATTCATGAAGAACTTCATGTCTTGGGTCCAAGTGATTATTACGAAACGTTTATTACTGACGATAGTGTGGTTATGAATTCAAGTGGTGATGTTGTGCCCGCATCAACATATTTATCTGGTTGGAATAATCTGAGTTCGTCTAATTTTGGGGGTGATGACATTATGAATAATCCATCAGCTGGTTTGACAAATGTGTCAGCTTTTGAAGTTGCCATTTCTAATGCTCAGGGTATTACGAGCACCATGCAGGAAGGGAACTTTTATAAACCAAGTAATTATAATTACAATATTACAGTAAGGAGTGAAAGTGGTGAAAATTTAACCCCTGATCGCATGGTTAGTTTCGGGCAGGTAGTTAGAAGTTATGATTATGATAATTTTGCCGATGCATCATTTGATGTTTCTTTATCAAACGAGCAAGCGAGATTAAACGAAAATATACCTTTGAATGGTAATTCGAGTGATTTACCACAAAGTCAGATGATGGGAATAAATGTACAGCAAGATGACTTTAACTTCACTCTGCCGTTGCCAAACAGATTGGACTTTTATCAACTGATTTCTAACCCAACCAATTCTAGTAGCGATACCTCACTAAATCTTAATATTGAAGTTAATGACGATCTTCAATCAACATTAGCGGGTGTTCCACCAGATTCAAACATTAATGTAACCATTTTGAGTGATGAAGAAATTAGAAATATGGAGAGTTCTGGAGGTGTAATTTTAGCCACCGCTCCTCTTGAAGTTAATTCAGATTTGGTGGAAAATCCAGAAACTGGCTATCAGGTGGTTTGGGTGGTAAGTCCTTAATATTTTTTCCTATTTTGCCGTTGTTGTGCTGAAAGCAATATCTGAATTATACTGATTAGTATCTATGGCGAATTTTGTTCATTTTTCCAATGTGAACAGCTTGTTCAAAAAAAAGAACGAGCAAGTGTGGCAAAGCCGAAATCAGGCAAAATTAGCCTCCCCTACTATGGTTAGCAATTCCTCCTTTACTCTTAAACCAAAAAGGCGTTTATCCTTAAAACTTTTGATTAGTGTGATTATTTTTGCCTTACTACTCGTTGGTGGTGTTTCGGCAATGGTTTTATCGCAAATGCAGCAGGACGTACGCCAACAAGCTTCAGGTTGTACTTATTGGAATGGAGAGGCTGCTACTGAGGGCTCTTATGATAATCGCGGCGGTATTCGTCAGCAGTGTGTTGGTGGATTATGGACGCTTCCTGATGATGGCAATGTTGATCCAAGTCAAATTATTGCCGAGCAAAATGCCAACAAGCCACAACGAGGCTGTCGTAATTGGGATGGGACCGAGGTCGCGGCAGGAGCATATGATAATCGCGGCGGTATTCGTCAGCAGTGTGTAGATGGTTTGTGGAGCCACCCTGATGACGGGATTACAGATCCAAATGACACTTCATCATTAGCGTTAGTCGCAACCTTAAAAGATGTAGCTGAAGGTGACGCTGAATATGAAGATGCTAGAGCTGTTTATGACCAATACTGTAGAAGCAATGTCGATTCAACTGACACTGATCGATGTAAATCTTTGAGCAATAAGTTAACCAACATGGAACAAGATATTCGCTATACAGCACTTAATGACACTGTCGTTGGTAATACCGGCGCAGTAAATTCAGCACTTGGTGGATTGAACGATCGAAGCGTTGATTTCAACGAAGCTCGTTCAGTTTATCGTGAATACTGCCAGGGAGCCAAAGCTCAGCAAACTTCCTCATCGGCTTGTAATTCCTTAAAATCTGAGTTGGACGAGATTGAGGCTTTAGTTAACCAAGCAGAAACTGCCAAGTGGACAGCAATTAATGACGCTGTTACTAATAATACTGAGCAAGTGAGTTATGCCATAGGTGGCCTAGACGAAAGAACCATGGATTTCAACGAAGCTCGTTCAGTTTATCGTGAATACTGCCAGGGAGCCAAAGCTCAGCAAACTTCCTCATCGGCTTGTAATTCCTTAAAATCTGAGTTGGACGAGATTGAGGCTTTAGTTAACCAAGCAGAAACTGCCAAGTGGACAGCAATTAATGACACTGTAGTGACAAATACTAATAGCGTTAATTATGCAGTCAATGCGATTAATTCGGGTGTCATGGATGTTGAGGCAGCTCAAATTTCATATGATCAATACTGCGTCGGAGCAGCTGCACAGAAAACCTCTTCCTCTGCTTGTCAAAATTTGCAGGCAGCTATTAACGAGGAAAAAACTTCATCTGCTGCGGGTTGGAATGCCCTGAACGAAAGAGTTGCCAGCAATACTTCAACTGTAAATACAATTACAGAGGGTTTAAATAGTGGAAATATAAGGCTTGAGGTTGCGAGAGAAAATTACCAAAGGCTTTGTGTTGGCGGTGGTGCTAATTACACTTCTGTTTCCAGTTGTCAAAATTTGCAGGCAGCTATTGATGACGTGGCAGCAGAACAAGCTTATATAAAAAAGTGGACCACTATTGAAAATATGGTTCAAACCAACACGACAACAACCAATGAAGCATCTGCAAATATTCTTACGAATAGCGAACAAGCTAATGAGATATATCAAGAATATTGCGAGGGTCCGAATGCTCAGATGACTGGCGGATCTTCTTGTGACTATTTATCAAACTTAATTGGAGCTAATAATACTTATCAAAATGCTGTGGCTACGGGAACTTTGGCTTGTATTGAAGGTCAATACTGTGGATACAATGTGGTGAGTGGTGCACCTGATTTTTCTGGTTCAAGTTCCACATGTAACGGTAAAAATGCAGAAGGTAATTCAATCACTGTTAACAGTGGAGATGTAATTGTCGGCAGTGACGGCTTGCATTATGAGTGTCTGCCTTCTGGAAGTTGGAACACTGTATATTTGAGTTACGATTATCCTGTGGTTAGTTCCAATGCAGATTTGGAAAACATAGCTTTGGTCAGCGAAATTGAACAAGATCATCAAAATATTAATATTGAGTTTGATTATGCTGGCGGAGTTAATAGTGCTCAAATTTTATTGGTTCAAGAACAATTGAACACACTAAACAGTGATCTATTCTCTCAAATTGATGTTGATGTCTATTTATATTCAGCTGCATCTCAACAAGATATTTGTGATACTGCCGATGATCCAGCTAACACAATTACGGGTGGTTGTGCATGGGGTGAGGGTCAAATTGCTATTTCTGATGAATCTCTCCTTTTTTCTGGTGAATCAGTTTTAACTCATGAAATGATTCATGCGGCAGATAGCTTGGTGATTGAATCTGAATACTGTCCATCTGGTAATAGTTGCACTATTTTGGAAGCGTATATTGGTGTGGCAGAATTAGATGGGATTGTTCTTTATACTGAAGATAACCCTGTTGGTGACAGCTATCGTGATTCAACCGTCGAATCCTTGGCTTGGGAATGTAGTGAATATAATGCAAGACCAGAAATGTTGGATGATACGCCCAATGTTAAAGAATTTTGCTCAATGTTTTTTGAAAACTAAAATATGACAGAAACAAATACACAGCAAAAAATTATTTTAGGACAGTCTAAATCTCAAGTGATTTTACAGTTGGGTGAGCCTCTAAAAAAATCAATTGTAGAAGGAAGAGAAATTTTTAGATACGGAGCAAATTTAGATCTCAATGCTGACTATTATTATTTTGAAAACGATAAATTGGTTTTAAAGTCAATTTCTCATAACAAAGATAGTGTGATTTTTAGTTCATACGTTAATCAATATGGCCAGCCTGATAAATCTTTTTATCGGTACGACAGTAAAAATAATGATCCAGAAACTGTTCACATCTGGTTGGAGAATGGTTTAGAATTAATTACGGCAAGACCAAATTTTTCTGCCAAAGTGTTGCGTGAGCGTATATTTAATCCTGTTGCATTTGACTTATACAAAACTACTTGGGGAAAAAGTTATAACGTTGAATCAGTGGCTGTGATTAAAGATATGGCTATAAATCTTGGCGAAGTTGGAATTGAAAAAGAAATCAGATCTACTCCTGTTGCAAGTACACCCGCTGCAGATATTAGAGAAAGTCAGAATCAATTTAGTCCTATTTTAATTGCGATACCTCTAATCATTTTGCTACTTACGATTGTTTTATTTTTTCTTAACAAATTTAATAAAAAAACTAAAACAAGTGTTCAAATTAAAACTGACAGCAATGTAGTTCCTCCTAATCCACCTATTGTTTAGGTAGACACATTATTGGCTCAGATTTTCTTTGATAAAATATCTTCATGGATTTCTCTGATCAAAAAAGACTTCTCTCTATTGTTGGACCAACTGGCGTTGGCAAAACCAGTCTAGCTTTGGCTTTGTGTGAATCGTTGAAAGATACTCCATATAAAGGTTTTAATTTAATTAGTGCTGATTCACGTCAGGTTTATAAGGATTTGAAAATTATTTCTGGAGCCGATATCCCAGAAGGTTTTGTCCAAAGTTTTGGTGAAGAAATTTCAAATTGTTTTTATGAAAAAGATCATCTCAGAATTTATGGCGTATCGATTCTACCCTACCAAGCCGAGTGGTCAGTCAGCCATTTTCGTAGCTTCGCCAAACAAGTAATTGAGGAGTCTTGGCTCAGCAATCGCCTACCAATCTTGGTGGGTGGAACAGGTCTTTATCATGATCAATTGTTTAATCCCTCGCCTATTTTAGATATTAAGCCAGATTCTGAGCTAAGATCTGAATTATCGCAGCTAAATTTGAAAGATTTGCAAAACAAACTTAAGGAAATTTCGCCAGCAAGATTGGAAAAACTGAATAACTCTGACTATTTCAATCCCACCAGATTGACACGAGCCATTGAAATTGCCATGTGGGAAAAAGAAAACCAATTAGGGGTGGACCAAGAAGTAGCAGAAAATTTATTCAAGCCAGATCGTCATTTAGTGATTGGGTTAAAAGATGAATTGGATAATATTAAAACCAAAATTTTTTCTAGAGTTGAAGAAAGATTTATTGATGGAGCTAAAAAAGAAGTCAGTAGACTTGCTGATTTGTTTGAACAGTACGGACGAAATAAACAACTACTCTCTGCCACTGGGGTAAGGGAAATTCAAGCGTATCTTGATGGGCAAATTGAAAAATCTGAAACGCTGGAAAAATGGACTTTAAGAGAATTTCAGTATGCCAAGCGTCAACTAACCTGGTGGAAGAATCGACCAGAAGTTAAATGGTTTGAAACAAATAAAGAAAATTGGCGTGATGAGGCAATAAATTTGGTTAAGAATTTTATTCTGCTCAGCAATTCATAAAGCTGTTATACTCAAAGAGTATGATGCTATCTTCTAATCAAAAACACGCAGTTACTATTTCTCCTAGCATTGTGATTTTCACTTTTGCTTTTTTGTTTACTGTTTATTTCTTGTTTCAGATCGGTGGTATTTTAACTGCCCTATTTTTGTCTTTTATTATCATGACTGCTTTGCGACCGGCTGTTGATAAACTACATCGCAAGCTCCACGTTCCTCGCCCACTAAGTATCTTGATTGTTTATTTGATGATGATTTTGACTTTAGGTTTGATGGTGGCAATTGTTTTGCCTCCCCTTTTGGCTGAGGCATATAACTTCCTGAAGAGTGTTCAAATTCCTTTTTTCCAACAAGAAATCAGCGACTTAAGTTTGACTGTTCAAGAAGCTTCGCAACTTTTAGGTCAGGTTGGTAATGGTGCGAGTATGGTTTTTTCATTGATTAGTTCTACTTTTAATGGCGTCTTTGCTTTCTTTACTTTGATGGTGATGTCTTTTTACATCATGATGGACAGACCACATTTACACAAAAAAATTAGTTGGTTTACACGCGATAAAAAACATTTAGAGATGGCTGAAAAATTCTTATCATCTTTGGAGTCACAGCTTGGCGGTTGGATTCGAGGTCAGGCGATTTTAATGTTGGTGATCGGACTTTTGACTTATGCCGGTTTAGGAATTTTAGGTGTACCTTTTGCTTTGCCACTAGCAATTATTGCTGGGTTACTAGAAATCTTGCCTAATCTTGGTCCAACGGTTGCAGCTGTTCCAGCGGTGATTTTGGCTAGTATTCACGGTGGTCCAGTTTTAGGAGTTGTTGTGACAATTTTCTATATTTTGGTCCAACAACTTGAAAACAACATCATTGTCCCCAAAATCATGAAAGAAAATGCTGATGTTAACCCGCTGGTGGCAATCGTGACTATTTTGATTGGTTTCAAATTGGGTGGAGTGGTGGGAGCGTTGCTCGCTATCCCCTGCTACATCGTTTTAAGAAGCGTTTACACTTTGGTTAAAGAAAATAATCTCAAGTTCTTCTAGATATTCTTGATTTTTTTAACTTGATATTTCCATCATTATAGGATATAATTATTGTTGCAGTTAGACTATGGCTTGATTTTTTCAAGAGGAAAGTCCGGACAGCGAACGAAAGGGTGTCTAGTGAAAGCTAGAGATTAGAACTTAAGTTTTAAGACAGTTAGAGCAACAGTGACGAACCGGGTGGCGCCGGGTGAAACGACGAAGCGACCGCGTGCCAAGAAATTGGTGGCAATCCTCCCTGCTGCAACTGGCGAATTTCGCTCATTTCTCGAAAGAGAAAGAAATGGTTTTGTTCCCTAGTGGCGATAGTGTCTCAGGCATAGATAGATCATAGTTAATACAGAATCTGGCTTATTGACTGCAAAACATCAAAAGAATCAGCGAAAGCTGATTTTTTTGTTTTTGTAGGTCTTGCCAAAAAGACAAACTTTCCCCATACTAAAGGCATGCTCGATTCCAAGAAGCTACTCTATATTTTCTCTGATGTTGCTTACGTGACTGAGCTTTTGCCAGCCAAAAAACAAGGCGATTTTGCTTTACAAAACTTCAGACAAATTAACGGCGAGTATTTAAATAACGATGTTTTTATTGTAGAAAACATTCAAAAGCTATTTGCTAAACTTGATAAAGAAGAATATGTTCTGGTTTTGCCAGATTTTTTCTTTACTAACACTATTTTGGAAATTGGTGAAAAAGCCAAAACTAAAATAGATAAACAAATCACTGAAGAATTATTCCCTTCTTTGGGTTTAACACCCAAAACCCACCAGCTTCACCACTTTGTTTTGACACAATATGGTGAAAAATCCAATGTTCAGCTAAGCGCGATCGAAAGATCATTGTTGGCGCCAATTTACGATGCTGCTACTAAAAACGATATCAAAATCTCCAAAGTGGTTTCTTTAAGTTGGACTATTAAGGCTTTGATTTCTCTTGAACCATCGCTAAGTTTGGTTCAAATGGGAGAAAACTTGTACTTAGTTCAGCATTACATTGGTGTTGATCAGGCTACAAGTGCAGAGGTTGTTGATGTGGAGAAAATTGCCGAAACGGTCAAAACTTTGCGTGGTGCTGAGCCAAGCATTCAGACCATGTATCTTCTCACTAATGAATTAGTTGAGAAAAAAATTGAAGAACTACTCAACAAAACTTTACCCACTCAACAATTGACCAATTTTAGTGAAGAAAATCCAGAAGTACCTCCCTACGTCAGGCAGATTATTGAAGCAGGAGCTAAGACCTTAGCGGTACCAGAATTTAATGTTCCAGCCTTTAATATCGAAAAAGTTGATGAGGATTTACTGGTGGCAGTTGAGCCGTTGACCAAAGATGGGGATGAAGAAGACCAAGATGAGATAAAAAAACCAGCACCAGCCAAGGATGAGGTTGGGGAGGATGAAGTAAATGAACCTTTGCCAGCTCCTAGTACCCCTAGAGTTATTGGTACAGAGGTAGAGCTTGTGCCCATTGCACAAGAGGATGTAGAGAGAAAAATCAATCTAGCTCAACTTCCAGAAGAGTCAAACGATGTAAACGATACAAACAAGACAGAAGAGCCAGCTGATGATATATTAGAAAATATGCAGGATGACAACCTTTTTCCGCCCAAAAACGTTGCAGAAAAAGCTGCAGCACCAGTTGAGAAAAACGAAGATAGTGAAAAATCAGATCCTAATGAAGCTTTAAGTCGCTTTGCTGTAAAGGAAGCTGATGAAAAACCAATTGTGAACGAACCAAAAACTGCTGAACCAATTGTTAGTAAAACCGTCAAAAATGATAAGCCGGTGATTAAGAATAAAACCGGAGTTAATTCCATGTTGAAAATGATTTTTGTGTCAGTGGCGGTCTTTTTCTTGACTGTAGGTATTGGCGTTGGTTTGGGAATTAGTTATTTGACCGTTTCTGAACAAAGTGCACCTTCCCCTACTCCAGTGGCTACGACTACTGTCTCGCCAAGCCCAGTGGTGGAAAATCCAGCTCCCACTGCTTCACCAGCAGCTCAATTAAAAGTTAGTGAATTAAGTGTTTTGGTTGTCAATGCTACCTCAAAAGCTGGTTACGCTAGCTCGATTAAAAAAATGTTGACTGATGCTGATTTTGTTGACGTAGATACTGGAAACGCTCGCGGTGATTACGAAGCGGGCAATTACTTACTAATGGCTGAGGAAAACTCACAATTACTAACCTTGGTGGAAGAGGCCACCGATCTCGCTTTTACCTACTCAAGCGAGATTAAAACCGAAGATTTAAAAGGCAGCTATGATGCTGTTTTGGTTCTCAACAAATAATTTCTTGATTTAACACTTGTCAATGGGTAAACTATGTGTAAAATCGTCGTTGTTCAAGAGAATCCTATTAATAAAATAACTAGTAGTAGGCACGAATTATGTCCTCAGGACCACACATCTCAATTTCAGCAGAAACTATTTCCTATTTTGCTAACATCCCGATTTCGAACTCAATTTTAACTTCTCTTATTGTCAGCGCTATTCTTATTCTTTTTGCACTTATTGCAAAGAAGAAACTCAATACTCGCGATGTTTTTGGAAGGCCAGGTGCCTTCCAAAATTTTTCAGAGATGATTGTGGAGATGCTTTATGAGTTCACTAACTCTGTGACTCACAATAGCAAAAAAACCAAAGTTTTCTTGCCGTTCATCGCTAGTTTTTTCTTATGGATTTTACTTAATAATTGGTTGGGCTTATTACCTGGCGTTGGTACCATTGGTTTAACCCATGAACCAAAAGAAGCTCGCTTACCTTCAATTGAAGTCAAGGCAAGTGAAGTTGAACCAACTGTCGAAGTGATTGAAACTACTGATCATGTTGAGACCCTAGAAGTTGTTGGTGATGAAACACATGTTGAGGAAGCTGCAACTGCAGGAGAAACTCACTCAGAGGAAGCTGCCACTGGTGAAAAAGCTCATGGTAAAACCTTTATTCCATTATTCAGAGCTGGTACCGCCGACCTTAATACTGCTATTGCTTTAGCTGCTATTTCCGTTTTTGTTACCCAACTCTTTGGTTTCAAATATTTGAAATTTGGTTATTTGAAAAAATTCTTTAATTTCTCTAGTCCAATTATGTTCTTTGTGGGAATTTTAGAATTGGTTTTGGAATTGGCTAAGATTATGTCTTTCGCTTTCCGTTTATTTGGCAACGTTTTTGCAGGCGAAGTTTTGTTGGCTGTTATCTTATTCTTAGTGCCAGTTATCGCTCCAATGCCATTTTACGGCTTGGAAATCTTTGTTGGCTTTATTCAAGCTCTCGTTTTCTCGATGCTCAGTTTAGTATTTTTCAATATGGCTACCATTAGCCATGACGAGCATTAATTAGTAAAAATTAGTAGAAAAAAATAATAAAAAAGGAGAATTATGTCAGATTCACTTAGTGTCGGTTTAACAATGGCCTTAGGTGGTGCAGTCCCAGCTTTAGCAATTGGTGTCATCGTTGCCGCTGCTTTGAAAGCAATCGGTCGTAACCCAGAAGCTGCTAGTACCATCCAAACCAATATGATTTTGGGTATGGCTTTCGCTGAAGCTATCGCTATTTACTCATTGGTCGTGGCTTTAATTATCAAGTTCGTTTAATACCTAAAAGAAGGAGGGATATATGGAAATCCAAATCGCACAAATCCTTTTTCAGGCAATCAACTTTTTCGTTGTTTTTGGTGCATTAACCTTCTTGTTAATTAAACCAATTACTAAAATTCTTGATCAAAGAGCACAAAGAATCGCCGATGCTCAGAAAGCTGCTGGTGAAACTTTGTTAGAAAAAGAACAAATCGAAGCTTACAAAGCAAAAGTTAAAAAAGCTACTGACCAAAAAGCAGCTGATTTAATCGAAGAAGCTAAACAAAAAGCAAAAGACAAAGAAAAAGAATTGTTAGCTGAAGCTCGCGAAAAAGCTCAAGCAGAAATCGAAAAAATGGTTTCTGATTGGCAAAAAACTCAAAAGAAACAAGAAGCTCAAATTAAAGCAGAATTCGAATCTCGAGTTTTGGCTACCGCAGAAAAAGTTATCGGTAAGTCACTCGATGCTAAGAAGCACGCTGCCTTAATTGATACTGAATTGGAATCATTGCTTAAGGCAATTTAAATAACCTATGTTAGTCAAAATTACTTCAGCCAGCCAACTTTCAAGTGGTCAACTGGAAAAAATCAAAAAAGCTGCCATTAAAAAATATGGTTCTGATCTGCAATTTGTAGAAAAGATTGATGAATCAGTTTTAGGTGGTTTATCCATTCAAGTTGGTTCAGAAATGCTTGACGCTACTTTGAGAGCAAAAATTGAAGGTAAAGACTTGACCAAAGAATCAGTCGGTTTTGTCACTACCTTTGGTGATGGTATTGCCAAAGTTGAAGGTCTTGATGATGTTCAAGCTGGAGAATTAATTGACTTAGGTAATGGCAAAAAGGGTTTAGCTTTAAACCTAGATAAAAAAGACATTGGTATTGTGGCATTAGATAGCGCTGAACATCTTCACGCTGGTTCTATTGTCAGAAGAACCGGCACAATTTTATCTTTGCCAGTTTCCGATAAAATTATTGGTCGTACCGTTGACTCTTTAGGTGTTCCACTCGATGGTGGTGAACCTATTAAGGCTGACAAAATGATGCTTCTCGAGAGAGTTGCGCCTGGTGTTATGTCTCGTCAATCAGTGACTCAACCAATGCAAACTGGTATCAAAGCTATTGACGCTATGATTCCAATCGGCCGTGGTCAAAGAGAGCTAATTATCGGTGACCGCCAAACTGGTAAAACATCAGTGGCGCTTGGTACAATTTTGAACCAAAAAGGTCAGGACGTAATTTGTGTTTACGTTTGTATCGGTCAAAAAGGTTCTTCTTTGGCGCAAACTAGAGGTATCTTGGAAGAGCGTGGTGCTATGGATTACACTGTGATCGTTTCCGCTACTGCTTCATCTACTGCTGCTCAACAATTTTTGGCACCTTATGCTGGTGTCGCTATCGCTGAATATTTCTTGGGTAAAGGCAAAGACGTTTTGGTGGTCTATGATGACTTATCAAAACATGCTCAAGCTTACCGCGAAATTTCACTTTTACTGAGAAGACCTTCTGGTCGTGAGGCTTATCCAGGTGACGTTTTTTACTTGCACTCTCGTTTACTCGAAAGAGCCTGTCGTTTGAATGAAAAGCATGGTGGTGGTTCTATTACTGCTTTGCCAATCATTGAAACCCAAGCTAATGACGTTTCTGCTTATATTCCAACCAACGTGATTTCTATCACTGATGGTCAGATTTATCTTGAAGCTGATTTGTTCAACAAAGGTATGAGACCAGCTATTAACGTTGGTTTATCAGTGTCTCGTGTCGGTTCTGCTGCTCAGCTCAAAGCTATGAAGCAAGTGGCTGGTACGATGAAATTGGAGTTGGCTCAATTTAGAGAGCTTGAAGCTTTCGCTCAATTTTCTTCTGATCTTGATGATAAAACCAAAGCTCAACTTGAAAGAGGTGAAAGAGTTAATGCCATCTTGAAACAAGGTTGGGATACTCCTTTATCTGTTGCAGAACAAGTGGTGATCATTTTTGCAGCCGTCAGAGGCCACTTAGACAAAATTGATACAAATAATATTAAAGAATGGGAAGTTGCTTATCTAGATTTCATGCGCGATGAGCATGCGGCTATTTTGGAGAGTATCACTAAGGAAGCTAAAATTATCGAAACCACTGAAGCCGAACTTGAAGCTGCAGTTAAGGAATTTAATAATAACAGTGCTTTAGTAAACTCAGACAATAATGGCTAACGCTAGACAAATCAAACGCCGCATCAGCGCTGCTTCTAACATTTCCAAGATCACTAAGGCAATGGAAATGGTAGCTGCCAGCAAAATGAAAAAAGCTCAGGATCAAGCTATTTTAGCTCGTCACTATGCTTTGGCTTTGCAGGACTCTTTGCAGAAACTCGCTGCACAAGCTGACCCATCATTGCATCCTCTGCTCTCTCGTAATTTCACAGGTAAAGATATCTTGTTGGTCGTTGGTACCAACAAAGGTTTGTGCGGTAGTTTGAACACCCAACTATTCAAAAAAATGGATGCCTGGAGAAAATTGCATCCCGATGGTGAAATTGTGGCAGTCGGAAAAAAGATTGTGCACTTTTGCCGTTTAGGTGGATTTAAAATTCATTCTCAATTTACTGATATAGCCGAAAAAGTTACAACTTCAGACTTAGTGGCGATTAGTGAGATGGTGATCGATGGTTATTTAAAGCAAGATTTCCGCTCTGTTGGTCTAGTTTATATGGATTTCATTAACACTTTGTCGCAAAAACCAAGAGTGGCAGAACTTTTGCCAATGGCCAAAGAAGAAGTGGTTGGTGAAGTGACTGATGGTCAAAAAAAGGTGGTAAAGGCTGACTATTTATTTGAGCCTAGTGCTAAAGAAATTTTGACCAATTTGTTGCCTTTTTATATTGAAAACTCAATTTATCAAGCTTTCTTAGAATCAAGAGCTAGTGAACACTCTGCTCGTATGGTGACCATGAAGAATGCAAGTGAAAACGCTCATGAATTAGTCGATGAATTGAAGTTAGTCTTTAATAAATCTCGTCAGTCTGCAATTACTAGTGAACTTCTCGATATTGCGACTGCAACTTTAACTGTGTAAAGGAAATTTTAAGGAATTAAATTAATATGTCAGAAAACAGGCAAACAACCGGCAAAGTCTCAAGAATTATTGGTCCAGTGGTTGACGTTGAATTTTCAGGTCAGCTACCAGCCATTTATGATGCTTTGCAAATTAAATTGGAAAAGTCGACATTGACTCTCGAAGTAGCACAACAACTTTCAGCTACTGAGGTTCGCACTATTGCTCTTGGTCCAACCGATGGTTTGGCTAGAGGTCAAGAAGTTATTGCTACCGGCGTCCCAATTTCTGTGCCTGTTGGTGAAGAAACTTTGGGCAGAATTTTCAACGTGGTTGGCGAAGTAATTGATGAAGGCAAGCCAGTTGAAGTTAAATTAACTGCTCCTATTCACAAACCAGCTCCTGAGTTGGTTGATTTGGTCACTAAAGCTGAAGTTTTAGAAACCGGTATCAAAGTTATTGACTTGATTGCTCCTTTTATGAAGGGTGGAAAAGTTGGTGCTTTCGGTGGTGCTGGTGTTGGCAAAACCGTTATTATTCAAGAACTTATTCGTAATATCGCTGAAGAACATCAAGGACACTCTGTTTTTGCAGGTGTTGGTGAAAGAACTCGTGAAGGTAACGACCTTTACCACGAAATGCTTGATTCAGGCGTTATGGGTTCTACCGTGATGTGCTTTGGTCAAATGAATGAACCACCAGGTGCTCGTTTGCGCGTTGCTTTGACTGCTTTAACCATGGCTGAGTATTTCCGCGATGAAAAACATGAAGACGTGTTGCTTTTTATTGACAACATCTTCCGTTTCTCACAAGCTGGTTCAGAAGTGTCTGCTTTGCTTGGTCGTATCCCATCTGCTGTGGGTTACCAACCAAACTTAGCTACAGAAATGGCTGCTTTGCAAGAAAGAATTACTTCTACCAAAGATGGTTCAATTACTTCTATTCAAGCCGTTTACGTGCCAGCTGACGACTACACAGACCCAGCTCCAGCTACTACTTTCGCTCACTTAGACTCAACTATTTCTTTGGACCGTAAACTTTCAGAAATGGCTATTTATCCTGCTGTCGACCCATTGGTTTCTGCATCTAAAATTCTTCAACCAGCTGTGGTTGGTGAAGAACACTACCAAGTTGCTCGCGGTGTCCAAGAGCAATTACAAAGATACAAAGAGCTGCAAGATATTATTGCTATCTTAGGTATTGATGAGCTTTCTGACGAAGATAAGCGCGTGGTTTCCAGAGCTCGACGTATTCAAAAATTCTTGTCACAACCATTCTTTGTGGCTGAACAATTCACTAGTATCAAGGGTAAATACGTGCCAATTTCCGAAACCATTCGTGGTTTCAAAGAAATTTTAGAGGGTAAGCATGACAACTTGCCAGAACAAGCTTTCTACATGGTTGGTACTATTGACGAAGTAGTTGAAAAAGCTAAAACTTTATAAACTCGAAATTTAATTAATGTCAGAAAAAAGTAAACTCACTCTCCGCATTATTTCTCAGGAAAAAAAGCTCCTAGAAGAAGTGGTGGATAAGGTTTCCTTGCCCAGCACTGAGGGTGAGATTACTATTCTGCCTCATCACGCTGCTCTCCTCTCTCAAGTAGAGACTGGTAGTTTACGCTTTACTCAAGATGGTCATGAGCAAGATGTGGTTATTGCTAAGGGTTTCGTTGACGTTAATCCTTCTGGTTTAGTGACAGTTTTGGTTGACTCGGCGATTTATGCTCGCGACATTTCTATGGAAAAAGTCCAAAAAGCTATTGAAGAAGCTCAAGAAACTATGGCCAAATCTGAAGATCAACGCGAATTGATGATGGCAGAGGCTTCTCTTAAGCTGGCTATGCTCGAGCTTAAAGTTGCTCAAAAAACCAAAAAAGCTGGTATTTAATCCGCCGTGTTATGATGTGATTGTTATTTATTTGCCAAAATGGCAGATGAGTTCATTATTATTATGGCGTGTGGCCTAGGATGAAAACTAGGAAACGAGGAAAGGGGTGCTTTGAAGCACAATCGGACCAGCTCAACTAATTTGAGCTGAGTATCTGCGGAAACCCTTCGGTGTGGTGTCATCGTTAAATTTGTCTTCAAAAGTTGATCGTGAGATCAAAAATAAAGAGGCATTTTGCACAACCAACTCTCCCTTTTGGTCTTTTGTGAAAGGCACATTTATGTGTGGAATTTTTGGGATGGTGGTAAAAGAAAAAAGAGCTATAAATAGGGAAATATTGACTGAACTTAAAACTCTTGAATATCGTGGTTATGATTCATGGGGTGTGGCGACAATAGAAAATGACACAATTTTGGTTGAAAAAGACACGGGAAAAATTGGCAGTACGGTTCTTGCCAATACCTCAGATTCTTTGGCCGGCATTGGTCATACGCGTTGGGCTACACATGGTGGCGTGACAAAGCAGAATGCTCACCCGCATCTTAGTTTTGATGGTCGGTTTGCAATTGTTCACAATGGAATTATTGAAAACTACTTACAGCTTAAAGATGAGTTACAAAAACAAATTCCTAATTTAGTTTTCAAATCAGAGACAGACTCAGAAGTCTTTGCTCATCTTTTGGCATTTAATGCCCAAAGTCTGTCAGTTGAGGAGGCATTTTTCAAATCACTGGCCAAAGTTAAAGGACTGAATGCATTTGTTGTTTTGGATAAGAAAAACAACAATGTTTTGGCATATCGTCATGGTTCACCACTAGTTTTTAGTCAAAATGATGGCGGGTATTATTTTGCCAGTGATGCTATTGCCCTTCTTCCATACACAAAAAAAGTTTATTTCATTAAGGAAGGTGAAGTTTTCATTGGCGATCGGCTTTTCTCGGCTAAGACTAAAAAAAGTAAAAAAATTACTTGGCAGATGCTAGATCTTGAAGTATCAGATTTACAAAAAGATGGTTTCGATTTTTTTATTGAAAAGGAAATCAATGAAATTCCAACTGTCATTGAAAAGCTAATTTCCACTTACAAAAATCAAGAAAAATCGCTTTTATCTTTGCTAAACCAACACGATGAGTTTTTTTTGATCGGCTGCGGCACAGCTTATTATGCAGCTTTGATTGGTCAATATTTATTGGCCCAAGTTAGTCGCATTGCTACAGCCTACTCTGGGGGTGAAGCGAGTTTGTTTTTGAAAAATATAAAAAAAAGTACTTTGCCAATTTTTTTGTCACAAAGTGGTGAAACTATTGATTTAATTGAGCAGGTTGGATTTTTGAAGAAAAAGAAAAGAAAGTTGTTGGCATTAGTTAATCGGATTAGTTCGACATTGGACCGAGAATCAACTTTAAGTTTTCATCTGCAAGCTGGTCCCGAAATCAGCGTGGTTTCTACCAAAGCATTTGTGGCAAAAATAACCGCTTGGCTGTTGATTTGTTCTAGTTTAAATAAACAACTCAAAGCAACCACTAAGAATTTGGCTTTGGCTAGTAAAAATATTAGAAAGCTATTTTTAGCGGAAAATTTAGACAAAGTTGCAAAAATAGCAAATCTTTTGAGTATACAAAATCATGTTTTTGTTTTGGGACGTGGTGTTCACTACCCCATTGCTCTGGAGTGCGCTCTCAAAGCAAAAGAAGCTGCTTATTTGCACTTTGAAGCTTTTGCTGGTGGTGAGCTCAAACACGGAGTCATTGCCTTAATTGAACCAGGAACTTGGACAATTGTGATTGTGGGTGGAGATGAGGAAGATGCTAATATTCTGGCCAATGCTGAAGAAATTAAAGCACGTGGGGGTAAAATACTTGGTATTTCACCCTATTTTCATCAGGTTTTTGATGAATGGTTATCTTTTGAATCAGTTCCAAATGCTAACGTTTTACTGGAAGCGGTTCTGGTACAATTGCTGGGTTTATATTTGGCTAAAGCTAAAAATTTAGATCCTGATAAACCAAGAAATTTAGCCAAGTCAGTTACAGTTAAGTAGGCTTTTGTTCATAAACTATGGGTTATTTATCTCGAGTAGATAAAGCCTGTACATAACTGTTGGTTGATTATAAACTTGTGGGGACAAAAAAATTGATGAAACGCTCCCGACCCTCAAGTAGTGTCGGGACGATTATTAGAAAGGCAATTATGCCAGCAAAACAATACAAAAAAACTGTTCAGTTGACGCAACAAGGATTTGACGAATTAGGCCAAGAGCTCAAAGAGCTCAAAGAGGTTAAATTGCCTCACGTGGTGCAAAGAGTGGCTGCAGCTCGCGCTCATGGCGACTTGAGTGAAAATGCTGAATATACCAATGCCAAAGAAGAGCAAAACTTCCTTGAATCACGAATTAGTGAAATCGAAGATGTTTTGAACACAGCTCAAATTGTCAAAGCTACTACCAGCAAATCAAAAGTTGGTATGGGTACCACTGTCATTGTTCACATTGATGGCAAACCAAATAAAAAATTCACTTTCCATATTGTGGGTGAATTCGAATCTAACCCACTTGAAGGCAAAGTTTCTAGTGAATCACCTATCGGCAAAGCATTACTTGGTAAGAGCAAGGATGACAAGGCTCAGGTTAAGGCCCCTGCGGGGATGGTGACTTACGTAATAGATGAAATCAAATAAACGTTAAGAAAATCCAAAACCCCGCACTTAAAAGGCGGGGTTTTTTGTTAATTTATCAGGTTATAATATACATACTAGAGAAGAAAGAAAATTAATATGTCAAGAATTGACGACACAATTCAGGCGAAAAAAGAAAAAAGACAAAGCTTAGAAAATATGGGTGTAACTATTCATCCATATTTTTACAACAAAACTCACTCTGTTGCTGAAGCTTTGGCTAGCGATGGCAAAAGTGTTAAAACTGCTGGTCGTATCATGAGTATTAGAGCTCATGGCCAGGTTGTCTTTTTAGATTTACAGGACACTACTGGCAAAATTCAGGTTTTACTTCATGCCAAAAACTTGGGTGAAAAATTTGCTCAACTGACCTTTATTGATGCTGGTGACTTTTTGGGTGTTGAAGGCGAAGTTGCACCAACTCGCACCGGTGAAATTACAATTACTGCCTCTGATTTTGAATTCCACGGCAAAGCCTTGAGACCACTGCCATCAGCTTGGAATGCCTCTGATGACAAAGAAGTTCGTTTTAGAAAAAGATATTTAGATTTATTGGTTAATCCTCAAACCAAAAAAATTCTCGACGCTCGTTGGCTGATTCTTCGCGAAGTGCGTCGCTTCCTGCAAGACGAATACAACTTTATCGAAGTCGAAACTCCAATTTTGCAACCACTTTATGGTGGTACTAATGCTACTCCATTCACTACCCACATGAATGCTTTGGATACTGATTTTTATTTGCGTTTAGCTCCTGAACTTTATTTGAAAAGATTGGTTGTTGGTGGTTATGAAAGAATTTTTGAAATTGCTCGCAACTTTAGAAATGAAGGCATTGACCAGACTCACCAACCAGAATTCACTATGATTGAGTGGTATCACGCCTATGCTGACTACGACGTCATGATGAATACCGCAGAAGCTTTGATCAAACACTTGGTGCAAAAACTTAATGGCTCCACTATGCTTCAAGTTTACGACCAAGAAGTTGATCTGGGTGGAAAATGGGAAAGAATTACCATGGTTGAGGCTCTGGCCAAATATGCAGACATCCAGTTTGAGGAGATGAGTGATGAGCAGATTCAAACCAAAATGCGCCAAAACAACATTGAATTGATTGGTGAATATACCAGAGGCAAAGCAATGTTTAGTTTGTTTGATAAATTAGTGACGGGTCATTTAATTGCTCCAACTTGGGTTAGAGATTATCCACGTGACGTTAGTCCTTTGGCTAAAAAACATCGTCACAATGATAAGCTTGCTGAAAGATTTGAGTGTTACATTGGTGGTAAAGAATTAGCTGA
The DNA here is from genome assembly GCA_023382875.1 of Patescibacteria group bacterium. Lineage (GTDB taxonomy): Bacteria > Patescibacteriota > Microgenomatia > UBA1400 > PJMF01 > JAHDXH01. The sequence continues at coordinate 24,519 of JAHDXH010000005.1, read as the reverse complement.
TGGCTGGAGTGAGATTACCGATTCGATCGACCAAAGAAATATTTTTGCTGGTGAACAAAAAAGAATGAGAGCCGGCGATGCCGAAGCTCATCCAATGGATGAAGATTATTTGGAAGCAATGGAATATGGTATGCCACCACTCGGAGGTATTGGTATGGGTATTGATCGTTTGGTGATGTTCTTAACTAATACTTGGAGTATTAAAGAAGTCATTGCCTTCCCTACTCTAAGACCAATCAGACCAGTTTCTCAGGAAAATGGCCAAGCTCAAAAATCCACAGAGCCGGCTGTTAAGTCAGCTCCAGCTTCCAAGCCAAAAGCTGAGGCAACTGCTGGATTACCGCCTCGCTCTCAAGCTGAAGCTTTATTGGATGAATATATTAAAAGTGAAGCATTGCGTCACCATTGCCAAATGGTAGCAAGAGCGATGGAGGCTTACGCCCAAGAACTTGGTGAAGATAGTGAACTTTGGTATCAAGCTGGTTTACTTCATGATTTGGACTGGGAAATGTTCCCAGATGAACATCCTAATAAAGCTGTCACCGAAATTTTGACCGATTATCCAAGTGTTTTGATTGAAGCGATTAAAGCTCATGCGCCAGGTAGAACTGGCAAAAATCCAGAAACTTTGATTGAAAGATATTTATTTGCTTGCGATGAACTATCTGGTTTGATGCATGCAATTTCTTTGATGAGACCAAATGGCTTCGTTGATATGGAAGCAAAATCAGTCAAGAAAAAACTCAAAGACAAATCTTTTGCCGCCAACGTTTCAAGAGACGATATTAATGAAGGCTTGGACTTAATCGGTAAAACCGCTGATGAGCATATTGGCTTTTTGATTTCAGTTTTTAAAAATTAATTTAAAACCTGATTAGATTGATTGTCCAATTCCTCGGTAGTAATGTCTTTTGACCAACCGCCCATGAGGTGGAGGTGAAGGTGGTGGATCATTTGAACTTTGTCGCCCACATTCATAAAAAGCTTATAGTTATCGTTAATACCAATTTGGCTAGCGATTTTTCTAGCTGTCTTAAGTAGATCGTTATGAAATTGGCTGTCGTTAGCTTCTACCTCTTCTAGAGATTTGTAGTGGATTTTTGGGATAAGTAAAACATGTTCTGGAGCTGATTTATGGATGTCGTCGAAGGCTAGCCAATTTTCATCTTCATAGCGAATAGTGCTGGGGATTTGTTTAGCGATAATTTTGCAAAAAAGGCAATTAGTTTCATTCATAAACTTCTTTGATTAAATCAACTATTTGAGTTAATGATAATGGACTGGGAGTTTGACTTCTATGCTTGACCGAGCCATTGATAAGCATCTTGCCGCTAGCATGGTAAAACCAGGTACCGGTTTTATCATTTTTCAAAACTTTCTCATAAAGGGGCTTCAAATCAATTGGGGCATCAGGACGAACTTTAATACGAATATTGCCAAGCTTTGTATCTTTTCTGACAACTAGGACATAGCCCATTTTTTGAGCGACTTTGAGAGTGTCGTCGTTTCTAGTGTCGAGCGCCAGCGCTTCCCCAAAACTTAACTTAAATTTCTCGCCCTTTTCTTCAATGATTTCTTCAGCTTTTAGGTGCTGGGTTAAAACGGCATAAACGCTATCAAGGCATGTTAGCCCAAATTGCATCTGCGACTCGTCGTTATGGGGCTCTAGGTACTCTAAACCACGAATTAATTCATGGATCATGAAGTGATATTTGGTGTCGTTGGCATTGGGCCAAAAAATTTCACCAAAGTGGTCGATTTCTGTAATATATTTGACAATAATTTTTAGAGCTTTGTCTTCACTTAATTCGGGATGAATTTGACAAGCGTGGTCGTAAACTAATGAAGTGGCACAAATGTTAGGTCCAGCTTGTTCTGGCTGGTGGTGATCAAATTCACCAAGTCCGGTATCGACGTGGGTAACTTCATGAAGTTGAAAACCTTGTTCTTCAGCTTCGGCGAGGCTGATTTGTTCACCTGGGTTAACAAAAGCTAAATGACTATCGGCAAAATCTTGAGCGTCAAAGCGTTTTAGCATCCAAACTGAGCCGACGGCGTCTAAATCTGGTGCGTGGTGGGTAACAATGAGTTTTCTGTCCATGAAGGTAGTATACACCAGACTAACATCGAGAATTAGTAATATTATTTTTTCATTGATGTGTGACTCAATCCTTCATCAAGATCAACTCAAAAATAATATTACTAATTACGAGTTTGTCTTTTGTTTTTTTTGGAAAATGGATAAAAAATTACCCGCCGCAGTCAACTTAAAATTAGTTGATCGCAGCGGGCTCCTCACCGGGATATTGATAGTAATATATACATTGACGCAGAAAAAACCCAGCCCCAAAAAGGGTTGAAAAGAGAACGTATAACAAATTTATTGGCTATGAAAAAAACTGTTATAGGTTGAGTTTTTAATTTTTGCTCAGGGTTTTAAAGATCGCTTTTACAAGCCACCACAGGATTTTAAATGGTAAGGTAATAATTTGCCAGACTAAAGGTTGCTTGTCATCTTCTCCCCTCACCCAGACAGAAACAACCAACCATTTATTTTCTTTATTTAGAAAGGTGGCTACAGCATGAATTTTCCGGCCATTTACTCTGCGAATAAATTTGGTGCTATTGCCATCGTTTTTGAACTTTTTATCCGGATGGCTAACGGTCTGCCAAATAGCATCCATTGAGATGCTTCTGTCGCCCAATCTTTCCAAAGCGTGTTTGGTAAAAACTAAATTTTTGTAATTTTGATCCATAGTTAATTAGGATTATTGTTTCAGTCTTTCCAACACTTGGTCAAGGTTGATTAATTCGGCTTGAGTTTCGCTGCGTTTTTTCCACTCAATTTGATCACCAGTTTTTTTAGATACCACTAATCTGATGGGTAGTCCTAGTAAATCAGAGTCGTTGAATTTGCGACCCGCATTTTCACTGCGGTCATCCCACAAAACTTCAACGCCAGCCTCAATCAATGTTTGATAAATCATTTGAGCTTTTTCATTTTCATTAATATCAATCAAATGAACTTGATATGGAGCAATGTTTTCTGGCCAAATAATGCCTTTTTCATCGTGATGCTTCTCAACTATTGTGGCCAAAGTGCGACCAAGGCCAATGCCATAACAACCCATGTAGTAGGGTTTTTTCTGGCCATCTTTATCAACAAAGTTGGCATCCTTCATCAGATTGGAGTAATGGTATCCAAGTTGGAAAATGTTACCTACTTCAATGCCTCTTTTTTCCTCTAATTTACTCTGACCATCAGGGCTCAAAAAGCCGGCTTCTGCCATAGCAATATCACCTTCCAAATCTAAATCGAAGTCACGACCAAGGTTGACATTGAGGGCATCCTTATTTTTTTGATTGGCACCGGTGTAGCCATTTTTGATTGTTCTTAGTGAAATATCACCCACAATTTTTACTTTACCCTTCATGCCTACGGGAGAAATGAAGCCTGGCTCACTGCCCAGGGCATAAATTTCATTGTCTTCGGCAGCTCTCAGTTGAGCAGCTTTTAATAAATTTTTGAGTTTGGTTTCATTGACATCTAAGTCACCTCTAATAACAGCCAAAATCAAATTACCTTTTTCGTCAGCGAACATGACATTTTTTATTTGTTGCCATAAAGGTTTGCCATGAAGTTCGACGCCATCATTCATGGTTTTACCGCGAACTGCATCGACAACCTGGTATTCGTCTTCAGTTTCGCCAATGTTTTTTTCATCTCTGGCAAATTCAGCAATATCTTCATGTGCACAATAAGAACCATCTTCAGAAACAAAGAAACGGCCTTCTCCTTCAGGATGCTCAACTTGAAATTCATGACAATATTCTCCGCCGATATAGCCGTTATCAGCTTTGACGACGCGAGTTTCCAATCCGAGGCGTTGATAAATTTTGGTATAGGTCTCTGCCATTTTGTCGTACTCTTTTTTGAAATCTTCAGCATCAGTATGGAAAGAATAAGCATCCTTCATGACAAATTCGCGGACGCGTAATAAGCCGCCTCGAGCTCTTAATTCATCTCTAAATTTGGTTGAGAATTGATAAATATTGAAAGGTAAATCTTTGTAAGAAAGATTGAATTTTCTAACTACATCGACAAACATTTCTTCTGCAGTACCACCAAGGGCAAATTCGCCACCACGACGGTCGGTGACTTGCATCAGCTCAAAACCAGCCGTGTTGGTGCGGTTGGTTTCTTTCCACAGTTCGAGAGGATGCAGAACAGGTGAAATCATTTCTTGTGCCCCTGCTTTGTCCATCTCATCTTTAATTACAGCTTTAATTTTTTCTTGAACCCTCCACCCCAGTGGTAAAAAGAAGTAACGTCCTGCAACTGACTCGCGAATAAAACCGCCTTTAGTTAATAGCTGGTGGCTTATCATGCCTGAACCGCTTTGGTCGCCGTATGAGGTTTTGCCAAAAAGTTTTGAGTATTTCATATATTTTTTCTGGTTGAGATAACAAAAAACTCGCCCTCAACCACTAATGTATTAATTTAGTGTGCAAGGGCGAGTTGTTGACCCGCGGTACCACCTTGGTTTCTTAGAATTTCTAAGCTTCATTGCTGGTGACGGTCAGAGCCGGATGAGTTAGGGTCGAGACTTGTCCTCATCTATTTCGAAACAGAGTTTCGAACCTTGGTTAGGAGCCAGGGCTTTTGATCACATTTTTTTTGGCGATCAAAAAATATTTCTGTCGAAATTATAACACGAGCTTTTTGGCTAAAAAAATTAGACCCAAGTTTTGACTGAATCAGCCAATAATTTTGACACATCAATCACTCTAATTTTTGGCGGCAGATTAAGGTGATGAATAGAGTTGGTGATGACGACACTATCAATGCTTGGATCTTCCATTTTCATCAGTCCATCGCCAGCAAAAAGTCCGTGTGTCACTAAGAAGTGCACTTCTTTAGCACCTTTTTCTTTGAGGAATTTGGCGACTTCGACCACTGTTCCGCCGGTGTTGATGACATCATCGTAGATAATACAAATTTTGCCTTCGACATCACCAGTGACGCCTTTGGGGGTAACTTTGCCGGTCGTAAGGTCACGATGTTTGTCGATATTTTCGAGCTCAAGTCCTAGTAGCTCGGCAAAGGTGCGAGCTCTTTTCAAGCCACCAAAGTCAGGACTGACAATGATAGTTTCATTTTGGTTGAAATTTTCTCTGATGTATTCGGCGAAAGGATTGAGAGCCAGTAAGTGTTGAGTGGGAATCGAGAAAAATCCAGGAATACTTGAGTTGTGTAAGTCGAGTAAAACCGCTCGTTTGGCATGTGAGTTGGAAAGCAAGTCAGCGATAACTCTAGCGGCGATTGGTTCACCCTCTCTAAAGACTTTATCCTGAAGTGAATAACCCATCCAAGGAATGATCAAGTTGATGTGGCGCGCTCCAGCGCGCTCTAGGGCATCGATGATGAGTAAAGTTTCGACAATATTTTCATCTACAGGATTATTAAAAGATTGGACCAAGCTAACATTTTCGCCGGCAATTTTATCTTTGACCCAAACTCTTTTTTCACCATTAGCAAACTTAGTGATTTCCACATCAAGGAGTGGTGAGCCCAATTGGTCGGCAATTTTTTGAGCTAAAGGAAGATTGGATGTACCGGAAATGAGTTTCATAAAATGATTATAGTATATTGTTATGTTTCTGACTTAACACAGAAGCGGAAATGTTTGGGAACGGCTGCCCGACAGCCTTTGGGTTTGGCTTCCTCCACCCCACACAAACCCTCATCTGTGAGATGCGGACATTTGCCTAACAAATAAACATAAAAATACATCTGACCATCGACAAAGGATTCTTCAACATTCACTTCTTTGTTCAGGTATGGCTGTAGAAAAAGTCGAGTATATTCTTCGCTATCAACTCTAAGTACTGAGTCATGACAACAAGGTGCTTTAATTTCTCGCCCACCGCGGTGAGCGGTGCAGCCAAAGCATGGATTGTCTGGTGAGATCATAGGTTTTTATTAATTAATTCTTTTGTATCTTGGGCAGCTTGAGCAATTTTTTTAAGATATCTTTTGTCATTTTCTTCGAAGGAAAAGACTACGCCCCGAGAAGAGTTGACGACGGCTCCGAGGCCATTTTTATCAAAGAAATTTTTGAGTAAAGTCGGATCGCCACCTTGAGCACCAATGCCTGGGACTAAGAAAATTGAAGTTGGCATTTGCTGGCGCAGTTGTTTGGCATGTTCTGGATAAGTGGCTCCGACAACGGCGCCAATTAATCCGTAGCCAAATTCGTCTAATTTGGTGTTTTGCTTGGAGAGGTAAGTGGCGATTCTTTGAGAAACGGTTTGGCCATTTATTTCCAAATCTTGTAAATCTTTGCTGCCGGGATTGGAGGTTTTGACCAAGATAAATAGACCTTTGTTGGTCTCATGAGCGATTTTGACAAATGGCTCGAGCGAATCTTCGCCTAAAAATGGGTTGATGGTGATTGAGTCGATGGGGGTGGTTTGTTTTTCGCCAAATAAATCACCACCGCCTAAATAAGCTTCAGCGTAGGCGGTAGCGGTTGAGTCAATATCGCCTCTTTTAATGTCCGCGATGACTGGCAGATTTAGTTTTTTCGCGTATTCAGCAGTGTTCCAAAATGCTTTCACGCCTTCGCTACCAAATTGTTCATAAAAGGCGCTTTGTAGTTTGACACAAGCAGCGTGAGGTAAGACCGCATCAATGACTTGTTTATTGAAGATAAAGATGGCTGTAGCGGCGGCCTGGTTGGTCTTGCCGAATTGTTGGATGGACTTATTGAGAATGGAAGAAGGAATAAGGTTGAGTCGAGGGTCGAGGCCGACGCAGAGTCGGGAGTTTTTGTCTAAAATTGCTTGATTAAGCTTTTGACTGAACATATTTTTTGCCATGGCCCATTTTGGTGTTAATGGGAACATTGTTCTTACAAAGCTGGCAATCTTTCTCTTCCCAAGCTTCTGCTGGGATTTGAGTGCCAACGATTAAAGGAGCATTAAAAAGATTTTTTTCAGCCAAGTGCGGGTCGCGATTGGCCATGACACATACGCCCACCACTTCCCCACCATATTCACGAACCACATCAACAACTTTTTTGACCGATCCACCGGTGTTGGTTAGATCTTCCACAACCAAAACCTTTTTTCCTTTTACAAATTGGTCATAACCTCTGGTGAAAATAAAAGTTTTTTCTGGATCTTTTTCAGCGTAAACTCCGAAAATTTCTTTATTTTTGAGCTTAGTCAGATGATAAGAAATCCATTGGGATAAAATAATCCCGCCGAGGGCGGGAGCAACAACAGTGTCAATTTCTAAGTGAGCACACTTCTTGGCTAAAATCTGACAGATTTTAGCTGTCGTTTTGGTGTGCGGATAAAGGGAATCTTTATTGATGTAAACACTACCGTGCTTGCCGGAAGTATAAACAAAATGATCATTGGTGAAAATGGCTTTGACTGCTTGGAGGTGTTTGGTGATTGCAGACATCGGAGTATTTTATCACTCCTTTAGACAGAAGGAACGGGCATTTTTGGCAAAAATGGTATAATTCCCGGTCGTTCTGATTTTCTAATTCAAATGAGGTGTGTCATGGTAAGTATTGACCCGCAAAGGGTTATTAAGCAAGCTTGCATTGACGAATGGCAAGCACAGTTGCAGGCTCACGAAAGTGAGCGCTGGCATCCTGACCGCACTTGTGTGGCAGATGTCAAAAGCACTCAGCTCTTTCAAATTGCCAGACAAATGGTGCATCGTTTTAGTCTTGGTCAAGCCATCGAATCAGGTCAACATGCTCTGCAGACGATTGGTCCGCGCTGGTGGGAAGAAAATTACCCACATAAGAAGTGGTTGTTTAATATCGTCAGTTCTGATTTAGGAAGTCTTCCTACTTGTTATGGCTCTAGTTGGTGGAAGGTTTCTGCCGGTGGTGTTCCAGAGTGGCAAAGGTCGGAGTTTTCAAGGCAGATGACAATGCTTCGTTACTCTCATGAGCATATTTTCAGCGTTGGTACTGTAGTCGAATACTCGGCGGTTGATATTGAAAGCGCCTTGAATCGAAAACTTGACCACTTTGCTTTTCATCTACCAAGTTGCAGGCAAGGTAAATATGACACAGTATTTGCTGGGCCATGGGATTATTGGCACTTCGCGCAATGTCTCAAGGCAAATCTGAACGGAACGCCCTATCTTTATCGTCAGCCTAGATAATGAAGGAAAACACAACAACTGGAAGCTCGCATTACAATGGCGAGCTTCTTTTGTTTAACCTTGTCCATCAATCAGCATGTGACACTTCTTGTATTTCTTTCCAGATCCACAAGGACAGGGGTCATTGCGGCCGATTTTTTCGTATTTCACACCAGGCGAAACTTTTTTAGGCGCTTTGGCAGTTTTGAGAGCGGCTGCTAAATCAGAAATAGAGCCTTGAGTGCTACCGTTGTTGCTGGTGCCCATACTAGCTGCTTGAGCTTGTTCAACTTCGGCTTCCAAGCTGTCAGCGATTGAAGGTTTGCTTTCAATGACTTGCTTAGGCATGACTCTGATTGGTTGTTGTTTAGCTGGTTGGACGCGGAAAATACGGCTAGCAATAGTCGACTCAATGCTTCCAATCAAACCTTCAAACATAGTGAAAGCTTCTTTTTTGTATTCACTTAAGACCATGTTTTTATCGCCACGAAGCCAAATACCTTCTTTGAGCGAGTCCATGTTTTCAAGATGTTCCATCCATTTTTCATCCACAGAAGCCAAAACAACATAATTTTCAATTTGTCTCACCATTTCTTTGCCCATGGTTTTTTCACGAGCTTCATAAGTTTGGTCAATGATGTCATTGAGATCGCCAATGATTTCCTCAGCTCTGGTTTTTTGGGAGAGGTTTTTTTGTAACTCTCTTTGTGAGGCTGAATCAAAAGGAATAAGTTTGGTGAATTCTTTGACGATGGCTTCGTATTCGTCAGGAGTGAAACTTTGTGGAGCTCGAAGGGTGACCATCTCCTCTACTTCGTTATGGAGGTAGGTCAAAATTTCATCACGCAAATTGTCATCTTGGTATTTGGCGTTTTTGTTTTCATCACTGCCTAGTTCGAGCAAACGGCGGCGACGTTTATAAATAATTTCGCGATGCTTATTCATGACGTCGTCAAAGTCGACCAAGCGCTTGCGTTGGTCAAAGAAGAAACCTTCGACTTTGACTTGAGCTGATTCAATAGCCTTGCCAATCATGCTGTGTTCGATGGGTTGATTTTCTTCGATCTTTAAGAAGTCCATGACTTTGGAAATCTGTTCTCCGCCAAAAATTCTCATGATGTCATCTTCTAGTGATAAGAAGAATTGAGATGAACCGGCGTCACCCTGACGGCCGGAGCGACCACGGAGCTGATTGTCGATACGTCTGGATTCATGACGTTCAGTACCAATGATGTGAAGACCACCTAAGGACACAACTTCCTCGTGGGCTTTTTTCCAATCGGCCAAAGCTTTGGCGTACTCCTTGAGTTTGTATTTACTTGGATCAATAGCTGGAGGTAGGTTTAGTGATTTGACTAAGTCTTCATCAACTTTGCCGCCAGCTTTTTCTTTTTTGAAGTCTTTGATTTCTGGTTTAGCTCCACCTAAGACAATGTCGACACCACGACCAGCGATGTTGGTAGCGACAGTAATGGAATTTTTCTTACCCGCATCAGCGATAATAAAAGCTTCTTTTTCATTATTTTTGGCGTTCAAAAGTTGATGTTCAATTTTCTTTCTCTTCAGGAAGTTGGAAATGATTTGGTTGTGTTCAATGGATTTAGTACCCACCAAAATTGGCCGACCTTGAGCATGAATTTCTTCAATTTCTTTGACGATGGCAGAATATTTGGCAGCGGTGGTTTTATAGACCACGTCAGGACGATCAACTCTGACGACTGATTGGTTGGTAGGAATAACCAAAACTTCAGTGTTGTAGATTTTTTTAAACTCTTCAGCTTCGGTAGCAGCTGTACCAGTCATACCAGAAAGCTTGTGGTACATTCTGAAGTAGTTTTGAATGGAAATAGTAGCTAAAGTTCTAGATTCTTGTTGGATTGGAACACCTTCTTTGGCTTCGATACTTTGATGTAAGCCATCAGAATAGCGGCGACCAAACATCAAACGACCAGTGTGTTCATCCACAATCACGACCTGGTTTTCACGAACGATATATTCTTTGTCGCGGGAGTATAGAGTTTTGGCTTTGAGAGAAGATTCGACCAAATGAATGGTATCGAAACTTTCTTCATAAAGATTGTTAACACCTAATTTTTGTTCAATTCTTTTGACACCTAAGTCGGTCAAATTGGCAGTCTTGGCTTTTTCATCGACTTTGTAGTCAATATCTTTGACCAAAGTTTGAACTAATTTGGCGTATTCATAATATTTGGCAGTTGGCTCGGAATCAGGAGCGGAAATAATCAAAGGAGTTCTAGCTTCATCGATCAAAATTGAGTCAGCTTCGTCCACAATCGCATAGTGATGGGGATAATCTTGGCGCTGAGTCATTTGGGATAGGGTTTGCACCATGTTGTCGCGTAGATAGTCAAAGCCAAATTCATTGTTAGTACCGTAGGTAATGTCAGCTAAATAAGCTTCTTGGCGAGTGATATTGGCGAAGTGCTCCAGTCTTTCGTCACCGCGATCTTCAGACACAATGTTTGGGTCAAACATCTTGGATTGATCGTGAATGATGACAGCAGTACTTAGACCTAAGAAGTTATAAAGTGCACCCATCCAGCCCGCACCAATTTCGGCCAGGTAATCGTTGACGGTAATTAGGTGAGCACCTTTGCCCAACAAAGCATTGAGATAGAGAGGTGCAGTCACAGTCAAAGTTTTGCCTTCACCAGTTTTTTGTTCGGTGATGTTTTTCTTATGAAGAGCAATACCAGCCAAAAGTTGGACGTCAAAGTGGCGCATGCCCAAGACACGTCTTGAGGCTTCACGAACGGTGGCAAAAGCTTCGACCAAAATTTCATCCAAAGCTTCTGCTTCAGATTTGCCGTTTTTAAGATTTTGGGCAATTTGAGTTTTGAATTTTTTGGTTTGAGCAGCCAATTTTTCGTCGGAAAGTTTTTTGAGAGTTGGCTCTAAATTATTGATTTGTTCAACAATTTTGCTGTATTTATCAAGCGTTTTCTTATTATCATCAAATAAGTCGGTTAGAAATTTAAGCATGTTTGAGGTTATATCAAAAAATGGCTATTTTATCGAGTGCCTGATTTGTTATACTTGGCGCCGATGAAAAAAATTCTCTCCTACGGCCCGACTTTAATTGTTATCGCAGCGGTACTGTGGGGACTAGATGGTGTCTTAAGACGTAGTCTTTTTTCTTTGCCTCCGATTACCATTGTTTTTTATGAGCACTTAATTGGGTTGATTTTAATTTTGCCGGCTCTTTTTGCCGCAGCTAAAAAAGAAACTTTGAGTCGTTCTGGTTGGTTGGCTATTTTGTGGGTCAGTATGTTGTCTGGAATGCTGGGTACGTTATGGTTTACGACTGCTTTGCTCAAAGTGCAATTTATTCCTTTTTCTGTTGTGTTCTTGCTCCAAAAGTTGCAGCCCATTTTTGCGACTTTGGCCGGAGTAGTTTTGCTCAAAGAAAAAATTAGCAAAGAGCACTTTGTATGGGCTGGTTTTGCCTTGGTGGCAGCTTATTTTGTCACTTTCCCAGATGGTGATGTTAACTTTGCGACAGGCGCTCAGACAGGTATCGCGGCTTTATTCGCTGTTGGTGCAGCTTTTGCCTGGGGTTCATCAACTGCAGTTTCTCGTTTTGCCCTCAAGGATAACTCTGATACTTATATTACTGGTTTGAGATTTTTCTTTACTACTTTGATGTCCTTGATCGGAGTTTTCGTTTTGGGTCAGAGTGCGAGCTTGGTCTTGCCGACTCTTTCTCAGTTTGGCCGCTTGATCACAATTGCTCTTTCTACTGGAATGTTGGCGTTGTGGATTTATTACAAAGGTTTGAAAAAAACTAAGGTCGGGGTCGCCACCATTTTAGAATTAGTTTTCCCTTTGACCGCTGTGATTATTGATTTGGTTTTGTACAAAACTACCTTGGCTACTAGTCAATATTTAGCCGCAGGTGCTTTGCTGTTTTCAATTTGGAGAATGTCGCAGCTTAACCAAGATAAGATTTAATCAGGAAAAAAATTAATTTGGCCAAGCCAGCTTTACGTCTCTAGCGATTTGTTTTTTAAGTTCATCAAGAGAAGAAAACTTGATAACAGGTCTAATAAATTTGCCTAAAGTAAAAGATACACTTTGACCATAAATCTCTTGATCAAAATCTAATAAGTTGATTTCTAGAACATTGGTTATTTCCGCAAAGGTTTTTTTGGGTCCAAAAAATAACACACCTTTATATTCTTTTTTATTCACTATGACTGTGGCTTGGTAAACACCAAGTTTTTGTGTGCTGGGCAAAATATTAGGGTCCAAATTGAGTGTTGGGAAACTGATCTGTCTGCCCAATTGTTGGCCTTTTTGGACGGTGGAGGTGTAAATCATGACGGTTAATTTTAGCCTTGATAATTGGCTTTGCCACTATCAATTTTCCCAAGTGAGGTGTATAATGAAGGCTCAATCTAAGTTATATTTCACCTATCGAATAGTCGAATTTTTCCACTTTTTCAGATTAAGAAATTAATAGAGATTGTAGTATTAATTAGGCGCACATCGCTCGAGTTAGTGTTCGGCGCCGGAAGTAGGACGCTTCTTTACTTAAAAAGAAGCCAAATTTATGAACGACAATTTTCAACCAGAAGAGGTGAATAACAAAAAACTCTTTGTTGGTAATTTGCCATTCAGCACCACTGAAGAAGATCTCCGCGAGATGTTCTCTCAATATGGTGAATTAGTGAATGTCAGTTTGTTAACTGACAAGTTTTCAGGAAGATCAAAAGGTTTTGGTTTTGTTGAATATACTACTGAAGAAGCAGCTCAAGCCGCTATCGAAGCCCTTCATGGTAGTGACCTCAATGGTCGCGACATGGTGGTTAACGTAGCTAAGCCAAGAGTGCCAAGAGAAGACAGAGGTGGTTTTAAACCACGTCGCTTCGACAATAACCGTGGTGGTGACCGAGGTGGTTACAACCGTGGTGGTGGCCGTGGTGGCTACCGCGACTAATTTATTTAGTCACTTAAAATAGCAATATTTTGGGCCCAGTGAGAAATCACTGGGCTTTTTGTTTTGCTATAATCTCTGTCATATGGCTAGAAATCCAGAGTACGCAAAATTCATCAATCAAGTTGAGGGCCGAGCCAAAGATGACCTACCAAAAGATGAAGAAACTCAGGCAACAGCCCAAGAAGTTGGTTGGTGGAAAAAGTTTCAATTTACCCGGATGATTCGTCACGCTAGAGCGGGTCGAGCCACAGACATTGAGCTCAAACATTTGGCTGAGCATGGAATTTTTTACCCCACTACTCCCAAAGAATATCGTCAGGCTTATTTGAATAGTAAAAAACAAGAGACGCAGGAATAAATGCCTGGAATAGAGCGTAACTTTTCCCATCGTGGTGTTTTGGAGGCTAAAGAAACAGAGCCACTAAAATCTAGTTTTTTTAGTCATTTTCGTGAAATAGTGGAAAAGAAAGCTAGGTTGGAGGCTCCAGAATCAGCTGAATTAATAGTCGAAATCGCCTCTGAAATCGACCGTCAAGGTATTGAAAACTTTGAAGTTAGAAGGACACCTGAAGCCGATTTTCCCGTCACTGTTGTAAATGTGACTAGACTGTTTGAGAAAATTTTAGCTGGGAAAGTGCCGCGCCGAGAGGTTGCCGTGGGCTCCGACCTTGCTGAGCTGGCGACAAAACCAGAGCGACGCACCACTTTATTTTTACCAGGCATTTCTCCTCCACCCGTTGGTCACCCTTTTACTTTATGGGACTACGTTTACCAACAAGCTTATGCTGACTTGCCACGCTTAGTCGGAGCTTGGAGAAGAGGTGAAACTTTGCCAGAAATTGAAGTTCGAGTTTTTGGTTCAGCTAACTCGGATTGGGGTCACGTTACTCCAGAATGGCATGAACGAGTTAAAAACGATGGTTTTAAGGCACATGGTGAGCAAGTGGCTGACTATATTGGGGAAATTTTACCGGAGGTAGATTATTTGCGTTTGGATGGAATTTCGATGGGGGCTTTAGTTGCGATGGAAACGCTCGATTGTTTAAGTGATGACGAGAGAGCTAAAATGCAAGTTTTATTGGACAACCCCGCCGATCATCAATATAAGAATCGGTTGTTGAGGGTGATAAGAGCGCTGCAATTACCACTAGGGTTTGGTTTGGATGCAGCTAGAATTTATTTGACTAATCCATCTTATAGGCAGCTTTATGGTGGTGAAAGTGGTTTTTTGGCCAAACTTAATCCTTTTTTAAGTAAAAAATTCGACCAATCGGTTCCCAGCGAAGACTTTGAGCAATTGGCTCTTAAAAAACAAGTTGCTCTAAGCGAGGCATTAAAAATTGCTCAGGCTTCTCCCTCCTCTGTTGATGAACGCGTTTTTGTCCGCAAAGGCATAAGTGATGTCACCACTTCAACTTTTGGTGATGTGATTAGTCTTGTTAGTACAAAACTAAAAAATTGGTGGCATGGTCAAGACAAGCCTTTTGTGAGAGGTGATGGCAAGAGACTTCAATTTACAGTGAGCGCTGGTCATCAGCGAGATAATTTTATGGTGCAAAAATGGGCAAAACTTTTAAATCGTAGTCAAACACCTCCTTTTAAGTCCTAATAATTGGCACAAAGATCCAAAAAGGTTTATCCTTAGGTTAATATGCAAATTACATCCCATGCCGGGCTCCTCGATTTATCAGGTAAAGTAGCGATTGTGACTGGTGGGGCGGCGGGTATTGGTTTTGGAATTGCTTATCGTTTGGCTGAGGCTGGTGCAAGGGTTGTGATTGCTGGTCGTAGATTGGAAGAAGCTCAAAAAACTGCCGAAGAATTAATCGCCAAGGGTTGGGAGGCTACTGGTGCCTCGACTGATGTGTCTAAAGAAGATGAAGTTCAAGAGTTAGTTAAAGATGTTTTGGATCAATACGGACATATTGATATTTTGGTTAATAACGCTGGTATTTTCCCCTTCAACCCTCTGGCTTCAATGACAAGCGCTGATTTCGACAAAGTGATTGCTACCAACTTGCGTGGTGTCTTTTTGATGACCAAATACGTCTCAGAAGAAATGAAAAAGCGTGGTCAGGGAGGAAAAATTATCAATATTACTTCCATTGACTCACTGCATCCATCCAGTGTTGGTTTGGCCCATTATGATGCTTCAAAACACGGAGTTTTTGGCTTTATGAAGAATGTTGCTTTGGAACTAGCCAAGGATAATATTACTGTCACTAGTGTTGCTCCAGGTGGAATTTTAACTCCAGGAGTGGTATCGATGCAAAGTGGTGGTAAACAAAATACTACCGAGCGTTTCCCAGAGTATCAAAAAATGGATGTCCCAATGGGTAGAATGGGTGTTCCCGACGATATTGGTAAAGTAGTTTTGTTCCTTGCCTCTGATATGTCTAGTTATATGACTGGTGTTCAGATAGTGGTTGATGGCGGATACTTGCTCAACTAAGCTCAAAAACAGCTTCAGTTTAGAGAGATTGGACGATGTCTTTGCATCTGTCGCCCACGGAAACACCTGGGGGTAAGGTGACATCTAAATCCTGAACTTCTGGATGGATTAAAATTTTTCTAAAAGCAGTGACGAGCTGTCTTTCGATGGCTTGTGCAACTCTAAAGCCGGGACAGATTTTATAAAGCTTTTCGCCAGTGTCAGGGTGGTTTAAGCCATCGTTTTTAAAACGATCATTGTCGACATTGAGTTTGCCACCTTCGTTAGTGGTGTCTGGTCCAAAAGGTTTAGCATTAAAGACGTAGCTAATAGCAGTATCAATGCCTTCACTACCGGCGATATCAAAAATCCGTTTGGCCAGTTTTGGGTCAAAAACTTCATTTTCTGCAGCAACTCTAAAAGTATCTGGTAAAACGTCACCAATTAAAGTTATGGCATCCAAGTGGCCTTCGACAATATAGCGCTCAGGTTCTCTGGAAAAAGCGGCAAAAATTAATTCTGAAAGCGCTGGTACTCCCCTCTCTGGTAAACCAGAGGTGAAAAATTTGGCCATGGGCATATCAAAATGGTCGCGAACCGCATCAAGCATTTCTCTAGTGTCAAAGTGAGTTTCTTGAAGCTGGCCTTTCGGTCCTTCGATGTAACTAGGTTTATAGCCGTGATCGTAGTTGGTCATGTTTTTTACCTCATAAACATCTTAACAGCTGAAAAAATATTGGTGAAGGAGGGAGATTGAGATTAAATGTGGGTCAGGAGGGACTCGAACCCTCGACACCCTGCTTAAGAGGCAGGTGCTCTAACCGACTGAGCTACTGACCCATTTGTGTCTTTAGAAGGAGCAATTTTATCATGGCCAGACAAAAAAGTGCACCAGGAGGGACTCGAACCCCCGACGCCCAGTTCCGAAGACTGGCGCTCTAATCCGCTGAGCTACTGGTGCCTGACTGCTATATTATACCCCAAGGCTAAATTGACTCCAAAAGAAGTTATAAAAACAGCGGACATGCTGGTGAGCGATGCCGCTGTTAGTGGTTTGCTAGTGAGTCACCGTCTGGAATAGTAGTGAATCTCACCATTGTTGTAAGCCCAAGCTAGCTGGTTTCCCATCATCACTCTGACTATTTTATGACCCTGCGCGATTAGGGATTTCGCTTTCGAGTCGGCTCCATTGCCACCAATAAAACCTCGAGTGCGATTTTCAAAACCAGTTTTCTCGCCGTAAGTTACGTAGTGCATTTTCAATGATCTCCTAGTAAGAGCGAACAACGTCGGTAATCATATCTTTACGTATTAAGCTTAACAAGCACATAATATGTATTAGTTACTTATTTAAGTTAATAAGTTGCAAAAAGTCCTGTTTCCAGTACCATAGGATTATGAAAATTTTATTCCTTTATGCAACTTTGAGTGGCAACTCAGCCATGTTATCCGAACAACTCAGTGAAAAAATGGCTGCCGCTCATCCAGATCATCAATTTGAAGTCAAAGATGCAGATAACTCTAAAGGAGAAAATTTTGCAGATTTTGATTTGGTAATTTTTGTTACCTCAACTTGGGATGAGGGTAATATGAATTTGGTATGTGAAGAATTTTTGGATCAATTGAGTGGTGTGGAGGGTCGACGTTTTGCTTTGATTGGTCTTGGCGATACTAGTTACATCCATTATTGTGGTGCTGTAGAAAAAGTTGAAGCTAAATTGCGTGAACTTGGTGCTACTTTGATTGGTACTCCACATAAAGTCGATGGTTTTATTGATGATGACCGAGTCAACGAGGCCGCCACTTGGGCTGAAGGAATTTTGGCTAGTTAATTAAATTTACTTGTTCTATGAAACAGGCAGTCTTTTTTAAATCACTGCTGTTGCTTCTTTTAGTAACTGGTTTTTTTGTTTCCACTAAATCAATTCGAGCTGCAAATCCGATTATCACCATCAGAAACGATGGCGTGGTGCAAAAAGATGGGCAGGCTTTTTATCCCTTTGGTTTTTATCATGTTTCTGATGTTAAGAATCGTTACGGGGCAGGTATGGTTGAAGATGTTAAAAAAATGGGTGAAGCCGGCTTTAATATTTTGCAGTTGGTGATTACTGGTCCAGATGCAGAAAAAAGTACACAGGAAGCCAGAGCGGAGGCGCAAAAATATGGTATGACCATTATTGCGTCTTATTACAAACCTAGTTTGGATAAATGGACACAGGTGTTCAAAGATGAGCTCACCTTAATCGGCTGGAATGTGTTGGATGATTTTAATGTCCCCTACTCTAATCCACGCATTAATCCTGATCAAGCCAAGCAAGAAGCAGATGTGGTTAGAAATTCAGCCAAAGCCAATGGTGCCACCCAAATTATTTATGGGTCTGGGGGCGGTTATCCTTTTAAATCTGGCCAGTCGGCTAAATATCTTTTCGGCGAATATCATGAGGCAATGGATATTATGGGCACTCAAACATATCCGATTGGTAACAATGATGAATCATTTGCTAATGCCCCATTGGAAGAAAATTTTGCCTACTTAAAATATGCCCGCGAGCAAGCGCCAGCCAATAAAGCTGTCTTTGCTAATTTGCAGGCATTTGCTTGGGGTGGTGAACGTTATCCAAACCCAGTGGAAACTCGCAACATGACTTGGGCGGCAGTAGTTACAAGATTGGAAGGTATTTTGGCTTATTCATACTGGGAGGAAAGTGGCGATCTATCTACCAAGACAGAATTATGGACTGAATGGAAAAAGTTGAGACAGGACATTAATGGTGAATTGGTGGAGGCAATTTTGAATGGTGAGTATACATATCAAGACACCACTCCTGGTGTGTTTGGTAAACCACGTTTGCATGTAGCCACTTTTGTTCATGGCGACAAAGCTTTCATTATTGTGCTAAATACCAACTCACAATCTGATCTTGAAACTAAAAATCAGATTAAATTGCCGAGTGGCTTTGACATGAGTACTTTTAAGCCTTTGTTTGCCAACGATGATCGTTACGGTCAGAGTTTAGTGGTGGAAAAAGTTGGAAACGATAATTATATGAGCGGTGTGGTGGCAAAATCAGGAGTGCAGGTTTTTACTTTGGAAAAATCTTCTAACGTTGTTAACGCAACCCCATCAGTAACTCCGTCAGCAACACCTTCTACCACGCCAGCGCCAGCTTGCCGAGCTGATTTCAATCAAGACGGCAAAGTCAATCTGGCTGACTATACAATCTTAGTTTCTGAGCTTTTGGCTGGATCAGCAAATAATAATCAAAAAGTTAGTGACCTTAATGATGATGGCCAAGTAAATATTGTCGATTACACTTTATTTGTGGTGGAATTCAAAAATCAGTGCGGCCAGTAACATTTTCAAAAAGTTAAACCCAATAAGTAGTTTTGGTCATGATGGTTAAGGTGCCATTACAGTTGTGATTAGCAATGCGGTTGGTGGTGAAATGCCAGCCCTCACAAATAGCGCGCACATTGGCCATACCATCTCTTTCATTGGCATCTTGAAGATCGTCAGCAATCTCAAAACCACAGCACTCACATCGAGCTTCGTACTCAATTAAGACATAAAATTCTGGCGATCTACGTTCTCTTTTTTCGACCATGGAAGTATTTTACGAAGGACTTTGTACTTGTCAACTTTATTCTGATCGGTTTATATATATTTATGTCAAAAACAAAGATCGTTACCCCAAAAACATTAGACCAAGCATTTGAAAACGTTAATGCTGAGCTTTTGGAAATGTTTCTTAAAAAGCATAAAGATTACGGTAAAGGCAACATTTTGTCTGGCAAAGAGTTAGGCATGGCCTTTCGTATTAGTGAAAAAGCTGAACGTCTTAAAAACCTTTTAATGACTGGCGGCGAACCTGCTAATGAAACTATTGAAGAGACATTTATCGATTTGGCTGTTTATGGCGTGATCGGTGTGCTCTACCGCCGTGGTCAATTCCAAAAATTGGAAGTTGAAGAGGAAAAAGCAGATAAAAGTTAACTTGCTTTTGAACTTATTTTTTAATTAGTGGCCAATCTTGGGTGGGAGTCATGATAATACCTTTGGTATTGTCGACCATGACCATAAACTCAAACATCACCGCATTTTCGCCATCTCTGGTTCTAGTTGTCCAACCATCGGCGTCAGTTTTAACCTTTGGTTGACCAGCTACCACTTGGGATTCAACGCAAATGACTTCACCTCTGTGTAGTGGATCGCCAGTGTGTGGTTGGCCGTAGGCTGGGATTTCTGGTTCATCATGAAGTCCAGTGCCAATACCATGGCCAATGTACTCCTTGAGCGTATCAAAGCCTGCTTGGCGAGCTTGTGATTCCATGACATAGCCCAAATCGCCAGTGTGATTGCCAGTAACAGCTTGTTTGGTAGCGTTTAAAACAGATTCTCGACCCACTCGCAAAAGTTTTTTATCTGCCTCACTAACTTCACCCACACCAACCGTTACGCAGTGGTCGGTATAAAGACCCTCATAAATAATGCCAAAGTCGATGCTAACCAAGTCGCCAGACTTGATGGGATTAACAGAATCAGGAATGCCGTGCACCGCCACATCATTAACCTGAATGCAGGTGTTATAACCATAAATACCCTTTTTGCCTTGGACGGCATAAAAGGCTGGTTTGACACCATATTTTTCACAAAGTTTCCCTGCTAATTGGTCGATTTCGATCGGTACAACGCCAATAGCTACTTGGTCGTAAAGTTGTTTTAAAATCTCAACTGAGATGCGACAAGCTTCAAAATATTGATGTCTTTGATTTGAGTTTTTGATAATCATTGCCTATATTATAGAATACTCGTATATATGCAGACCTACCAACCCACCCCAGAGCTTAAAATTGCTGAAGATGTTTATAAAACACCGCTTGAGGGTTTATATTTTTTGCCACACCACGCTTTTGCTGACCACCGGGGTTTTTATGCCGAAATCGCTAGAATTCCAGAGGTGGAGGCAATAACTGGTCGAGCTTTTGTGGCAAAGCAGGTCAACTTATCTCATTCAGAAACTAATGTCATTCGTGGTTTCCACGCTGAAGCTTGGGATAAGCTAATAACGGTGGTAACTGGTAAAGTGATGAGTGTTTTAGTGGATATTCGTCCCGAGTCACCCACTTTTGGTCAGCACGTCAAATTTTTGCTGGGCAGTGGTGAAGGGGCTTTGGCTGGCGCTTTATTTGTTTCTCAGGGTATCGCTAACGGCTTTGTGGTTTTGGAAGGTCCAGCTGATTATGTTTATTTGGTTGATGAACTTTATGCTAATCGTGATAAAGCTGGCGATAAAGCGATTAATCTTTTTGATACTGACTTGAATATCGAGTGGCCAATTAGTCACGAACAACTTATAATCTCCGAAAGAGATGCCAATTCTGTTTCACTAAGACAGCTATATCCAGAAAAGTTTGAACAGGGATAAGGCAGAATTTGGAGATTAATTTAGTAAATAATAGCCATCGTTTTTCGAAAATGATGTTGATGAAGGAATGAATCACCAATCATTTGAGAAAGATGATGGCTATTATTTGTCATACTTCATCATACATATTGCATAAGCATGGTCATTTTATCTTGATCAAGCTATAGTAAAGTATGTCACTCCATTACTACCCCTTTATCAATAAAATGATCAATTTGGCTGGTATTCGTAAGAGTGCAACATTTGCTAATTCGTCTGTTCCCGAAGGTTTGTTTACTGCTCCATTTATCACTTTGGCTCGTGAGCCGGGAAGTGGTGGGGCTTTGATCGGCCAAAGAGTCGCCAAAAAATTGAATTATGAATATGTCGATCATCAGATTATCGAAGAAATTGCTCAGTCGACCAAAATGCGCAACAAAATTATCGAAACCATCGATGAAAAAGCCCGTACTTCGATTGAAGATTTGGTCCACTCCCACCTCAACAAGGATTATGTAAGTGATTACAAATATATTTCTGAGTTGTGCAAAGTAATTTTGGCTTATGCCTATAAAGGCCATGTGGTGATTTTAGGCCGTGGAGCCAACTTTATTACCCCTAAAGCTAAAGGTTTGCATGTTCGCATCACTGCTCCAAAGGCTATTCGCCAGATTCGGGCTGTTAAGTATGAAGGTTTGAGCGCGAGTGAAGCCAGAGAAAGAGTGATGAAGGTGGAACAAGACCGAGCTGAATTTGTCAAAAAGTACTTCAAACGCGACATCAAAAAATCTAGTTATTACGACATGGTTTTGAATACCGCTTTTTATAGCATTGAAGACGCAACGGATTTAGTGGTCGAGGCCTTTTATAAAAAGTTTTCCCTCGTCGATCGTTACCGCGGTATTTTTGGAAAATAGGTGTGCGATAATGGGCCGTAATGACCAAATACGCTGATATCCTGACTCATTTTCGCCAAGCCGATCCGGTTTTATTTCCTTTTTTGGAAAAAATGCCGGAGCGAATTTTAGTTGCCAATACCGATCCGCAAACTTATTTCGCCAAACTTTGCCAAGATATCGTCGCTCAACAGCTAGGTATGAAAGCTGCTGATGCGATCATTGGTCGATTCCTTGATTTATTTCCCGAGCGCTCCCCTACTCCCAACTTGGTTTTGGCTAAAGAAGAATCGGTTTATCGTGAAATCGGCACTTCCTGGGCTAAAGCTCGCTATATTCGAGCTTTGGCTGCAGCGGTGATGAATCGCGAGGTTAATTTTGAAGCTTTTCCAACTTTGAGCGATGAAGAAATTGTGGCTGATTTGGTCAAGGTTAAAGGTATTGGTCGCTGGACTGCTGAGATGTTTTTGATTTTTACCATGGGCAGAAATGACGTTTTCTCTCCTGGTGATCTCGGTTTGAAAAACGCCATGATCAAAATTTATGGTCCAGAAATCTTGGAAAAAGAAACTTTAGCTAAAAAAGTGGAAACTTGGTCGCCATACCGTTCTTATGCTTGCCTGGCATTGTGGTATAGCTTAGATAATAGATAAAAAAAATGAGCGAGAAACGGGGCTCGAACCCGCGACCTCCTCCTTGGCAAGGAGGCGCTCTACCAACTGAGCTATTCTCGCATTTATCTATACTATGTTAATTGACTCTTATATTTTATAATCACTCCTAATTATGTCAAATCCGTATTCGATCAAACAAACAGATTTTAATTCCAGTACCGGTAAAGGTATTGAAGCGATTTTAAAACAAGTTGTTATTTACGGGTCAGAAGGTGTTAAAGCGATTGCTCAGCTTATTAAACACCTGATTATGACCTTTATTGGTAAATAACCTTTTTCTTTGTTGGTGCCAAGCTGAGGAATCGAACCTCAATTTCATGTTCTTCAGACATGCGCCGTGACCAACTTGGCTAGCTTGGCTTGAGAGAGAAATTATAACATCCTTTACTCGGCTTTCCAATCGACAATCATCCCGAAAAATTGCTATATTTGACTTGTACAAACTAAGTAAGGAAAGTATGAGTTCTATTAAAGTCGGTGTTATTGGTTGTGGTCACGTTGGTGTGACGGCAGCGTTTGCGATGCTGATTGATGGAACTCCGAACGAATTAGTTTTGTTTTCGAGGGATAAAAAGCGAGCCGAAGGTGAAGCTCTTGACCTCGAGCACGCTCTCCCCTTTTTACAGTCAGCCAGAATAATTCCAACAGATAGTTATAAAGACCTCGAGGGTTGTCAGTTTATTGTGATGACCGCCGGTGTGGCGCAAAAGCCTGGTGAAACCCGACTGGAGTTGGTCAAGAAAAACGTTGATATTATTGAAGACGCCATGCCCAAGATCATGAAAGCTGCTCCAGACGCAGTGGTGTGTATTGTTTCCAATCCGGTTGATATTTTGACTTATAGAGCAAACCAAGTGGTCAAAGTTACCCCTGGCCAGATTTTTGGTTCGGGCACAATTCTTGATACAGCTCGTTTTAGAAGTCATTTGTCAGAGAAGCTTAAAGTTAATCCTGGCAGTATTCACGCCTACATTTTAGGTGAGCATGGCGATAGTTCATTCCCAGTTATCTCCTCTGCATCTGTGGGTGGTCAAAATATTACTGAGCTCAAAAATTTCTCGATGGAGTTTGCTAATGAAGCTTATTCTCAAGCTAAAAATGCTGCCTATAAAATTATTGATGCCAAAGGTGCTACCTATTACGCCATCGCCGCTGCGATTGTTGAAATTATGAATGGGGTTTTGCGCGATGAAGAAACGGTTTTGCCATTGTCAGTTCCTTTGAATGATTATTATGGTTTGAGTAATGTTGCTTTATCAGTACCCTGTGTTTTGGGTCGAGAAGGTGTTGAGAGAATTTTAATGGCCAAACTTTCCGAAGAAGAAGTGGTAAAGCTTTATAATTCGGCTAAGACCTTGCAAGCCTTTACTGCCAACTATAAATAAAATCCCAAAGACGATTTTCCCCGAGCGTGGTAAAATATTAGTTCTAAGCCCAGGTGGTGAAATGGTATACACGTACGCTTGAGGTGCGTATAGCGCAAGCTGTGGAGGTTCAAGTCCTCTCCTGGGCACCAGAATTCTTTGTCGAGAACGGTGGCAAAACATGGGCAATTAGCTCAGTTGGTTAGAGCGCTTCGTTTACATCGAAGAGGTCACAGGTTCGAGCCCTGTATTGCCCACCCCAATTTATGTTAGTTAACTTAATAAAAAAATCACTATCTTTTGTTCATCACACCCACGCAGACAGCGGGGTGATTTAACTTTATTTTTTATAGCGAAGACAGTCACACCCCGCTGAAGAAGCGGGTTTTTTGTACCTGTACCAAAAATGGCTGATTTCGCGACATAAAAAATAAAATGAAAGAACAATTTATTAAACCTTATTTAGTATCTGCTGATACTAATTTATTATTAAAAAACTGGTCCGTCGAAAATGGTCTGACAATTCCATCGAGTCAATATTTCAGAGATTTGATTGAAGAGCTTAAATCAGTATTGGGTGACAGTTTCGATGCGGTCGAAATTATTTCTGAAAGTG
>JAHDXH010000004.1:63653-71063 GCA_023382875.1 Patescibacteria group bacterium | reverse complement strand
TCAAACTCACTGGTTTCTTCTCTAATTTGAGCAAATTGATATTCTAAAGATTCATTAGTTTCTGGCATTTTTTCTTTCTCACCCTAGCTTATCATATTTAGAGACTAGACCTATAACTATTATTTTGGTACAATACCCGCGTCCGTTGGCGATCATGGTGGTCGTCAAGCAAATTTAACATTAGGAGTAAGTTTCAATGAAGATGAAGCACTGGTTCTTCCTGACCGATGCCAAGCTATTCGCTTTGGCAAAAGACATGACGGGCAACGCGCTCGCCAACTCCCTTCTTCACACCAGCAAGAACATGGCTATCCCTCTGGGGGTCGTGTTTGACTACTGGAACAATGACCAAGACGAGAAGGCGCTCGATTTGCTCAAAGCTCTCTGGAACAAAGTGGAGCTTACCGTCCTCAATCAGGCTGCGAACCGTCTGGAAATGTACCTCTTTGAGAACCTGCACATGGATGCGGAACTCATCGAGGAATTCAACCAGTGGCTCAACAAAAACGGACTTCAGGTTGTGAGCCAGCTCGCCGTAACAAGCAGCTAAACACAACCACAACACGCGGAGGCGCATCCATCATCGGGTGCGCCTTTTTTGCATTTTCATCTATTAAATTTCGTGGTATGTTGAATTAATTCCTCAATATTTCGACCTATTGACACATATACCCCCTAGGGGTATATTTTGTATATGCCGACCGATCCAATCGTCACTAAGCTAAACCGCGTTAAAGGCCAAATTGAAGGCATTGTCAAAATGTATGAAGACGAACGACAATGCGTTGACGTGGTGAGACAAGTAATTGCCGCTCGCAACTCTCTTTCAAGCATTGCCAGAGAGCTTCTCACCGACGAAGCAAGTGCTTGCTCAAAGCAAAGACGAACAGAGGATTTGGAAAACATATTAAAAGAAATATTTAAATATTAAGAAAGGATTTATGTCAGCCTTACATTTAACTGATGAAACATTCAAAACCACCATTGAAGAAGCTAAAAAAAGTGGCTTGCCGGTTTTTGTCGATTTTTACGCCGAGTGGTGTGGACCATGCAAAATGGCCGCTCCAATCGTGGACAAATTGGCTGGTGAATATGAAGGCAAAGCTTTAATCACCAAAGTTAACGTTGATGAAACCACCGTTTCTAGAGATTTTGGAGTAATGAGTATTCCTACAGTGGTCATTATCAAAAATGGCGAAGAAGTTGACCGCAAAATCGGTTTCCCAGGTGAAGCTGGTTATGTAGAAATGCTTGAAACTGCCTTAAATACCAAATAAAAACATGAAAAATATTAAAGTTGCTGTTATTGGTGCAGGACCAGCTGGAGCAAGTGCCGCAATCTATTTATCTAGAGCCCAATTAGCTCCAGTCATGTTCGCAGGCTTCAAAGCTGGCGGACAATTGATGTACACCACTGAAGTGGAAAATTATGCTGGTTTTCCAGATGGTATCAAAGGTCCCGATCTAATGATCGGTTCACACACCCAAGCACAAAAATTTGGCACCACCATTGAATATAGCTATGTTACAGCTGTGGATTTCTCAGCTCGACCATTTAAGATTTGGACTAATGATGGGGGGATGAGTTTTGATGAGCAAATGAAATTGGATGACAAGGCATATGCTGAACATCAAGCAAAAATCAAAACAAGTGAACCAGCTTTCCTAGCTGACAGCGTCGTGATCACCACTGGCTCCGAAGCCATCCGCCTAGGCGCAATTGGCGAAGATAATTTCTTTGGCCATGGCGTTAGTGTTTGCGCGGTTTGTGATGCCGCTTTTTACAAAGATCAAAATGCCATCGTTGTCGGCGGTGGTGACTCTGCCATGGAAGATGCGACTGCGTTATCGAAGTTTGCCAAGTCAGTAACAATCATTCATAGACGCGACAGCTTTAAAGCTAGCAAAGTCATGCAGGAAAGAGTGTTAAATAATCCTAAAATTAAGGTTATTTGGAACAGTCAACTTACTGAAATTCTGGGAAAAGACAAAGTAACCGGTGCTAAAGTCCTAGATTTAAAAAACAACACTTCATCCGAAATTGCTACCGATGGTGTCTTCATGGCCATTGGTCATCGACCGGTGACAAGATTATTCAAAAACCAAATTGAACTAGACGACCATGGTTACATTGTGACCAGACAAAGCCCATCAGCTGTTGGTGTTAAATTGGCTAGTGCTAATTTAAATAAAGATGATTTAGTCACCTTCCCTACTATGACAAGTGTGGCAGGTGTTTTTGCCGCTGGCGATCAGGTTGATTTGCGTTACAAACAAGCAATTGTCGCCGCCGGAGCTGGAGCCATGGCTGCTCTCGATGCAGAAAGGTGGCTCGAAAGTCTATCGTAATTATCAATCACGCTGACGACCCAAAGCTGTCTTTTTTGACAGGCTTTCTTTTGGCCGCCACATGAATATTTAGAAAGTCTATATGTCAGATCAGCACCAAAATGCCATTCAGCAACTCAATAAAGTTGCCAAGATTTTAGAAGATTCATATTCAGACAAAAATCGTTTCAAAAAAGCCGTAGAAATTCTCAAACAACCACAAAACTTTTTTACTGGAGAAATCACTATCGCCATGGACAATGGTAAGAAAAAAAAGTTCACAGCTTTCCGCTCCCAACACAATGATGCACGCGGTCCATTCAAAGGCGGCATTCGCTTTCATGAGGATGTTACCGCTGAAGAAGTCAAAGCTCTATCAACTTGGATGACTTGGAAGTGCGCAGTAACAGGCATTCCCTATGGCGGTGCTAAAGGCGGAATTGCTGTTAATCCTAGAGAATTATCGCCATCAGAATTAGAAAGATTATCACGTGCTTATGCCAATTTCCTAGCCGACAAAGTGGGGCCTTGGGTTGATATTCCTGCTCCTGATGTGAATACCAATGGTCAAATTATGGCTTGGATGGTTGATGAACTACAAAAGAATGTTAGTTTTGACAGACGTGTTTCTCAAAACTTACTTGCCACCTTCACTGGGAAACCTTTATTACTTGGAGGTTCTGAGGGGCGCGACGAAGCCACTGGGCTAGGCGGTGTTTTAATTTTGGAAAAGTTAGCAGAAAAATTAAACTTCAAAAGAAAAAAAGATATCACCATCGCCGTTCAAGGTTTTGGCAACGTTGGTTACTGGTTTGCCTACCACGCCGATGGGCTTGGCTACAAAGTAGTAGCGGTATCTGACAGTCGAGGCGGAATCTATGTAACTGATGGTTTAGACCCTGCTTCTACTTTGGCCTGCAAAATGGAACATAAAAATTTACAACACTGTATGTGTTCACATGATGCTTGCGATATCAAAGTTGGCCAACAAATTTCCAATCAGGAATTATTGGAACTAGATGTCGATGTTTTGGTACCTGCGGCCCTAGAAAATGTCATTAACAAAGAAAATGCTCACCTAATCAAAGCCAAAAACATTATTGAGATGGCCAATGGTCCTATTACTCCAGAGGCAGATGAAATTTTAGCTCAAAAAAACATTTTAGTTATTCCTGATGTTTTGGCTAATGCTGGCGGCGTGACAGTTTCCTACTTCGAATGGGTACAAAACCTTCAGGGCTATTATTGGCCAAAAGCTGAAGTAATTTCCAAGCTTAAGCCACTTATGGATAATGCCTTCGAAGCAATGTGGACAATGAAAGAAAAACATCAAACCACCGGCCGCATGGCAACTTATCTCAATGCAGTCAAAAGCGTCATTGATACTATGATGATTCGCGGTCGAGTTTAAACAAATCAAGCCACTTGCACCAGATAAAGTGCTATACTAAAGCCAGTTATGTTTGTCTTTTTGGCAACCACATTCCTGGCTTTTTTGATTACACCTGTGGTCATTAAATTGTATCGCCAAAAAAAGTGGCTCGATGATCCAACGCAAAATACCCACGCCAAAAAAACCCACCAAAAAGCAGTTCCTCGCGGCGGTGGCTTGGTAATCTTTTTGTCGGTTTTAATTGGCGCTTTGTTTTTCCTTAATTTTGATAAATACTTGATTGGAATTTTACTTGGAGCCTTGGTTTTGACCGTCGTTGGTTTTATTGATGATTTATATGATATTCATCCACTTTGGAGACTGGGTGCTGGAATAATTGCTGGGCTTTTTGTGGTTGGCTCAGGCATTGGCATTGCTTATTTATCTAATCCTTTTGGTGAAGGCGTCATTCATCTCAACCAACCTCAGTTGGCTTTTTATCTATTTGGCAAAACTAGAACTGTTTGGATTTTGTCAGACTTACTAGCTTTAATTTTCATTATTTGGAACATGAATATTGTTAATTGGTCCAAAGGAGTTGATGGTCAAATGCCTGGCTTTGTCAGCATTGCCTTAGTTTTTATCGGTGTTTTATCTTATCGTTTTATTGACGACCCAACCCAATTCAATACAGCATATTTAAGCTTCATTGCCGCTGGTGCTTTTGCTGGTCTATTGTTTTGGAATTTTTATCCGCAAAAAATTATGCCTGGCTACGGGGCGGGCTCACTAGCTGGGTACTTTCTTTCTGTTTTAGCCATACTTTCTGGAGCTAAATTAGCCACTACTCTCATGGTTTTGGCCATTCCAACTGCAGATGCTTTATTTACTATCAGTAGAAGAATCATCGCTGGCAAATCACCACTTTGGGGCGATCGTGGTCACCTCCATCACAAGCTATTAGATGTGTATGGTTGGGGTAGACGCCGGATTGCAGTTTTTTACTGGCTCACCAGTCTTGGCATGGGCATGTTATCTTTGTATTTGAATACCACAGACAAGATCATTACAATGATTTTAGTAACCAGTGTCGTGTTCTTTTTCTTAATATGGACAAAATTAAAGACTCAATCCCATTCTTAATTTTAAAATCCGCTCGTCCTAGACAGTGGATGAAAAATTTTGCCCTCTATGCTTCTTTGATTTTCTCCGGTTTCTTTTTTTACGACCCAATTGATGGACGCCCCTATTTTGTCACGGTCACAATGGCCTTCATTATTTTCTCTATGTTGACCTCAGGCATCTACATTGTTAACGATATTATTGATGCCGAATCCGATCGCCTTCACCCTTTCAAGAAAAAACGCCCAATCGCTTCAGGAAAATTGCCAGTTCCTATCGCGATTTTTACCGCCATCGTTCTTTTTACACTCGTCTTTTTGACATCATTTTGGCTTTCAGATTTCTTCAAGGTGTTAATGGCTACCTACTTTGCCTTGCAGATTGTTTACGCCAAATTTACCAAACACATCCCAATTTTTGATGTTGTTTCTATTGCAACTGGTTTTTTGATTAGAATTTATGCCGGTGCCGTGGTCGTTAATCTCCACATGAGTGTTTGGTTTTTACTAACGGTTATTTCTGCATCACTTTTCTTGGCTGTGGGAAAAAGACAATCCGAACGAACCTTACTAACTGGCTCAGATGCGGGAGTTGGCGCCGCCCTTGGTTCCACGCGAAAAACTCTCAAGAGATATTCCCAACGCTTGCTAGACCAGTACACAGGCATGTTTGCTAATGCTACTTGGCTCACCTATGCCCTGTTCACTTTCCAAGACGAAAATGTTCATCCACCAGAGAATTTATTAGGCCTTTATGGAATTTTACCCAGATCATTTCAATCAACCAAGCTTCTTATGTTGACTGTGCCACTGGTCATCTTTGGTGTGATGAGATACTTACAACTTGTTTACGAAAAAAATGAAGGTGAATCTCCGGAGAAAGTTTTAGTTTCTGACAAACCATTACTATTTACTGGCTTTTTCTTTATTAGTGCCGTGGTGGTCATTATCTACGTCCTAGGCTAATATGATTATTTTTTTAATAATTTTGGCACTGTTTGCAATCAAGCCGTATTTAAACGCCAATTTTCCCTACACTCATGATGGTGAAAATCATTTAGCCAGATTTGCCAACTACAAACTGGCTTTAAAAGAAGGTCAATTTCCTCCGCGCTTCGCTCCCAACTTACTCAATCACTATGGCTACCCAGTTTTTAACTACAATTATCCATTGGCCAATATTTTGTCACTACCTTTTAGTATTTTAAAAATAAATTATGAAATTACTTTCAAAATTTTAGTTTTTTCTTTTTTAATTTTTGGATTAATTGGTGTAAGTAAGTGGCTAGGACAATTTAATTTTTCTTCAAAAAGTAAAATAATTGGTTTATTGGCTTTTGCACTTTCTCCTTACCTAGTCAACTTAATTTACTTTAGAGGCAATATTGGCGAAATTATGGCGCTGATGATTTTTCCTTGGTTCTTATATTTTATTAATGCTTCCAATTCTCAATCGCTCACCAAAAATGGCTTTTCGCTATTTGGTCAAACCATAGTTTGGACAATGTTCTTTCTTTCCCACAACATCATGGTCTTTTTTGGCACACCGCTTTTGATTCTCTTTGCCATCTTTGAAAAGAAAAAGGAATTATGGAAACAAACTAGGCTGATTTTCAATTTTGGTGCCGGATTGTTATTGAGTTTATGGTTTTGGTTGCCTGCTGTTTTAGAGAAAAATCTTGTCGTTTTAGAAAACGCTGATTTAAGTAAAGGCTATCTTGAACATTTCCCTACCTTGTCACAAATTTTATTCTCACCACTACAATTTGGATTTTCTTTGCCTGGATCAGTAGATACACTATCTTTTCAAGTTGGTAGTATTTTTACAGCTTCTTTGTTGCTCATAACTGCTGCAATAAAATTTTCCCGCTCAACCAAAATTAATTTTTTGATTTTTTTGTGTTGGTTAATGGTTTTACTGCAATTACCATTTAGCAAATCTATTTGGCAAATCGTGCCACTATCTAACTTCATTCAGTTTCCCTGGCGTTTAACTTTTTTTGTCACTATTTTTGCTCTACCAATTGTAGTTTGGACATTTGAAA
The DNA here is from genome assembly GCA_023382875.1 of Patescibacteria group bacterium. Lineage (GTDB taxonomy): Bacteria > Patescibacteriota > Microgenomatia > UBA1400 > PJMF01 > JAHDXH01. The sequence continues at coordinate 64,197 of JAHDXH010000004.1, read as the reverse complement.
ACTTGGGCAAAAAAATCCGCCTTGTTTTCTTATTTTTAATTTTGTTACAAATTTTAACGATCATAAAATTAAAACCAGCTGATTATTTCCACCGCGACTCACTGACCTACGACCTTTATCCTGCATCCACTTCTACTGCCAATGAAAATTTACCCACCAACTTTACTTTCGAATACTTTGCCGATGGCGATTGGAAACCTACGCCGACTATCTTAGAGGGCGAAGGAAGCATTCAGGTGGAAAAATGGAATGGCTCACACAGAAGCTATAAGCTTAATTTAATCAAGGAATCATTGATCACCGAACCAACTGCCAAATTTTCTGGTTGGCAAACCTCAGCCAATGACCGAAAAATCGATTATGTTGATACGGCCAGCGTTGGTGGAAGATTGGCCTACCAACTACCGATTGGCGAATACCAAATTGTGTCTAAATTTACTCAAGATACCAAACCACGACAAGTTGGCAATTGGATTAGTTTAATTTCACTTTTAATAGTCTTATCGCTAATTGGCTACAGCAAATTTAATGAATATAAAAAGTG
>JAHDXH010000004.1:0-63643 GCA_023382875.1 Patescibacteria group bacterium | reverse complement strand
TTTTTATATTTTTGACTTGGAGAGTTAGTCTTTTTATAGTTGGTTTTTTGGCTGGCAATTTTTTTCCTTATGCTCCTAGTTTCCCCTACGCCAGCGAGCTAGGTAGTTATGGCTTACCTCACTGGCTTTCCGCTTGGGCGGGATTTGACGGCGTTCACTATTTGACCATTATTAACAAAGGCTACTTTGGAACCGGTCTGATTCAGGCGTTTTTCCCACTATTTCCTTTGCTAGTGAAATATGCAAATGTTATTAATAATCCTGTAGCAACTGGTTTAATCATTAGCAATGTTTTGGCTTTTGCTAGTTTAATTAGTTTTTATCAAATTGCCAAAATATTTAATCCCCAGAAAATTTGGTTAAGTTTAATCATTTTTTTAGCTTTCCCGACCAGTTTTTTCTTAGGTGCACTTTATACCGAAAGTTTGTTTTTAATTTTAATTTTGCAAACATTTTTGGCCACTCATTATAAAAAATGGTGGCTGGCTGCCGTCTTGGCTGGCTTAGCCGGCGCCACCAAAGTTGTTGGTATTTTTGCCGTTGTGACAGTGGTTTCAGAATTTTTGTTTGAAAAAAATACGATTTGGCAACTCAATAAACAAAAAATATTTTCAGCATTTAAAAAAATTCCTTCTCATTGGAAAAACTTACTCGCTATTTTACTTGTCGGCTCACTTGGTCTTCTTAGCTACATGACCTACCTTCAACTTCGCTACCAAGACGCGTTATATTTTCTTCATGTTCAATCAGAATTTGGTGGTGGGCGCCAAGAATCTTTGGTTACCTACCCACAGGTAGTTTGGCGTTACGTCAAAATTTTATTAACTGCTCGACCTTTCGACTTCAAATATTTTGCCTATGTTCAAGAAGCAGTCGCTGGCACCCTAGTCTTAATATCAATCTTTCTAGCAAGTAAAAAAATCAGTTTTGGCTGGCTGATTTTTTGCTTGGGAGCGTTTTTTGTGCCAACCTTAACTGGCACCTTTTCTAGTTTACCCAGATATATTTTGATAATTTGGCCTATTTATTTAGTCTTGGCCAATTTAATTAATCAAAAAAAATGGCAAATTCTATATTTGACCATCAGCCTTGGATTACTGATTTTAAATACGATGCTTTTTGTTCAAGGATATTGGGTGGCTTAATTACTTGACTAAATAAGGAGATTTTTTGGGAAGAAATTGGTAACCCAACTGGTCAGCAACAGAGGAATGTTTGATTTTTTGCCACTTTGTAGTGAGATCGTCAACGCTACTTATAAATTTTGCTGGTCGACCAACATAAACTGAATTATCATTCAAATCACCTTTGACCAATGACCCCGCCCCAACGATAGTATTTTTGCCAATTTTACTACCCGGCAAAACCGTAACGTCGGCACCCAAGTAACAATTTTTTCCCAAAATAACTCTACCATAGAGCAAATCAAAGCCATTGATGTTATTCAAAGAGGAATCGTGAAGAATTATTTTGCTATAAGCAGCCAAAACTGCACCGTCTTCGATTGTCAAAAATTTGGCATTTTCCAACTCAACATAACAATGTCGACCAATGAAAACATTGTTACCAACTTTGGCACCACTTTTTTTCAAACGCCACACTGGGAACATTGACCAAGTAATATCCAAATATAGTTGCTTTAAAAAGCTAACGATATTCATTGAGTAGTTCGTCCATTTTCACTACCGATTTATCATGATTTAGTAAAGTTGCACTTTGTAACTCACTAACCAGTTGATGATAGGCAGGGCGCTTTTCTTGATAAAACAAACCGACTGGCAATTTGTCTTCTTCCATAGCTCTTGCCCAAGCGGCAGCTTTGTCAGATGGATCATGACCAATCATTTCCAAACCAACTGTATGCTCTTTGTACCACTTCAAGTCTTGAGTTGGATTGTAGACCGAACAAATTTGCAATGTATCAATCAAAGAAAAACCTTCGTGAGCAATTGCTTGACCAATTCTCATTGAGAGTTGAGGAATATTTCCGGAAAATTCACGAGCAATAAAGGTCGCATGATTAGAAACTGCCAAAGCCAAAGGCTTCATTGGCACTTCCAAAGCACCTTCCGGAGTTGATTTGGTCTTGGTGCCCTGATCAGTAGTAGGACTCATTTGACCAGTGGTTAACGAATAACGATGATTATCATGAACCAAAACCGTAATATCATGATTGCCACGCATTAAATTGATAAAGTGAGTGGCACCCTCACCGTAACAACCACCGTCACCAATCACCACGATCACTTTCAAATCGTGGTTGGCTAATTTAATTCCAGCAGCCGGTGGTAATGCCCGACCGTGTAAGCCATGAAAACCATATAAGTCTAAGAAATCAGCCATGTTGCCAGCGCAGCCAATATCATAAACAACAACAAATTTTTCTCGGGGAATACCAGATTTTAAGATTGCCATTTTGATGGCGTTCATAATGCCAAAATTTCCGCATCCTGGACACCATGTTGGTAAATAGGGGTATTTAGTTGGAAGTTGGTTCATTTTTGGAGTGTGTTTTTTACAAATTCAAAGATTTCGTGTGGATAAAAGGGACGACCATCATATTTTCGGAAATGATACTCGGTCGTCAAGCCGGTTTCTTGTCTCAAAACATTGGCGAACTGACCAGTTGAATTTCCTTCAACGATGGCAAATGGCACACCTTTATTCAAAAAGTCTGTCACTGCTTGAATAGGAAATGGCCACATCCAAGAAACATTAAGAATGTTAACTTTAATTCCTTCTTTGTCTAATAATTCTCTGCCTGCTTGCAAAGCACCTTTTGTTGAGCCAAAACCAACCAAGGTAATTTCGCCACCATTATCTTCAATATAGGGTGGCAAGATTTCTCTTTTCATCATTTCAAATTTTTTGTTGCGTTTGTCCATTTGTTCAACTCTGACCCAACCCTCTTCTGTCGCAAAACCGTATTTGTCGTGTTCATAACTATTGGCAATATAATTGCCACCTACCTGACCAGGAATAGAGCGTTCGTGAACACCGCTCTCAGTCACTTCGTAGCGTGGATAAAAACCAACGCTATCCAAGGCTGGAGCTTGAGCAAAACCATGACGCTCATTTTTAAATTCAGTCACATCCAAAGTCATAGTGTAACGACTCTCTGAGAGATGTTTGTCTAAAACCACGATGACTAAAGTTTGGTATTTTTCCGCCAACTCAAAAGCAAGTCGAGTCATATGGAAAGATTCTGTTGCATCGCCCGGAGTCAAAACAAAACGAGGAAATTCATCCTGTGAAGCAGTTAAAATGAACTGTAAGTCACCTTGAGCAGTCCAAGTAGGCATGCCAAGTGCTGGACCTGGCCTCATACTTTCAAAAACCACTAATGGCACTTCGGCAACACCAGCCAAACCAAGCGCCTCAGTCATATAAGCAAAGCCACCTCCGGATGAACCACAAGCAGCTCTTACGCCAGCGAAAGATGCGCCAATCGCCATATTGATCACACCAATTTCATCTTCAGCGTGTTTAACGACAATATCGGCTTCACTGGCTTTGGCAGCCAAAGTGTGAAGAATTGAACTTGAAGGCGTCATTGGATAAGCTGCATAAAGTTGTAATCCACCGGCAATCGCACCCAAACTCACAGCTTCATTACCGGTCATGGTCAAATAGTTTTTGCCTTCATTTTTGGCAACCGTCATCAAAGGTGAGCCAACACTATTCATTACAAAATCGTAACCTGCTTTAGCCGCTGCCTGGTTTTCTTTGACCACTTCTTCACCTTTACGACCAAAAATATCTGAGATCACACCGTTCAAAACACCAAGATCCAAGCCCAAAAGGTAAATCGAGGCTCCCAGAGCCACATTATTTGCCATCAGGCGAGTGCCTCCAGCTTGCTGTGCCAAACTCACCATGGGCAAATCGACTTTCTTACCTTTCAAACCAGCGTATTCATCAATTTTAATTTTGTCGTCCTGAGAATCATATAAAATAATTGATTGATCACTCAACTCATCTAAGTGCAAGCCTAGTGTGTTTTTATCCATTGCCACCAACACATCTAAAATTTTTGCCTGACTACTAGCAAAGTTAGTTTGTGCATAAACTTGGTAGGTATTGTGTCCACCTGTAATTAGCGAAGGATACTCTGTGTAGTCAAAAACTTGCCAACCATGGCGAGCAACCACCTTACTAAAAATCAAACCGGTGGTCATGATACCCTCACCAGCAGCACCACCCACTTTCCAGTTTAGGGAATTTTCAATTCTCATACTAAGCCTTCATTACCATTTTTACTTTATTGACGATTTCTTGTGCTGAAATATCTGATTTGACTAGCCATTCAGTCACGCCCATTTCTTTGGCAGAATTTTGATCTTGATTAAGATTAGTCAAAACCAAAATTGGTACTTTTTTATAGCGTACATCCTGACAAAGATATTCAAGAAAATCAAATCCGTTTTGGCCATTGGGCAACATAATATCCAAAATAATACAGTCAAACATGCCATTTTTGGTAACACTCTTGGCTTGTTCAACAGTTGTTACACTCACAACATCAAGTTTTTCTTTAGTAAACAAAGTTTTATAAACATTTTGTAATGACAGGTCGTCCTCAATAATCAGGAGTCTTTTGGCGGGTAATTGGGTAGAAACAAATTGACTGGTCATATTTTTGACTAGCTATGATTTGTAGATAAATTTTTAACGTCTTCATCAGACTTTTTTTCATCCGATGCAGATTCAACAATAGCTGGTTTTGAGACAGATGACAAGATTATCCTGTCTAGGGTTAATGGCGAAGCCAAGGAAATTATTTCCAAGGTGAAAATTGATAGCTCAAAAGCTGAGGGGATTTGATTAGTAATAAAGTAAGCACCCAATCCAATCAAAGTGGCATTTTTCAAACTTTCACCCAGCATTTGTTTTTGAGTTTTTTCAATAATGTGAGTTGGTACTCCTGCTTCTTCAGCCAAATGAGCTTTTCTAATATTTTTAGGTATTCCAAAATAAAGTATAGTTAAAAAGGTTGCCGTCGCAGTCAAAGTATTAAATTTACTATTTTGTACTGCCACACTTCCGGAAAAAATACCCACAGACAAACCGACTGGGAAATGTCTAATCAAAAAGTAAGATGCCAACATCGCAATCAAAAGATAACCACTGGCATACTTGGTCAATTTTTTGGGCAAAGCCGATTTGTTTTCACCACGGCGAACTGCGTTTCTATAAGCAATGCGTGCAAAATAAATCAAAGCCTGAAGAGCTCCCAAAATAATCCAGGCAATAATGACTGCTTTCAAGCCAAAGTCAACAGTTTGAGTGACCACCGGGTAAGGAATTTTGAAAAAAACATCCTTGATCGGATATTCAGGATAAGGAACAAAAGAATAAAGCTTAGCTGGATCTAATGGGAAATTATAAAAATCAGTCAAAAATAATCGTCCAATAGTCACAAAGGAAACCAATTGAATCACAAAGTCGACTAAATAAAAAAGAAATGTAATATTGCCTTTACTGACATTTTCTTTGATGGTGTTATTCATCGTTCGCTCGTCATTGAGCTTAATGATATTAGAAGTAAATTCTTTAATATGATTTTCTTTGAGCAATCTAACAATGCGTAGTGGAATCATCAAAATCGTTTGAAAAACACCCAAACAAACCACTGAAATCCACATACTCTTTGTCAGCGCATAAAAAGAAAAAACGACACTGGCATAAAATTGGTAGGTCAGACCGCTGAAAAAAGCATAAAAAAGAAAAATAACTATAATCGCAGTAATAATAGTCTGAAGTGGGAAAAATCTAAGAATGGTATTTTTCTTAACTAAAATCGTATTAGCCATAACTACTTGTCATTCTAGCACTCAAACATATCTAGGGTTTGAGAAAATCTTTAGCTACAGACTGGTATAGTGCTCTAGCTTGTTCATACGTAACCACCCAACCAGTGCGACGAATACTTTTATAGAAAAATGTTTTATAAAAGTCACCGTTTTGGTTGTGAACTTCTGGATATCCCTGATATCGCTTAATATTAAAAGTATAAGCATCCAAATTAGATTTAGCAGTTTCCAAGTAAGTTAGTTCTTTTTCTTCCTTTGCCAGCAAAGTCAGTAACTTTGTATATTCCATGCCCCAATTGCTCCAAATAGCAGTTGAACCATAAGTTGGACTAAACCACTTCACCAAACCGTACAGTCTTTCTCTTCTGACATCTGGATGATATTGCAAAGCAAATGGCTTATCGATCGCATTTCTTTCAATATAATCAATAGCCTTGATGTAATACTTGCGTTCTTCTGGATTCTTCACGTCCAAAAATCCTGTTTGAAAAGCTATCAACCAATCTGAAGAATAATATTGGTTGTCCTGTGCTTCTTTAGAAAGATCCTCAATAAACAAACCTTCGTCATTCCAATATGTTGAAATAATTCGAGCTTTGAGATTATTTAAAAAAGCATCATCCTGAGGAATTAAACCCAGGTCGGAAGCCAGCTTGGTAGTTTTCCAGAAAATGACATTGTCATAAAAAGCTCCAGATCTCTTCATAATGTCTTTAGTGCCTGACAGCAAAATATTTTTCTTAATTAATCCAGATTCTGGATCGTAAACGTCTGATTTGTATTTCAGATAATGTCTGGTCAGGTCAGCTTTATATTGCTCTAGTAATTGATCCGTTGCTTGTCTAGTTGCCAATGGGTAATCAACACCATTATCAAATGGATAATTAGTACTTTGGTAAGAATTGTCTCTCAACTGTTCAAAAGCAAACAACAAACTATATAAAGTATCTGAAGGTGGTGCATAAATATTCATGAGCGCCACACTTGATGGAGCAACTGGAACAATAGTGGTAGATAAACGATCCGATTGAGCAAAAATTCCACAAGCATAGGCAAGAGTTTTCAAATAAATAATTTGCCTGTTATGCCAATCTGTAGCCGACAATGCGGTGCGGTCATCAAGCAAACTATGATAAAAAATTCCTAGCGATCTTGGATATAAAACAGAAAAATGATCACCAGAAATCAAAAATGGCTCTTCAGGATCAAATCTAACTTCATGAATTTCTTTGATAATTTCATCAACCGTGGCTCCGGAAGCTTTTTTACCTCCAGCAAAACGACTTCCAACAATGTGCCAGCCTGATTTAATCTTGGCCAAAACTCCAACGAAAATATTCTCTCTTAAAACAATCTTTTTTGAAGTGTCGAGAAAAATTTGCGAGTCTCGTACTTCAACTTTACCAACTGGATCCTCAATAAGTGAAAATTTAACAAAAGGGTTAGTAAAATAGGAAAAAATCGCTACCACTATGGTCAAAAACAACAAAAAAAATACTGAACGCCTGAACAGGCGATTTTTCTTCATACTTAATTTTAGCATCAAAGTAGATACAATACGCGTATGCAAAATCGACCCAAATTATTTATTTTGATTGGCCTAGTTTTGGGTCTAATTGTTAGCTCAGCACTTTTAACGGTTTATTATTTTAAAAATCACAAAACCGATCTTCAAAAATCTGAAGTCCTGGGCGAGCAAACTGAAGTTGTCTATGAACTGCCCAGCGAACCACCAAAAGACCTCAACACTTTAAATATCTTATTGTTGGGATATGGCGGAGCTGGTCATCAAGGCGGTTACTTGGCTGACGTTATTCAGGTTGCTCACTTTGATTTTGATAAACAAAGCCTAAAATTTATTTCGATTCCTAGAGACTTGTGGGTCAATTTACCCGATGGAAAATCTGCCAAAATTAACACCGCCCTCACCATGGGCAGTGGAGATAATATGATTAACTCCGGAGCCCAAGTTGCCAAGCAAATGGCGCAAATAGTCACTGGCCTTCACATTGATTATTTTATTAGCATCGACTTTGTTGGTTATAAAAGAGCGATTGGCTATACCTTCAAAGGACTCGAAGTTGATGTTCCAGAAACTCTTCATGACCCTTGGTACCCAATCGAAGGCAAGCAATTGGAACCTTGTGGACATACTCCAGAAGAAATAGCCCAAATAACTGCGCAGTATTCAGGTTTTGAACTTGAAAAACAATTTCCTTGCCGCTATGAAGAAATCTACTTCCCTAAAGGCTTGAACAAAATGGAAGGTCAAGATGCTCTTAATTATGTGAGATCTCGCCATGGCTCTGACGCTGGTGATTTTTCGCGCAGCGAAAGACAGGTTGCGGTTTTAAAAGCACTCAAAAAGAAAATATTCACCATGGATGTTTTCAAAAAGTTACCTCAGTTTTTTGCTGACATTACCAAACATACACAGTCCGATATCGATTGGAAAATTGCTGAGTACTTAGCTCCAGCTTTAGCCAAAAGCAACTCATTTACAACTGACAACTTAGTTTTGAGCACGCAAAATGTTTTCAACAGTGGCAAATCAAGTAGTGGTCAATTTATTTTGATGCCAAAGGAAAGCTGGGCAGAAGTTAATAAGTTCGTCCAAAGTCAGCTTTAAATAATGGATATTAGTTATTTTGGCCAAAGAGTTTTTTAAACCATCCAACAACACTAAACTCGCTATCTTTTTCTTCCACGGTTGCCAATAATTCAGTACGTTGTGTCTTCAAATCTTCGACCAAATCTAAAGCAGTTTCTCTCTCCTCTTCTGACATAGAATCTAAACCTGCTTCGATCTTGGCGATACGCTGGTCAATGGCAGTAGCATCTTTTTTGAGATCCATTAAGTTTTGGCGGTCGTGACCAAGCAGCCATCTCACTACTCCTGGCCTTGATTTGATTTTAGCCAATCGAGCAGACAAAGTAGCGTGACTTTCTGATTGCTCTCTTGCCACTTCTCTCACTAATTCACCAATTCCACCTTTTGCCTCTCGTTCTTCCAAAATTTCTTTAACTCTTTTGGCTACGTCACTCATTCTTTCTTCAGCTCTTTCTGATCTACTTAAGTTGCCAAGTTGCTCTTCTCTAGCTTTACGACGCTCGCTCCTTTCTTCTTGTCGTTGATCTCTACGCTCTTGCATCTGCTCTGTCACTCTTCTCAAAACTGGTCTAGCGCTAAAACTGGCTGGCATTACTGAAGAAGTGTAGGGCAAAATCATCATTTTATTGCCATCGTCTATTAGTGGTCTCACCATCATATCTGGAGCCACTGCTGGCATCGTAGCAGGCTCGCCCACAGGGGCGACTGCGGGAGTAGTTCTCCCCATTCTGGCTGTTTCCTCCACTTCTGCCACTTCATGGCCACCCCCATGGCCAAGGTGAGCTGAAACTGATGTTACAGAAAGAGTTTCAAGCAGCAAAATTGTTAAACCAAAAAGGAGAAAGTTTTTCTTCATACCAACAATATAACACATTAGTTTTTGGGAGTTGCACGAACAATAAAGCGCTTCTGATCAAGAAAACCAGAACAAGTGTACATGGTTAACACTTCCTGAGAAGTTGGTTCTAAGTACTTGGTTTGGTTAGGTTCAACTTCGTGAATTTCACTGACTTGATACAAATGTGTTTGACCATCATCTGTAGTTACAACTACTTCTTCACCGCCATTTAAAGCTCTAATGTTGCCTAAAATTTTCCGAGTATTATGTCCATACAAAATAATATTACCAGATTCCAAAGGACGAGCTGATTGATCTAAATATGAAGTTTTATCCCCTGAGATAGTCCAATTATCATTGCTGAAAATTTGAGTTTCTATTTCACTATCAATAAACCATTTGATAAAAACATGTTTAGGACGACTTGGCCTAGTAGGCAATTGCTGAGACAAGTCATTGTACTCAGCCAAAAGCTGATGTTCCATTCTCAATGCTCTTGCTCTACCCATCCAGTAAAAACCAGAAATGAAAATACAAAAAATCCCCAAGATAATTAAAATCTCGGGGATTTGTTTTTTTATTCTTAAAAAAATGCCTGGCTGGTTTTTATTTTTGGCGTTTTTCATTTCTCTTTAAGAGTATACCAGCGCCTGATAAACCAGCGCCAGCCACACCCATTAAGGAGAAAAGAGCATCTTCAACTACACCAGTAGCAGCATAGGTTGATGCACCCAAAACTTGTCCAGACATAGTGCTTGTACCTAAGACTTGACCTTGTGAACCGCCGCCAATTCCACCATCACATGATGGAGTTGGATCGCAGTGATTGAATCCGCATGAACCATTAGGAACATCACTTGCAGCTTGACCACAAGCTGAAGGACAGCTTTGAGCTACAGGACAATTATAACCTGGTGGCTCAGTTGGGACTGGAGAAGGGGTTGGGGTTGGAGTTGGGGTTGGACTAGCCTCTTGCTCATTACATGACTCAGCGTTGCTTTTACAAACAATTGGGTCACAAGAACCTTGAATGATTACATCTTCAGTTCTGCAAGAATCATCACATCGAACGGTTTCTTGACAAGCATCTGGAGCAATACAACCATTCTCATAAATTGATTGGCCTTGTTCATCCCAGTTTTTACCTTCGTAAGTACAAATACCATCTTTGTAAGTTGCTTCGACTAATAATCTAAATTGGTCTACTTCTTCGACAACTTCAATAGTGTCCATTACTTCTTTTCCCCGAACACAAAGAGTTTTTTCATCATTCAATTTAAAACCATTCTCTGCACAACTTAGAACAGTTCTCTCATCAACTCTTTCCTCACAAGTTGCATTACCAGTACACTTTCCATCTTCCCACTCACCCCAATGCTCAGCTACGTCAACGACTTCACAGCCATAGTTAAACTGAGGAATAATATCTCCCCATTTAGTGTGTTTTGGAATTTCCAAGTAAAAAATAGGACCATTATGAGTATCGTGACCATTAGGAAGATTGATTATTGAGTCTTTATCAACAGTAGGGTTGGTATATGGATTTGAGTATGAATTTGTTGCGTGACAAATAGTCACATTTTCATCGTCATCAGCTTGAACTAAAAATTGAATGTTTTGTTGGTTTAAAAATCTAACACTCAATCCCACCATCAAAACCAAAGTGGCGAGTTTGCAAAAGTTTAAATAAAGGTTTTTCATATCAAAATATACCAAAATGTATACATGACTATATAATTGAAACTTATTGTATCATGAACCAGATAAGAAAAACCTACAATTTGGGGAAACTAACGTGAAAAATTGTACCAAGGTATTTATCACCCTCGATATTTCTAGATCCAAACCTAATTCCACTTTCAAAACTCAATTTTCCACCTAAGAACTTCGTATAATTTGAAGCAATATAAAGTCCAAGGCCCGTACCTTCAAATTCCATCGTTACATTACTACCACGATAAAACTTTTCAAAAATATGAACCTGCTCTTCTTTAACTATTGATTTACCAGTGTTGGCAATCGAAATTTCAATAAAATTTTTCTTTTCCTTGATAAAAACAACCACTACGCCGTTTTTCTTGTTGTACTTGAAAGCATTAGCAGCCAAGTTGGTCAAAACAACTTTAAATAAATTTTGATCCACTTTAAGTTCGAGTTCATCAGGAATGTTCCAAAAAACCTCAAGATCAAGCCTCATTTTCTCTCGTTCAAAATTTTTGAAAAGATCTTTTAATTCCTTAATTATTTCTATCTTTCGAGGATGATTACTAAGTTTATTACTATAAATTCTCGAGGTATCAAGCAAGTTGTTTACCAAGTTAATTACTTTCAAGTTGCTTTCATGGACAGACTCGACTTGTTTTTGGAGTTCTGTGTTCGTCAAAACTAACGGATCTGCTAGCAATAGCTCAAGTCCCCATCTAATATTAGCTAATGGTGAACGAAGTTGATGAGAAGCAGTAGCGATAAATTCCGATTTAGATTTATCAAGTTCCAGCAACCTAGCCTTGAACTTTTCTGATTCAGTGACATCAATTGCCATGCCAATCACGCCAATCACCTTGCCAGTTTCTTCTTCTTTAATTGGGGAGTAAAAAACATCAAAGAAAATATTCTCGATAGGCAGAATTTCGCGATATACTTTGCCTGTCAAAGCCGTTCTAAAGCCTTTAATGACCGTAGGATAATCTTTATAGACATCAAAAATGCTAGCACCAACTATTTGTGAGGATTTGAGACCTAATAAAGATAACTTTTTGCCCTCTGATAAAATAAATTTTCCATCAGGACTTAAGGCAAAAATAATTGCCTGTGCATTTTCCACTACCGATCTAAAACGTTGCTCAGAGGCTGCCAACAATTTTTTAACTCTCAGCTCATCTGTTACATCGCGCACACTAGCTAATAAATATTGCTCATCATTTAAATAAAATCTATTTAGAGAAACTTCCACATCAAACAACTCTCCATTTTTTTTCTTATGTTGCCAGTAAAAACGCTGTGGTCGACCCGCCTCCGCTCTATGTAAATACTGCAAGGCCTTACGTCCAGAGCTCATACCATCTGGTTGTTTGATCGGCGAATACTCAACTGGTGTATGACCAACAATCTCTTTTTTATCAGTTAAACCATACATGGCCAAAGTTTTTTTGTTGCAATCTATGAAGCGCTTGGCTTGCATGATAAACATGGCGTCGTTGGCATTATTAAAAGTAGTGCGAAATTTAACTTCATTTCTCTTCACCGTTTGCTGATCCAAAACACCTTGTGTTACGTCATCAAACATCACCGTCAACTCACCTGTTCTTAATCGATAGACAGTTCCTTTAATGAAGCGGAGATTATCGTTTGATTTTACTTCCAAAGTAAAGTCTTGAGGAATTTCTGTCTGCCAAGCTTTTTTCACCAAGATGCATAAATTTTCACCTGGCTTTTGTTTTAAAACTTTTCTCAAACTTTCTCCGATGACGGCTTTTTTGGTAACTTTTTCACTTTTTAGAAATGCTCTGTTCAAACTTTTAATAAAATAATCCCCAGTCTTTTCATCAAATTCACAGATCGCAACTGAGCTAGACATATTTTCAAACAAGCTGATGTATCTAGCCTCACTTTCAAGAGCTCTAAAGAGCCTACTCTGCATCTCTTGCTCTAACTGCGTTACATTAGCCACCATCACTAAAACACCGGCAACTTGGCCTTTTTGCTTGATGAGCTGACCGCTAACTCTACCCACCACCATTTTGCCGTTTCGGTCGAAAACCTGAATTTCATATGGCTCGATGGTTTTTTGGTTCAAACGTAATTGAAATTTTTTCTTGACCATTTCCCGACTCTCTGGAGTCATAATTGCCAACTCAAAAATGCTCTTACCTATCAGCTCATTTGGTCGAACCTTAATCCATTCATAAACCCTTTGATTAACATTGAGAATTTTGCCCTGTAAATCGAGGAACAAAACTACTTCAGGCGAGCCTTCAAAAAGCATTGAATCTTGTGGAGAAAAAAGTGGAAATTTCTTGGGCAGCATGTCCTAATTATTATTGATGAATCAATTAGCAAAGTCAAATAGGCGGCTCTCATACTTGGAAAGATTTTTAAGATCATTTATGATGAATTCCACATGGATAAAACAACCTTAATTGTTAACCGTCATGGTCTCTATCTTCCTACCTCAGTTGGCTTAAAAAAGCTAAGTAGTTTAGATGAACTAACCACCAAAATTAAATCCAATTCAGTCGATGTTTTAATTGGCCCCAATTTATCTTACTTAGAAAACCTCAGCGTACCTGCCAATAAAAGCAATCGAGATCAAGAAATTCAAAAATATTTACAAGCTTCTTTGACTGATGAAACTATCGTAGATTCATGGACAGTCGAAACCATCAGCAAAACCAAAACCGATCACTTGCTACGTGTTTTTGCCATTGAAACTGATTTTTTCCAAGAGTTTTCAAGTGTTTTATTGGAAAAAGGAATCAAAGTTAAAAATTATTCCTCATTAGCCTTGGCCACCACTAACTTAATTAGTGATACTAAACCTCATTTAATAATTTTTGTCCAAAGTGACATTTATTTTTTGGTAGCTAAGCTTGATGAAAAAATTTTTACTAAACCTATTACTAAGCTCAGTGATCTCAAATCAGAAATTGCAGAATTTATTATCAGTCTAGAAAAACAAAACCAAACCCATATTCAAGCTTTGTATAGTTATTCTGATCGCGATTTATCAGCCCTAGAACTTAGTATTAATGATATTCCAGTCAACTTCAACAAGCTCAAGCCGTCTTTTTCCATTCCCAGCCAAATCGTAAACCAACCCACCAAAAAAAGTTTCAAAACAATTTTTGTATTAACTGGCTTAATAATATTAGTTTCTGCAATCGTAGGATTGACTTGGTTTTTCAAGAGACAAGCAACAACCAACAACAATGTCGCTCCCACCCCTAGTCCATCGCCAATTGTGGTAGTACCATCGCCAGTTCCCGCAGATCCAGCCACCGTCAATGTCAAAATTTTAAATGGCACCAACACTCGTGGCTATGCCAATGAAATTGCCAAAAGCCTTGAAGAAGCTGGCTACACTAAAATAGAAACGGGCAATGATTCAGAAAAAAAACACACAAGGAACACTTTAGTCGTTAATGAGCCCACTCTTTCTGAAAACTTCATCAAACTTCTTCCTGAGCTTAATTTAGAAGTTGTTAGTGAAGAAGTAATTAATCCATCTGCTAGTAAAAGCGCTACTTTGTACTTAGCAGTTCCCAAAAAAATCCAATAAAAAGATTGATTCAGCCTATTCTTTTTCTTTAATTTTCCTCTGGTAGTGATTCTATTGTTATAGTTGACAAGGGTTCATTTCTTATCATATTGTGGTTGAGGGTCCAATCAACCACTACATATTGAACAATAAACCAGAAAGGGCTTATGGTTGTTAGTGCGCAGGAGAGTCGTTTTAAAATTACTGATGAATCACCAAAAAGGATCAGTCAGGAAGAAGCATCACTTCGAATTATAAGAGCCATTCAGGAAATGCAGGCGGTTGAGCGCAACTACATCGGCCGGGATGAAGCTATTGTTACAATAGATCACAATCGTCCAATCAGAGTCATGACTATTGCTGACCTTCACATGGGCAGCATTGCTACTGACTATGACTCCATCTTTGCCCTTCGAGATTCTATCCTTTCTGATCCAGATGCCTGTGTAATTTTATTGGGAGATGAAATTGAAGGCTTAACTCAAAAATATTTAGATACTAACGCAGCTCGTACAATCCCAGACGTCCATCAACAAATTGATTTAGTCAAAAATAGTTTTATTAAGCCGTTAGCCGAACAAGGAAAAATTCTTAGTATGGTCTCTGGTTACTTTGGCCACAACGGCTGGACTCAAGATCAGTCTACCGTCAATACCTGGATGATGATGGCAGATGAATTTGGCATTCCCGTCGTTCGCAATGGTGGTCTAGTTAGAATTCGTTACGCCAATGGCAAAGAACAAGCCATTGAAATTCACCATAATCCACCAGGAAAAAGCAAATACGATCCTGTATATGGACTACGCGAAGCTGTTCAAAGTATTTCCGAACCAAATCGCCCAACCGGTGCGACTGCTGCCCATACTCATCGAGCAGGTATTGCCAAAGAATATCAACCTACTATCAACAATGGCAAAGCCAAAGCTCAATTTTATCTCAATACAGGTGCCTTCAAAGGCTCCAATGCTGAGTTACCACCAGACAGGTTTGGCGTCAAACTTGGCTTCCCATTGGCCGATAAGCCTGGACAAGGCTTCATTACCTACTTCAAAAAGGATGGTGAAAAGGAAGAAGTTGATTCGTGGCCAGCCATTCAAACAGCCCAACTACTTCTCATGCAAAAGGCCCTAAATCTACTCAATGACACCGAAGGACAAGGCACAACCAGTGAATACATGGGTCTAATTCGCGATCAAATTGCTGCACCTCAAGTCAAATTCAATGAGCGTGGATCAAAAAAGGTCACCACTCCTTACGACGAACATCCAAATCAAGAAAAAAGCGATGCTGTTTATAAAGAACTGTATGGTGACATGGTTACGGGTCAGTATGCGATCGCCTCTTGGAATGTAATTTCAGATTTACCTATCTCTGTTGACTTTATTCAAAATATTCGTGAAGGTGCACATGCCAGTGGCTTCAACGCTGTAGAGCACTATATGGCGGAAAGATTTACCAATAACCCCTATGCCTTTATTGCTTTTCTAAGAAACATTGTTGATCAAGATGTTGCACTTGATCCTAAACGCAAAAGTATCCTCGATCACTTAGTGTCATTGGGTGTTAAATATCCACAACAAGTTTTGGCTGTTTTACATGATAGTAGCTTGAGATCAAAAGGCTGGAAAAAATCTGTGGGAGAAGGTGGTGACGGTAGTCCAATTCCAGCTGGATCGTATTTGGCCAATGGCATGGACGCCAAATTAATTAGACACAAATCCACCATGAGAATGGCCGTTGGGTCAAGCTCTAGCCCATCACAAAAACCAGTTTACTCAATCATGACACTTGATAAACAAGGTCGCCACGGCTCTTCCAATAGACCTACTTTTGGTAACATGCGTATCTACGACCGACAAGCTACTAGAAAACCCGGCATTGTAGCTGGTGGTCATATGGCTATGTCTGGTTTTAGTTCCAAATTTGATGGCTCGAATCCAGAAACTGATGCTCCAGTGTTTATTGCTCCAGGATGGTGGGCAGATACTGTTGACACTGAAGGTGCAGGCAACGCCGGACCAGGAGCAATTCCAGGGCAAGCTGCTATTTTAATCCCAGGAAAAAGCGAACGTGATTATATGGTTATCCCGACCTCTAACCCAGAAGAAACTAAGTTATTCCACGAAGCTTTGATTCTTTGGTACGGATTACAAATTCTTGGCCTTACTGACAAAGCAAAAAAAGCATAATTTTAGAAATTAACAAAGACAAAAAGCTAACCTTTATGGTTAGCTTTTTGTTTTAAAAGTTTCGTTAAGAGCCAGCCAACAAAAACCATCAAGCCGTACAAAACAAAAACTTTTGGTCGATGAGGCATGATTAAAGAAAAACTAGCCAAAACGGAAATTAAACTTAATAAATAAACTTCCATTTCTAACCTTTTTCTTTGCATGTAAACAAAAATTACAGCCAACAAACAAATAAAGGTTGGTGCAGCGTAACGAAGATCTGACAAAACATTATTGATTGATGCAGGGATTAGTAAATGAATAGAAAAATTGCCCAAGAAAAGTAAGGTTAATTTATTTTCAATTGGCTCAAGTTTTCTCTTGATTGCCACGTAAATCGCCAAGAAACCAAACACTGGCCAGAAAAGATACTCAGACAACAATGATTCAACAAAATACCAAGCGCCGCCCTGAGCTTGGAAAATAGTTTGCCAGGTGTGCCAATTAACCCAAGTGAAACTGGGATGGTGAGCTGGATAAATTGGATCGCCTTGCCATAACCAATTGCGCAAATACCAAATACCACCAAATAAAATCGTCAAAACCAATACCAAAAGCAAAGATTTTTTCGTCACAAAATTTTTGATTGACCAAAAAAATACCAGAGCCAGCCCGACCAAAAAAAGTGGACCGGTATATTTTGCACCTACCAACAAACCGGACAACAAACCCACCAAACTAAAATATTGCCAACTTTTTTGTGGTTTCAAAAGAAGCCCAAGTAGCGTGGCATAAATAGTAGCCAAATAAATATCCACAGTTTGCGTAGTGATTAAACGAGCCATCGGTGTCAAAAGTGCTACGCTAACACCAAAAACAACAGCATTACTTTCAAGCAAATTCAATCGACGTCCCAACCAGTAAACGGATACAAATAGAAGCATCAACCCAAGTACATTAAAAAGTTGTAGCGGCAAATTTATAACCATGAACAAAGCCAAAATTAGATGAACAGAAGCCGGATAGTAATACAAAAGGTTTGAGTAATTACCAAAATTTCCCTTGCTTAATTCAGTGGCGAGTGGCAAATGATAGGCCAAACTATCGCCCTCCCAAGGCCCAGTGGTGAACCCAAGCAAACCAAAATAAAAAATTACCAACCCAAAAATTAGCAAAAAAAACTTAGCCGGCAAATTTAACAACTTTATTGATTTCATAAACGACCCACAAAACCACCGCCAATTTTTATCAAACCCTCACTCGTCATACCTTTCAATGTCCATAAGATTCTACGCCTAGCTTGTTCATAATCTTCAAATTGCCCTCTTTGACCCTCAGGTAAATGCGACGCAGTTTGCGCAAATGCCCACAACAAAATTTGATAATTCACTTCGCGCAAAATTTCTGTGCGCCATAAATCAGCTTTTTGACCAGACTTAGCCATCAATTTTTTATCTACTTCAACCTGTGGTAATTCTACCTCATCAAGTTCGATTGACACAGCTCGCTCGCGATCTTCAGTCGTAACCATTGATAAAGTTAAAAGTTGAGCTTCACGATTTTCCATAGCTTGTCTAATTGAAGTAGTAGTCAGATGGTCAAATTTCAACCCATCCATCGTGGTCATAGCTGCTGGAGCCGTCCACAATAAACCTTTATCCGACTTAGCCACCCGGTGCAGTTTATATTTTTCCCTAAATGGCAAAGTGTAATATCCATCAGCTCCCTTTTTGGCAAAGGCCATATGTTTATTAAAAGCACCAGCCAATCTTGGATCCAAACCTTCAAAAACTGACTCTCTTGCCACTGCTAGCGCATCACCAATTCCTAAGTCAGCTGCCACTTCGAACAACTTGACCAAACACCAAATAGTCGGATCTAAGTAATGTGGCTCTTTAGGTGTCGCTTCTCGCCCCACATAATTACCAACCACAAAAGCTGTTTTATCAATATGAGGCACAGTACCTTTGAGCTCAACGCCTGACCAAACATTTAATAAACGCAAAAAATCAGGGTTACTTAAATCTTTTTTACCTGGGAAGGCATCGAGAAGCTTTGCCAGCAATTCTCGATTTTGCAGTTGCAGCAAACCAGAATTAGATTCAATTTGTCCAGAAAACCAATGGGTCACAATCCAGCTATTCTCACCAAAAATCTTGATCAAGCCTTCTTTGAAAGCTGAATGTTGTTTTTCGACCATATAGTATAAAAATATCACAGCATCAAACAAAATTCTTGCTTGAGACTTCGGCAGATGTTGTTAGAATCAAGCTAGCAAATACCAAGTATTTTTAAGGTTAATATGTTCACACTTCCCAAATTAAACTACGAATTTTCAGCCCTAGAGCCAACCATTGATGCCAAGACCATGGAGATTCATTACTCCAAGCACCATCAGGCATATATCGACAAGCTCAATGCTGCTTTAGAAACACACCCAGAACTTCAATCGTTGTCTGTCGAAGAATTACTTTCAGATTTGAACAAGTTACCAAGCGACATCAAGGGTGCAGTCACCAATCATGGTGGTGGCCACTACAACCACACTTTATTCTGGTCTATTCTTAGTCCTGCTCCACAAGCCCAACCAACTGGCTTATTAAACGAAGCTATCGAAAAAGCTTTTGGCTCATTTACTGACTTCAAAACTCAATTTGAAACTACCACAGCTGGCCAATTTGGTTCAGGTTGGGGCTGGTTAGTCAAAGATGGGGAAGAGGTCAAAATTGTTACGACTCCCAACCAAAATACTCCCCTCTCTGATGGTTTAACCCCACTTTTAGGTGTCGATGTTTGGGAACATGCTTACTACCTCAACTACCAAAATCGTCGCCCAGATTATCTCAAAGCAATTTGGAATGTGATTGATTGGAAGCAAGTCGAAGCCCGCTTCAATTAGGCCACCATTTAATTATCCTATAGTGTATAATCGCTTGATAATTCATTATGTTCAAGCGACGTTCAAAAACACCAACCAAAAACACCTCTTGGCAAGGTGTGGCTAAGCAGTATCACAAAATTGTAGGCAATGAAGGTCATTACTATCATCAACAGATAGTTTTGCCCAATCTCAAAAAACATCTTAGCTTGCCACCACAAACCAAAGTTTTAGACTTAGCTTGTGGTCAAGGCGTATTGTCACATCATTTACCAAAAGATATTGTTTATGTTGGTGTAGATTTGGCTGAATCATTAATTCAGTTTGCCGAACAAAACAAAGTTGAACGTTCGCCTCGCCATTCAACTTTTATTCATGCTGACATCACCAAAAAATTGCCTCTAGGAAATCAAGTTTTTGATTTGGCTACCATTGTTTTGGCTATTCAAAATGTCAAATATCCAGACCGCGTTTTGGCTAATGCTGCCACTCACCTCAAAAAAGACGGCGAGCTTATCATGATTATGAATCATCCTTGTTTTAGAATTCCCCGTCAATCTGCTTGGGGCATTGATGAAAAATCCAAACTGCAATATCGTCGTATCAATCGTTACTTATCACCAATGGAAATCCCTATTGAGATGAACCCCGGCCGACAGCAAAGAACAAGCAAACAACTTACCTATAGCTACCACTTTCCATTAGCTTATTACTTTGAACAACTAAGCAAAAATAATTTTGTCGTCACTGCTTTAGAAGAATGGACTTCCAATAAACATTCGGAAGGCAAAATGAAAAAAATGGAAGATCGTGCCCGTAGCGAATTCCCACTTTTCTTGATGATAAAGGCTAAAAAAGTTTAAAAACTTAGCTAGCGGTAAATATGTCTTTGAAAACCACATCCAGAGTTTGATTAGTTGATGGATCAACTCCCTGCTTGAATCTGGTTATCAAACCTCTCTCAATCGTTGTGGCAACTTGCCCATAACCTGCATCATGAAGATTTTCCAGAGCTTGTCTAGCCATCAGCACATTAATTCGTCCAGACGTTTGAGGATTATCAAAAAATGTACCACAACTAATCACAGCGCCTAACGAAGAGGCTTTGGCTGCCAATAAAGACAACTCACTATTTTGAGTACCAGAAAAATAAAATGCTCCAGCAAAATCTTCCGCCAACTGCCCTTCCCAATTACCACTCAACTCACTGCTAACCACTTGGTTCACCTGGCGATTCAATTGATGTAAACCATCATAAAAGGCTTCCTTCCATTTTCCATCATGACCACCATCACAAGGGCATGCTCCATGCCAACGAACCAAATCACCGTGTGGACAGCTCCAAGCTGTTCTTTGCCTCAGCACACCATGAGCGTAATCCTCAGGTTCCCAAACCCGATCAATTTCATTAATACCCAACATGGACACGCCTGCCGTTGGCAAGCTAACTGTGGCCAAATGATGCAAAAATAAATCAGCAAACTTGGCATGATGACCAAAAGTTTCACCATCTGTCCAACCCACTAAAGGTTGAGATTGGGGGAGTCTCATAATCCTTGGCACAATATTTTGCCAAGTGTAATCATCAGCATTAGATTTGTTGGAAAAAGCCAATCCCGAAGAAAATGGTCGATCAAAAGGCAAAGCTAAAATTTTATGACCGCTTGCCAAACTTATTTCAATCGGCCGACTGTCTGCATCACCACCAATGCCATCAATTTGCTCGGGCGCACAAAGTACTCCTTTATAACCAACTTCTGCTAAAACCCTCAAAGTTTCATCGTCCAAAGCCGTTTCTGGCGGCCAAAACCAAGAAGGTGCAACTCCCGTTTCTCTTTGAAAAGCTAAATAACCAGCTTCAATCAAGATTTTTTTATCCTGATAAGACAAATCTGGCAAAAGAACATGAAGGAAAGGATCACCGACCCCGCGACTTTTCATCGCCTCTTTCAATTTAATCGCTTCCTCTGGTGCAATTCCCAGCATCTCCCGTCTAATCGTGGCAAAAAAATCAAAGGAAACTTCATTGAGCGTGCCGCGTTGGGTTTGGGGAATATAACATTGTTCGGCAATAACTTTATTCCAGTTGATGCCGTCGGAAGTGGTCACTTGGTCAGCCAATCTATGGTGAGTAGCCTTGCGGGTTGGTTGATAAAAGTGCTCGCCTAAAACAGCATATCTCTCTGCTTGATTAGACATAATGGATACAGTTTATACCTCTTTTGATATGTTGAAAAGACTGATCGGATTTGGCTGAGTCTTATTCCAAATCCTGAACTTTTCTGGCCAAAATTATCTGATGTTTTTCGCGGCTACTTAAGTCAATTTCATCCAACTCAATTTCAAAACCAGCATCACCAACCAAATAAGAATTTTTAACTGGATCATAATGACTAGACCACATTTTCACTCCATGCAAACGATGAAAACCTTCAAAATCCTTATCGCCCATTGTTATCAAGATCCAACCACCAATCGGCAAAAAAGTATTGAGGGTTTGCAAAAATCTTAAATGTTTTTTTCTAGGTAAATGGAAAATTGAGTAAAAAGCGACTATGGCCTCCACAGAATATTCATGCGGTTTTAACTCCAAAAGGTCAGCCACTAAAAATTCTCCTCTTGGACAATTTTTCCTAGCAGCTTTAATTTGCACTGGAGAAATATCTAACCCAGTCACCAAATAACCTTTTTTGAGCAAACTTTCCGCCACTGGAATACCATTGCCGCAACCAAGATCCAAAATAGAAGCTTGTCTAGGAATAACTTGCTCCAACTTGCGCAAATATTTGTCACTTCTCAAATAATGACGCTCATTAGCATAGGCCTCTGCCATTTGGTCATAACCATCTCTGATCAAATCAGTTTGATTAGCCATAAGCTTGAATATTCAATTTCCTGATTAACCACTTGGTCACTTCTTCTGCTACTGGCATGATCAAAGCAAGAGCAAGTAGTTTCGACAAAACTGAGAAATCCAAATGAACAGTATCAAAGATTTCTCTCATAAAAGGCACATAGACTAAAGCCAAAACCAAAGCTGAAGAAACTACAATCGCCAAATTGCTAAATTTATTTTTGAATGGACCAATCTCAAAAATTGAGAAGATGTGAGATCTGGCGGTTAAGGCTCTAAATACTTCAGCCATCGCCAACACCACAAACGCTGCGGTCATACCTGTTTCGTGAGAAATGTGGTCATAGTGAACATAAGCCAAGAACACCACCACAGAAGAAATAATGGTCTGGACACTAATATGAATCCACATTCTTCGATCAATCACAGGGGCACCAGCGGGGTTGGGACCACGGCGCATAATTGAAGCGCGGAATGGTTCGTATGACATAGCTAGAGCTGGTAAGAAGTCAGACACCACGTTAAGCCATAAGAGCAAACGAGCATTGAGTGGCATAGGCAAACCAGCCAAAACTGCAAACAGCACGATCAAAATTTCCGCTGCATTGCAAGACAACAAATATGAGGTAAAGAATTTGATGTTGCGTAAGATAACTCTACCGTTAGCAACAGCTGAAACAATGGTGGAGTAATTATCATCAACCAAAACCACGTCAGCTACACTCTTAGTCACTTCAGTCCCTCTAATACCCATCGCTAAACCAATATCTGAAGCCTTGATTGCTGGTGAGTCATTAATACCATCACCCGACATAGCCACAATATGATTTTTGGATTGAAGGGCTTGAACAATTCTCAATTTGTCATTGGGCTCAACCCGAGCATAAACTTTAACATTTTCACAAATATTGCGAAGCTGTTCGTCGGACATAGCCTTAAGATCTTTACCATGAACAACACTAGTTTCTAACTCGTCGTCATCATCCAAAATACCAGCTTCTTTGGCTATGATGAAAGCAGTTTCGTGTTGATCGCCAGTAATCATGATGGCAGTAATACCAGCTTTTTTGAGCTCAGCGATAGATTTTTTAGCTTCAACTCTAATTGGGTCTTTAAGCCCAACAAAGCCAACAAAAACTAATTCGCTCTCAGCACCCTTGACTGATTTTGGCACTGATTTTAATTGATCTTTGTAGGCAAAAGCCAAGACTCTCAAACCTTGTCTAGAAATTTCAGACAAGTCGTGACTGATCTTCTCCATTTTAGCTGGAGTCATTTTTTGCACCTTACCTTTTTCCAAGATATGAGTGGAGTTGGCTAAAATTGCCTCAGGAGAACCTTTGGCCATCACCATCAAATTAGAACCAATCTTATGCACAGTACTCATCGCTTTTCTCGCAGAATCAAAAGGATTTTCATCAACCTTCTTCTGACTCTTAGCCTCAAAATCTTTGGCCACTTGGAAAAGCGCGACTTCGGTGGGTGAACCAGAATTGTCTGTCGCGTTATTACAAGAAATAGCTATTTCCATCAGACGAGAAAAACTTTGTTCCACTTTTTTGTCTTTAAGATCTCTAAATAAATGAGCTGCGCCGTCAAAATAAGCAGAAACTGCTCTCATTTCGCCTTCAGTAATAGTGCCAGTTTTGTCAGTACAAATAAAATCAGTCGAGCCTAAAGTTTCGATAGCTGGCAAATGTCTGACAATGGCATTTTTCTTTCTCATTGCTTGAACACCAATGGCCAAACAAATCGTCACGATCGCAGGCAAACCCTCAGGAACCACCGCGATTGCCAAAGAAACAGAGTCGATGATCGCATGAACAAATGGATTGCCGCGATATAACCAATTCAAAAGGAAAATCAAACTACAAATAAATAGAGCAATCATGCCCAATTTTTTACCTAAGTGTTCCAACTGTTTTTCCAGTGGAGTTGGCATTTTTTCGGTTACCATCAGTTTCTCAGCGATCTTACCGATTTCAGTTTCGACGCCAATAGCCGTCACTAAAGCTTCGCCACGACCGTAGCGAACCAATGAGTGCTTATAAAGCATATTAGTACGGTCGGCCAAATTCATCTCTTCATCAACAGGATCAAGTTGTTTTTTGACAAACTTAGATTCACCGGTCAAAGATGACTCATCTACCTCAAGTTTAACCAAACTAATCAATCGAGCATCAGCGGCAATTTGGTCTCCAGTTTCCAAAACCAAAATGTCACCCACAACAACATCAGTGGCAGGGATTTTTTCAATTTTTCCTCCCCGCTTAACCATACAATAAGGCGCCGAGATTTTTTGAATTTCCTCCAAATCTTTTTCGGCTTTATTCTCTTGAATGAAGGCTAAAATAGCATTACCAAGAACAATGGTTAAAATCACAATGCCGTCTACATATTCACCAGCTAGAAAAGAAAAGACCAAGCCAGCGATTAAGATATAAATCAAAAAGTCTTGAAATTGTGACAAGAATTTTTTCCACCATGGATCTTTGGGTAATTCAGGAAGTGAATTATGGCCAAACTCTAACAGGCGTTTTTCAGCCTCACTTTGAGATAAACCATTGGCTAAATCTGATTTAAGCTGATGCCTAACATCTTCAATGCTTAATGAATAAAAAGGAAGGGGATTAGTTTTTTTTGACACAATGTAGCCATTATATAACAGGGTATGAGGGTAATTTAAGCAAAATTTGAGAAAAAGGAGGTACAATACCAGACAATGAAAATTCTGATCGTAGAAGATGAAGTAAAACTGGCTAAAGCCATCCAAAGGGCGCTAGAGTTGTCTGGCTATGAAACTAGCATTGCCTTTGACGGGGAATCTGGTTATGAGCTAGCGATCACTAAAAAATTTGATTTGCTAATTTTAGACATCATGTTGCCCAAAATGACGGGTTTAGAAATTTGCGAGGAACTAAGAGCCACTGATAATCAGTTGCCCATTGTCATGTTAACCGCTAAAGGACAGGTTCGTGATAGGGTTGCAGGACTCAACTGTGGCGCAGATGATTACATGGTCAAACCTTTTGCCTTAGAAGAGCTTTTAGCTAGAATTAATGCATTAACAAGACGAGTCCAAACTCAAACTAACTTACTTAACATTTCCGACCTATCACTTGATACGAAAAACTTTAAAGTCACGAGAGCTGATCAAAATATTTATCTTTCCAGCAGAGAATTCTCAATTTTAGAGTATTTAATGAAAAACGCTGGAAAAATAGTTTCCAAAGAACAAATTGTCAACCATGTTTGGGACTATAATAGTGATGTTTTACCCACAACAGTTGAAGTTCACGTCAAGCATTTGCGCGATAAAATTGACAAAAAATTTCAGCCGCCTCTCATTCAAACTATTCGTGGCTTTGGCTATATGATAGAAAATCAAACATGATAATTTTTCAAACAGCCAGAATCAAATTAACTCTATGGTATGTACTAATTATTGCGATTATCATGAGCTTATTTAGCTTTGGTTTTTATCAAGTCTCGACTCGTGAATTACAAAGAATAATCAATCGCATGGAAATGGATCAAAAAATTCAAGAAAGTGGATTAGCAGTGAGACTGCCAATGCAAAGAGTTTTTGGCACCACTCCACTTTACTCTCCAACAATTGAAGAACTTAAAAACCTGCGCCGAAAATCTATCGTATCATTGCTTTCAATCAATAGCTTAATTTTAGTTTTATCAGGAATTGCTAGCTATTTTTTGGCCGGGCAAACTCTCAAACCAATTCAAAAAATGGTCAATGAACAAAATGACTTTATTTCCAATGCTTCTCATGAATTAAGAACTCCCCTTGCCGTACTTCGAGCCGAGTTGGAAAGTCAGCTATTGGAAAAAAACATTAACGATAAAGCAGCGCGCCACTTAATTTCTAGTAATTTAGAAGAAGTTTCTACCTTGCAGAGTTTAACTGATCAACTTTTACAATTAGCGCAAGTTGGGGTATTAGAAAAAATAGAGCTCGAAAAAGTATCTTTGAAAAAAGCTGTCACCACAGCAATTAAAAAAACCAACTCACTTGCCAAAAAGAAAAATATTAGTTTCAAAATTTCTCAAATTGACAGTCAACTAAACGCTAACTTTGATTATCTGGTTGAAACTTTAATCATCTTAATTGATAACGCCATCAAATACTCAAATTCTGATTCTACTATCAAAATTAGCGTCAAACAGACTGATACACAAACTAAGATTTCCATCTCTGACAATGGCATAGGTATTAACCAAGATGATCTCGAACATATTTTTGAACGCTTCTACCGTGCCGACAAATCTCGATCAGCTACCAACGGTTACGGCTTGGGACTGGCGATTGCCAAAAAACTCATGAAGGCTCAAGACGCCGATATCAATATCTCAAGCAAAGAGAACATCGGTACTGTCGTGACTTTAGTTTTCCCATCTTAAGCAAATCTTAAGAGAAGATTAGTAGAATTCTCTTATGAATTTTACCTATCGTCATCTCAAAATTATTGTTGCTCTAATTTTATTAATTGTTAGTGGCTTAATTATTTGGCAAGTCACCAAGCAACCGCGAACACAAACAGCCACCCAAACAACTACTGCCACAAAGGGTTCGCTCATTGTCAGTGTTTCCACCTCAGGGACCGTTAACAATAATAATACCCAAGCTGTGGTTACCAATGCCTCGGGCGTCGTAAAAAAATTATACGTAGAAAATAACACCCAAATTAAAAGTGGCGCCAAGATTGCAGAGATCGAATTGAGTGAAGAATCAAAACTTGCTTATAACCAAGCCTTGGCAAGTTACCAATCCGCTAAAAATTCTCTTGCAAGCGCCAAAGCTAACTTATATACAACTCAGGCCAACATGCTAAGTAAGTGGGATACCTATAAAGAACTTTCTGAAAGTGAAGATTACAAAGACACCAACTCAGACAAAAGATCGTTGCCAGAATTTGTTGTTCCTCAAAATGAGTGGCTTGCCGCAGAAGCTAATTACAAAATCCAGCAAGATGCAGTCAACCAAGCTCAATTAGCCTTGAATAATTCTGCCAGCTCACTAAAGCAAATTTCGCCAATTATCATTGCTCCTATTTCTGGAGAAATAAAAAATCTCTCAATTTTGGAAAACATGGTTTTGACTAAGGAAACAACTATAGCGAATATCGTTACTGATGCATTACCAACCATCAGTGTTAATTTGACTGAAGTTGATGTCACCAAAGTTAGTGAGGGCGATAAAGTAACTATTACTGTCGATGCCTTGGCAGATAAAACTTATACCGGTAAAGTTCTTAGCATCAACACTTCAGGAGAAGTAAGCTCTGGCGTCACCTCATACCCAGCGACGATTATACTTGATACTGCGGCAACTGACATTTTATCCAACATGGCTGTTCAAGCGAATATTATTACAGATACTAAAAACGAAGTCATCTTGCTACCAACCAATGCCGTCACTACCCAAAACGGTCAATCAAGCGTCAAAGTTATTAAGGATGGCCAAACTTCAACTGTTAATGTTGAAACTGGCCTAGCTTCTGGCACACAAATTGAAATTATTTCTGGAATCAATGAGGGTGACGAAGTTGTCATCAACGCTACCCGTGCTACCACAACCAGTGGCTCAACAACTAAAACCACTTCGCCATTTAGTAGTTTTGGCGGAGGTGGTAACGCTACTTTCAGAATGAGATAACTTTCTTTTTATGAAAAAACCGATCATTGAACTCAATAATGTCAGCAAGGTTTATCAAACTGATACTATCACCACCATCGCTTTGGAGAACATTAGCTTCACAGTGAACAAAGGTGAGTTTGTTGCCATCATGGGTCCGTCAGGATCTGGAAAATCTACTCTGATGCATATTTTAGGTGCGCTTGATTTACCCAGCAGTGGTCAGTATTTTCTTGATGGGGAACTGGTAGAAAAATTAACCGACGACGAACTCTCTGATATTAGAAATCGAAAAATTGGTTTTATTTTCCAAGCCTTTAATTTATTGCCACGAACACCAGCCATCAAAAATGTCATGTTGCCCATGGCTTATGCTGCTCATGACAAAAAGGAAAGCGAAAAAAAAGCCAAACAATATCTAGAAATGGTTGGACTTGGTCATAGGCTTTATCACACCACCAATCAACTTTCAGGTGGTCAGCAACAAAGAGTAGCCATTGCCCGCGGAATTGCCATGAATCCTGCACTTTTATTAGCAGACGAGCCAACAGGTAATATTGCCTCATCGCAAGCAGATGAAATTATGTCAATTTTTCAAAAACTGCATCGTGAAGGCCACACTATTATCATGATTACTCACGAACCAGATATCGCCCATCATGCTCAAAGAATCATTCACATCAAAGACGGCCGACTTTATAAAGACGAAACTAATCTTAAACCAACTCAAGCCAAAGCTAAATTACAACAAGATATTTAAACTATGGATTACTACGAAATCGCGAGCGAAGCCATTAATACTCTCAGAGTCAACAAACTGCGAACCAGTTTGGCGGTTCTGGGAATTGTGATCGGAATTGGTTCGGTGATCGCGTTAGTCTCATTAGGTCAAGCCAGTCAAAAAGCCATTGAATCGCAGATTCAGTCACTCGGATCTAATCTTTTGACCATTAGCCCGAGTGCCCAACGCTCTGGCGGAGTTCAGGGTGCACCGGGTAGTAGCACTACCCTCACCAACGCCGATGCCGAATCGATTGCCAACTCCGACCAAATCACTGTTATCAAAACTGTTTCCCCAGAATATTCAGGTCGCAGCCAAATCACCACCAGCCAAGCCAATTCAAATACAAATGTCATCGGCTCCACACCGGCTTACATGGAAGTTCATAAGATCGAGATTGCTACTGGATCTTTTATCAGCGAGACAGATCTCAAAGCTATGAGCAAAGTAGCAGTAATTGGCCCAACCACTGCCGCAACTTTATTTGGCGAGGGAGTTGATCCAATTGGACAAACAGTCAGAATTAACGGTAATGTTTTCACTATCATCGGCCTTACCGTTTCCAAAGGGGGGACCGGTTTCCAAAACCAGGATGATGTTCTCTACGTGCCACTAACAACCGCACAAAAACAATTATTTGGAAAAAGTCACTTAACCTCAATTGCCATTACAGCAACCAGTGAAGATGCCATGACTCAAGCTCAAAACGAAGTTGGCTATTTACTGCTCGAAAGACACAAGCTCAACGATCCCAGCGAAGCTGACTTTTCCATTTTTTCTCAACAAGATATTCTCAATACTGCCTCCTCCGTTACAGGAACCTTCACAACTTTGCTTTCTGGAGTTGCAGCAATTTCCCTACTTGTTGGTGGAATTGGCATTATGAACATAATGTTAGTCACTGTGACTGAGCGCACTCGTGAAATTGGACTAAGAAAAGCTTTAGGTGCTAAGAAAAAAGACATCATTACTCAATTTTTAGTTGAGTCAGTCATCTTAACTTTTTCCGGAGGCGCTTTTGGTATTTTACTAGGGATTGGCGCTTCTTATTTATATTCAGTCATTACTCACTCAGCTTTTGTTATCTCACCTACTTCAATCATTTTGGCTTTTGTTGTGTCGGCAACAATCGGAGTCATCTTTGGTTGGTATCCAGCCCGACAAGCTGCCAATCTCCAACCTATTGAAGCATTGAGATATGAATAAAAAAATAAAAAGAAAGGTTAATATGAATCAAACAAAAACAAATAACTTGCCCAAACCCTCTGTCAATTTGCTTTTGACAGTTTCGGCTTTGGCCGTCGTTGGAGCAACCTCATTTTATGCAGGCACTAAATTTCAACAAAGCCGAAGTTTTAGCGGCGGCTTTGGGTCGGGAAATTTTGCTGGTCGAATGATGGATAGCGCTGGCAACAGACAATTTGATATCAAGAGAACTGGCGGCTCAACTCAAGGTTTTCAGGTAGGAGGAATGCTTGGCTCAGGTAGACCAGCTAGTGGCGAAATTATTGCCGTAGACGGCCAATCTCTCACGATCAAAAGCCAAGATGGTAGCACTAAGATTGTTTTACTTTCAGACAAAACCACCGTCAACAAAACTGAAGCTGGAGCAACTTCAGATCTCAAGACTGGTGAATCAATCATGGTTGTTGGCACACCAAACCAAGACGGAAGTCTTACAGCTCAAGTAATCAACTTGGGCGAGCGACTGACTAAAGTCGTACCTCAGACTACTAACCAATAAACAGCAAACCGCTGGACAGGCAGCCAACTCCCGCTTCAGGGAGTTGGTTTGTTTATGTTAATATTATTCCGTCTATGCTCAATGAGGCTGCTCATCACAACCCCGAAACACAGATTTTAGCCAAGTCCCTTGAATCATTGGGCAAACAACACGGCTATAAAATCAAAGTCTTAGACCTCGGTACCAATGTTCCCCACTTTGAAGATCCAAAAATAAATCAAATCGCCGAAGCGTTGAGTGATTTTCTGACTGCCCCAACCATCAAAGATGAATTTGGTCGCGAGCATCATAAAAGAAGAAACTTCTACGCCATTGTAGAAACCACCGACCCTAAGCTTTTCATTTGGTATCAAAAAAATCGTCTAAGATATAACAATTTATTAGCCTTAGGCTATGTGCAATTAGCCTTTCAAAACACCTTAGACCTATATCCAGAAGCTAACCAGATTTTTTCAGAAATTATGCGTGTTTTCCCCAAAAGCGCCGAAGAATTTAATGCCATGACTGACAATGAAAAAGTCAGAACTACCAATACCATAGCTAGAGCTTTGAAAGCTGCTTTGGATAAATTCAAAAACTAAACATCAAACATTAGTGAGAAAAGAAAATATCTCTCAAGCTAGTAAAAGCCAAATAAAGCATTGCAAATATCCCGATCAAAATAACCATTCTTCTCATAAAATTAATCAATATCTTTAAAATTACCCCGGCTCAATTCGCGTGAACCCCTCGTTACAGTAGCCACACCCACACCCAATTTTTTAGCAATCTCTCGTTGTGGGACGCCCTTTTTTAGCAACTTTACAATTTCCAATCTTGTAGAGATTTCTCCTAGTTCTTTGGGAGTTAGAATGGCTGTTAAGAATTGTTTTAAATCAGCTGGTTTTTTATAAACCATCATGGCCTTAACTAATTGCTCAAACAACTCTTTTTCATTCATAACTCCCATTATAAACCATAGGGGAGTCAACTATTTTTTATAATCTTTTTCAAACTCGGATTAAAACTGACTCGCTCGCCTGTTTTTAATTTTTTGGCTTTTATCCCGCCTATTGCTCCTCGGCCAAGTTCACGTGCACGCTGTGCTCCATGAGAAACTAAGCCTGCATTTTCAATCACTAATCCATCAGCTTGAACAATCAATGGATCGTGACTCAAATTCATTTGTGAAGCGACCAACACAATTGGCAAAGCTTGATTTCGGTAAAAAAGCAGAACTTCTCTCGCCGCTTCGACTGTTTCAAAATCTTCAAGGTTAACAATAATAGCCTCAGCCAAAGCTTTACCACCTGCCAAAAACTTTCCCAACAACTCTAGATTTGCTATTTGCTCACTAGACTCAGCTTCGCCAATCAAATCAATATCGCTTTCGCGAATCACTGATGGTAAATCAAGCAATGAATATTTGCCAAATCTTTCTTGTCTCTCTGCAATCAGGGCAGGGAAGTGAGTAGGATTTTGAACCAAATCTAAAATTTCTTCAGGATACAGTGAAAATATATCCTCTGCCGGCATCTCTAGCTTATTAGCCAACTCTACCAAAATATCTCGTAAAATCGCATACTCTTTGACGAATTGATATTTCACAGTTTCACGAAGCGACATATAAGTTTGTGAAGCTTCCAAAACCCGTGTGAATTCTCCACTTACTTCAGTATTTCCGACTAGACGCTCTTTAAGTTTTATCTCCACTTCCTGACGATCACTTTTTTGTCTTTCAAACTCTTGTACATATTGCGAGCCAGAAGAAAAAATTCCCCCCACATATTGCCCAAGCGCTACCTCGTCATCTTTTAAACGGGGGTGTCTGATTTCCAACATCTCGCCAGTACTATAGTGACCCACTAATCTTTTTCCAACTTCCAAAGCTTCATCTAAACTACTGGACTGGGCAATTTTTAAATTGGCATTAGTAATTTCACTGTCATCTAAACCTTGATTTAGTTTGGCAAACATTGAAGTTACTTCATCTTCATTGAAACCAAAATTGTCTTTTAATAAAGTTTGCAAACGCTGGGAAAAATAAAATCCCAAGCGAGCTGATTTGACAAATTGGACACAAGAAACTGTCCTTAAATGTTCCAAAATTTCCATGGCCTGTTTACCTAATTCTTCAGTCGTTAGTTGAGAAAAATCAATGGCTTCATGATGAACGATAAACGAATCAATGGCGGACTTTTGGTTTAACAAATATTCAGGCAAAAACAACTCGGCCTGCTTCTTCATTGTTTCTTTAAAATTTAAATAAACTTGAAAATATTGTTGACCAGCCACTTCGCCAAATCTGTTCACCAGCTCTTCCAAACTTGGATCCTGAACGTACAAGCCCATTTCCGGATACTCACCTCTTTCTGGATGTTCATTAATAGACGCCAAATATTCTTCAACAAATGTTTGAGTATATTCATCCTTAGTAGCTGGGAAACCTGCATAAAAAGTGTGAGCATCTTTGGCAATGCTAAAGTATGGTTTTCCTCCCACATAATCCATGTAGCCCACCGATTCTTCGCCCAGAGGGTAACCCATTTGTTTTCTACCTAGTTGAATAGCACCTGCCTGCCCATTTCTTCCAGTGAAAATATGTGCAAAAACACCAAAGTCCATTTCTTTGGGATGGGGAAGTAACTCACTAAAATTACTATCGCTCAAAATCACATTTGTTGTGCCCAGCTCAGCTTTTTCTTTATCAACAATTTGTCTAATCTGCTCTTTAATGTAATTAACAATTTCTGTCTCACTCATTTCTAAATCAAAACCATCAGCTTCTGCTGTCAAAGTGCGAGCTTGCAAAATATGAATATTGTCACCTTCTATTGCAAATTCAATGTCTTGAGCTGAGTTAGGAAAAATCTTACAAATTTTACTAGCTAATGTAGCGAGCTCTCTTAATTTTTCTGAAGAAATTTTCAACAAATCAGAGTTTTTTGATTTAATAAGTTTATCTTCATTAGGAGAGTAAACAATTGATGCACCTTCCACCACACCATCAACTAAATTAGAACCAAAACCACTTGCGTATTGAATCAAAAGATTGCCTTCGACACCGGTATAAATCACACCTGCCACATCCGGTTCAATTAATTTTTGCACCACCACAGCCATCTCCACTTGTTCACCACTTAAATCATGAAGAGCCAAGTAATCTTGAACGGTTTGTGACTGTGCTTGCTCATAAATTTTGTGTAAACAATCTTCTATTGAATGGTCTTCATCCAAGTAAAAAGTCTCAAAAACACCTGACATACTCAGCCTGTCACCATCTTCGCAAGTAGCTGAACTTCTCAAGGCAATTTTGCCACCAAAATTTTGGCGGACTTTTTCTAAAGTCAAAATTAACTCCTGGCCAATTTGACCAGTTCTTTTAAACTCAGTAAAACTCTCTGTGGAAATAACTTGCGCCTCAGGAACAGGAATACCGTTGGCTACTAATAAACTTAAATTCTCTGCCTTACCACCAAACTTTTTTCCCCGCTTAGTCTGCTCGCCAAACATGCTCCAACTGGCAAAGGTGTGGATAACCAAAACCTAAAATTTCAACTTGCTGGTTTGGATGAAGATATTTTTCTTTCATGTTTGAAGTTTAACAAATGTATATTATTTTGTAAACTAGTGAACTAGTACACAGTAGTAAGCAAAAGTGGGCGAGAGTATAATCAAATTTATGAAAAACTTGCTCAAAAAGTTAGCCTCTAAACTTCATCTGCATATTACGGGCGTAGAGCCGCCAGAACATTTTCTGTCTACCCTAACCACCCTACTAATACTTCTTGCTACTGGCACTACTTTTTACCATTACCAAGAAGGTTGGAATGTTTTAGATTCTCTCTATTTTACTGTCGTGACAATTGCTACCGTGGGCTATGGCGATTTACACCCTACTAAAGACGCCAGCAAAATCTTCACTATGGTTCTGATTTTTATGGGCGTAGGCTTGGGCTTATTTGTGATTAGCTCATTGGCAGATAGTTTGCAAAAGGGTCGAGTAAAAAGACAACAACACTTGAAAAAATTTTTGGAGAAAATCTAGTTACACAAACTATTAACCAACTTATTTACATAATCGGTGTAATACTTTGAAGAACAAGCTTCATCTGAAAGGTCTTGACTCCTACCACAACTATCTGAACAGGATCTATATTGTTCACTATAGTAACTCAAACAAGAATCAAATGAATCATGGGAATATTCCCAATAGTCACATCTAGTAGGAGACATATAAATATCCCAGCAAGTCGAAGTGCATTGACTATAATAGTCTGAACTTTTATTCAAACAATCTCTAGACTTATTTTGCTCGTCCTTAGCTTGTTGAGAAGCAGCTTTGACCGCATCGACATTGTCCTCTGGACAAAAAACCGTAGCAGAATTATGAACAAGAAAAACAGGGACTTTCTTTTTTCCAGCATTAGCCGGATTACCACCTTGATCCCTAATACACTGATCGCGATCAGTGTAAAAAACCCATTTATCACCTATCTCGCAACAAACTGAATTTTCGCATTCTGCTCTTTTCAATGGCTTAGTACCACCTCCGCATTTATCAGAAACAGGACAATGAACTGGGTCATTTGGATTTAATTTTTCAGTCGCCGTATTTGTTGAATCAGTGTTAGTTTTTGACGTTGGGGTTGGCGAAGGTGAAGAGAAAGGTGTGGGACTAGACAAATTATCAGGAACAGTTGAAGGTGGATTTTGCAAATTACTTGAAGGTAAATTCAAAAGCAAAATAAAAAATAAAATAAAAAGCGCTAATGTAATCAAAAAATATAATAAAGAATTTTTTCGTTCATTTTTTTTGAAAAAACCCACAAAAATTGCCAAAATAACTCCCATAAATGCCAAAATTCCCACTAAAGCATCCACAACTAAAAGAATCGCGAAGAAAGAATTGGTATTGGTAAAATTGAAATCTACTGAGAGTAAAGTTAGATAAAAAATCACCATTGTTGTAACCCAACCTAAAAACCAAATTTTAAGCATTACTTTGTTAGGAGTTACAACATTTTTGCTATTTTTATCCGACAACCACTCACCACAATGCCTGCATTTTTTAGCTTCAGGCATAATTAATTCATGACAAAATGGACAAAAAATTCTTTTTTCCTTACTCATTACACTTGATTATAAATCAAATTTCTTACCAATTTAATACA
This sequence comes from Patescibacteria group bacterium, assembly GCA_023382875.1. Classification (GTDB taxonomy): domain Bacteria; phylum Patescibacteriota; class Microgenomatia; order UBA1400; family PJMF01; genus JAHDXH01. The sequence goes on along the minus strand of JAHDXH010000004.1, from coordinate 27,896 downwards.
AAAAATCTCGATAAATGCGCTAAGATTAGCTATATATGATAATGAATACGAATTTAGGTGGTGCTCAAAAAACATTTTTAACTATTATTTCGGTGGCATTAATTTTAATTGGCTTGTCAGCTTTCATGCCCAAAAACCAATCAGTAAATACCGCCAACCAAACCCAAGTCAGCCCCACCCCGGTGGCGTCCCCTGCACCAGAAGTAGAAACCACATCAACATCTTCACCTGACACACAAGTAGATACCTCAAATTGGCCACTTTTATCCAGCGCTACCTTTTCTTTTAGATACCCAGATGGTGCTTTAGCAGAATCAAGACAAACAGAAAGTTTTGTTAGACTTATGGGACCAAAACAAATGGCTTCCAGCAGAACACAGACTGAGTTGTTTGATGGTTTTATTTTCAGAGTTGAGCCAATTCCGGTTGAGTCGAATGCAGTCTTAGAACAAGTTGCTGAAACAGAGAGAAAAAGCGCTATTACTAATTGTACGACTGACAATGGTCAAGTTTCTGCTTTGAAGCCTGTCATTGTTGATGGTCTCAACGCAAGACAATTTTCAGCCACCGGCTGTTCAGACTTCACCCAGACCACAGTCAAGGTGGGTACAATCATTTACAGAATTACCGCACTTTATGTCGGTGAAGATCAAGATCGACCCGCATATCAACAAACCACTGAGCAAATTTTATCAACGCTTAAATTTGTCCAATAATGAAAACCAAAACGTTTGCCACAATTGTCCTCGCTATAGGTTTTTTAAGTGCAGGTTTTTTTGCTTTCAACAATTACATTTACGATCAAAAACAACAACCCAACTCCGACGCTACCACTCCGTACCGCGGCACTTTATCAGGTGAATTTGTCTGTCTCCCTCACAAAGATCAAACTGGACCGCAAACCGAAGAATGTGCTTTTGGTATAAAAACTGAAGCCAGCGAATATTATGCGGTTGATTTCAGCCTGTCTTCTCAAGAAATGCCAACGTTTAGAGCCGGCGATAAATTTTCTGCCACCGGCTTAATTACACCAATTGAAAATTTAAGCACCAACCAATGGCAAAGATATCCTATTGAAGGAATTTTTTCGATTACCGACTCGGTAAATATTCTAGAGGTCTCACCTTCTCCATAATTAATACAAAAACTCCCACCTTTTGACGGGTGGGAGCTTTAGTTTGGAAACGCGGCGAGAGTTCAGACGCGACGCGAAGTGCATTTACTTGGGAAAAGTTGCTTTGATAGCGAAATAACCGCCATCAAGCCACTCATCACCCAATACTTCGATAGTGCGCGACATCCGAATCCAACCATCTTCGCTCAGGTTAAACTCACCGGCTTCGTTTGGAGTGGTGATTAAACCAAACTGAACCAAGCTACGAGGCGGGCGAGACGCAACCATGAACTGCCACTCTGTCGAAAGTCCACCCAGTGCGGCAATCAAAGAGTTCCGATTTGTTGACCGAGTTTCACGGAGCAAAATTCTGCCGATAACTTGTCCGTCAATGAAACCTTCGATGACATCGCCAGAACCATTTAGGGTCGAAACTTCCATTTGGTAACGAACAGGCTCTTCTGATTGTGGCAACACCACTTCTACACTTTCGCCAGCCAAAACAAAAAATGGCTGTTGAGGGTTGTCGATGGGCGATAAGCGAACAGTCAGAGTCGCATTGTCGGTTGCCTCCAAGACCAATGGTACGGTCAAAGGTGGCAATTCATAGGAAATCGACTTGGTGGTATGACTCAGACAAACTTCTATGTTCCGCACGATAAAGTCATTGTGGACTTCCCGGGCATAGTAGTTGTGAGTCTCGATGGTAATGCAGTTCTGAGCTTCATACGCCATAGCGTTGGGAATGCTCAAAAGCAACGTCGAGGCAATTACGAGCATGAGAACAAACTTCAGAGGAAGCTGTTTCATCTTATTACACATCCTTTCATCTAAACCGCGTTTAAGGTGCACAGTTGCTTGAGCAACTGACTGAAAAATTCAGCAACTCATTATATCGCAAAATCATAAAAAATCAATATTATAGGATATAAATACTCAAGTGATAAGGATGACAGTGTCTAAACATAATTTAACTTTCTCAGGTATAATTCCTCCATGCTACTTTCTGCGATTAATCTAGCTAAAACCATGGGCGTCAAGCTTCTTTTTAAGGAGCTTAATATGACGATCGTCGAAGGTGAAAAAATTGCTTTGATTGGTCGTAACGGTCATGGCAAAACTACACTGTTAAAAATACTGAGTGGTGAAGATCATGACTTTGATGGAAAAATTAGCACTCGCAAAGGTTTGCGTGTCACTCTCACCAAGCAGGAACATATTCACAATAACGAGCAATCGGCACTTAATTATATTTTGCATGACGTTCCCCATTATTTTGAATATAAAAAAATTATCGATGACTTTGAAGCTGGCTTAATTGAATACTCAGAGCGTTACTTAGAAATCTTGGAATATTTTACCGACAACAAATATTTCAATATTGAAGGCTCTATTTTAAGTACCCTCAAAGATTTTGGTATTAGTGACAATGAAGCTCATTTACCTTTAGCTAATTTGTCAGGTGGTGAAAAGCGTTATGTGGAAATGGCGAGAATGATGTTCTCTAAAGCTGACTTGCTTCTCGTCGATGAACCAACCAACCATATGGACTATCACGGCAAAAATCGCTTTATTTCTTGGATGAGAAGTTTGCCTCAAACAGTGGTCGTGGTCACTCACGACCGCGATGTTTTAAAACACGTCACTAAAATCATTGAGCTCAAAGACCAAAAATTAATCACATTCAATGGTAATTACGACCAATATATTTCTCAGAACGCCAACAACACTTTGACCTCTGTCAAAAACTATTCGGATCAACTGAATAGATTAAAAGAAGCTAAAAAAAGAGTTGAGTGGGGTTTGCAAATGAGAGCCAAAAGCAAACAGTGGAAAATTCGTTATGACCACTGGCTTCGTGATTACGAAAAAATTAAAGCCGAAACAGTCAAGCCATCTTTTTGGATTGACCAAACTTCTGTCGAAGCTTTGGACAAAAAAGTTGTTAATTCTTATCACAAGTTCAAAGAGAAAAATATCAAAATTTCTGTTTCCAGTGAAAACAGCCGCGGCGTGGAATTAATCAAAGTTAGAAATTTGGCTTTGGGATACAACGAGCCGGTTTTTTCTGGATTAAATTTTACTTTAAACGGCAATGAAAGAGTTTTTATCAAAGGTAAAAATGGTGCCGGCAAAAGTACTTTAGTCAGAACTATCATGGGCATGGCCAGTGGCCATGAAACTAAAGCCCACATTTTGGAAGGTGATATTACTATTGATAGTGATGTGCGCATTGGTGAGTACGAACAAGAAATTAGTCAAAAATATTTGTCCATGAAATTAGAAGATGCGATTAGGTTAAGCTACGAAGAAAAAAACGTTAACATTATTGACACTGAAATCAAAAAAATTATGGCTCAATATTTATTCGAGCCAAAAAATGACGGTAGTCAAAAAATTGCCAACCTTTCTGGTGGACAAAAAGCCCGTTTCCAACTAATTAAGATGTTTATTGGCGAACCAAACCTACTTATTTTAGACGAGCCAACTAACCATTTAGACTTGCCTTCAATTGAAGAGTTGGAAAATGCTTTATTAAAATTTGAAGGTGGAATTTTATATATTACTCACGATACCTACTTCGTCAAAAAAATGGATGGCAAAGTTGTTGAGCTCTAAATAATTATTTGACGCCGTGAATTTTCCTCATCTGTTCGTAAGAATTTTTGATCAACTTAGACAAAATTTCCAAATCAACATCGGCCAATTTTTTGAGATATAAACAACCAACACTAGTTTTGTGCTTACCAAGTTTTTCCAACAAACTTTGGACTTCAGCAAAACCAGTCATCATATATAAAGTCAGATTTTGCTTTCTGGGTGAAAAACCAATTAGTGGCCAGTCGCCTTCTTGTGCGCTCCGCTCAGATTTGTAGTGATATTTACCAAATCCAACAATACTTGTCCCCCACATTTGGGCTTTTTGACCCGTGATTTCCTCCATCATTTCCAACAGTTTAAAACTATCTTGCTTCTTATCTTCTGGCTCAATGGTACTAAAAAATCTTCGGCTTTTTGTGTAGTAAGTTTTGTTCTTAGCTCTGCCATTTTGGTTTTAAACTTTAAGCGAAGTCCTAAAACCACGGACTGCATAATAAGATTCAGCACCGTTATGATAAAGGAAAACGTGGTTGTAACGACGATCTTGATAAACAGCTCCACCATGTTTTCTAATCTCTTCTGGTGTTTCTATCCAGCTTGAAGTTTTGAGATCAAATTCTCCTAGTGACTGGAGATAACGATATTCTTCTTCATTCAAAAGCTCAACACCCATATTTTTTGCTAAGTTAGTGGCGGAGTCTTTCGGCTTAAACTCTTTTCGAGAGTTTAAAGCTTTTTCGTCATAACAAAGACTTCTTCTGCCCTTTGGACTTTCTGGAGAGCAATCGAAGAAAATATATGTATCAGTTTTTTTATCGTAGGCAACAACATCGGGTTCACCGCCAGTAGATTCCATTTGGCTAAGTGACCAAAGTTTTTTGGGGTTTGCTTCTAACTTAGTTTGGATATTTTCCCATTTCAAACCTGGGTGGCGATCCATATTTTTCTTGAATCGTTCCGCCAAAGTTTGTAATAGTTCAGATGTCTGTTCGGAGGTTAGATTTGTCATGGTTCTAGTATAACAAACTACTTTCTTAGAATTTTCTCCATTGGTCTACCCTTGGCCAATTCGTCAACCAATTTATCTAGGTAGCGAATTTCCCTCATTAATGGATTTTCAATCTCTTCCAATCTAACACCGCAAATCACACCAGTGATCAACGAACGATTTGGGTTCATTTCTGGGGCTTCGGCAAAAAATCTTTCAAGTGTGTTTTCTTTTTCGATTTGTAACTCCAACTGTTTTTGTGAATATCCAGTTAACCAACGAATAACTTCATCTAATTCTTTTTTAGTGCGACCTTTCCTCTCTACCTTCGTAATATAAAGTGGGTAAATGCGAGCAAAAGCCATTGCGAATACTTTGTGATTTTCCATAGTTTCATTCTAACATGTGCCATCTTTATATCGAAAAACAATAATTATATATTGATAAACGATAAATAATGGTTTATAATCACAAATATAAATACAAACTAATGTGTTTTATGAAAAAAACTTCAACTTTATTTTTAAAATCTGTTTTGGTTTTTATTGCTGCAATTGTTTTAACTTTCTTGCTTTGGTTCCCCCAAGTCGAAGGTAGAAACGCCAACTCTGATCCCATTAGTCTTTACTTCAATGATCCATTCTTAGCATATGTTTACCTAACTTCGGTGCCGTTTTTCTTCGCAATTTTTCAAGCTATTAAATTTTTAGGCTACATTGATAAAAACATTGCCTTCACAAAAAAGGGCGTGCTTGTTTTTAGAAACATCAAACGCTGTGCAGTGCTCTTCTCTATTTTTATTGCTTTAGCTTTACCTTATGTCTTCATGTTTGCTCAAGACGATGATTCGCCAGGAGTTGTCTTAATCGCAGGCGTCATCGCTTTCGCTTCTTTTGTCATTGCTACTACAGCTAGTATTTTCCAAAAATTGTTGCAAAACGCTGTTGATCTAAAATCAGAAAATGATCTGACTGTTTAATTTCCTAAAATTATTTAGGAAAACTGTCGAAAAAAATTATGTCAATTAAAATTAATTTAGATGTCATTTTGGCTCAGCGAAAAATGAGTATGACCGAGCTTTCAAATAAAGTCGGCATTACTATGGCTAATCTTTCTGTTCTCAAAAATGGCAAAGCCAAAGCCATTCGTTTTTCAACTTTAGAAGCAATTTGTGAAGTTTTAGATTGTCAGCCAGGCGATATTTTGGAGTTTGAAAAATAAACAAACTAACTTGTTTATTTAGCCCTCGACTTCAACTTGGAAGCCACCATAAGCCATGCGCTTCATGTCTACTGGCATTTTAGCTTCATCAAAATCTTTCATTGATTCAGACATTTCGGCCATCACTTTGGAGTTAACTTCATCGCGATGTTCTTTTGATTTGAAAACGATAAAGGAAAACCACACATCTTCTTCACCGCTAGCGCCTGCGACGTCAGCGAAATGACGAGTTTTTTCCTCACCCATTTCTTGAGGTTTGAGATCGTTACCACGGCACTCGAAATATTCTAAAGCGCCATGCTTCATCCAAGAGTCACGACCCATCTCAGCCATTTTTCTATACTCTTCTGCCTTATCTTTAGGAACAACTAATAAGAAACCATCGACGTATTTAGACATATTTACCTTTTTTGTTTAATTTTTAATTTTCACTTTAAATAATTTTAACATTCAAAAGCAGTGACTTACTTAATTCTTACATTTCCTTGTACAAACTACCGGTATGAAAATGCTTGAATGTAATCTCAGGCACAGCACCTGAAAAAAAATTAATTATTAATTTCCAAAAGGAGGAGGAAGTTCTATGAAAAAAAAGATTCTTAGTAGTTTTTTGTGGCTGATAGGGCTGTTTGCCCTAGCATCGTCAGTAGCGTTTGCCGCGACCACAATTAAAGTTTCAGCTGATACTGCGCTTGGTGAAGATGAGCCAGGCTGGTTATTTAACCGTGACCTCAATACCAGCACAGAATTTGAATTTAATACTGACAGTGCCAGCATTGGCTCTGGCAGTTTATATGTTCTCCCAATTAGCGATAATCCTGCCGACAAATTTGTCGGTGAAAACTTTATAAATACTAAAATCGCCAATGTTAATAGCATTAACTACGACTTTAAGGTCGGCAGTGGTGGTACTAACGATGATAAGCAACATTTCTATATGAATGTTTATGCCAACTTTGGCGTATCTGCTGACAACAAGTTTTATGATTGTCGCTACAACGTAGTTCCAAGTATGGGCTCTACAACTGATTTCACTACAGTTACCTTTGACCCCAATGCGGTTTACCCAGTCACACAAAGCATCTCGTCACCATTTACCTGTCCTGCTAGTCCCGCAGACATGGATAGCCTAAGCGCGAACTCAACCATTAGAATGTTTGCTCTTAATGTCGGAGACACCTCTGCTAACGATCAAGGCTTGGATGGTTACTTAGACAAAGTGGTAGTCAACACAGACACTGATGTTACTACTTACGACTTTGAACCTACTGTGACTCCTTCTCCATCGCCAACACCTTCAGTGAGTCCCTCACCTTCTCCAAGCACTATGCCTGAGAGTAAAGATGATTGTAAAAAAGGTGGCTGGCTATCACTTTTCTTCGGATTCAGAAACCAAGGATTGTGTGTAAGTAGCACTGTCAAAAACTCTCACTCAAATAAATAAATTAAGCCGATCCGACAGTTAACTAACAAAAAAAACCACCTGTGGCGTTCGCAGGTGGTTTTTTAATCAAAGTAAATTTGAGCTTAATACTCAGCGATCACAATTTTTTTCTGCCCCATCATCACATCAAAGGCGCCAGGTTTTTTCATCAATTCATCCATATTTTCTGGAACAATTTGCCAACTCAAACCATATTTGTCTTTGCACCAACCACATTGTTCAGAAGCAGGAACAGTGGAAAGTTTGCTCCAGTAATAATCAATTTCTGCCTGGTCTTTACAAAACACAGCTAAAGAAATCGCTTCGGTGAATTTGAATTCGTCACCAGCATTAATGGCGACAAAAAGTTGACCATTAAGTTCAAAGTCGATGGTCAAAACTTTGCCCGCAAAATCTTTTTGAAAATCAGCCAAGCCATCGTTAGGATAATAAGTGGTATTAACAATTTTGCTGTCTTTGAAGACTGATGTGTAAAATTCGACAGCCTCCTGAGCATTTCTGGAAAACCAGAGATTAGGTACTATTTTTTGCATGGCAGCTTCCCCTTAAATTACTTATTTATTTTTAGGTGAAAAATCGATGATCCATTCAATTCCATATTTGTCTCTGAACACGCCTGCATAAGAACCCCAAGGACTATCGCCCATTGGCCCTTCTACTTCTCCTTGTTGAGAAAGACCGTTAAATAATCTGTCAGCTTCCTCTTTACTATCAGTGCTAACAAAAATTTTACTGCGATTTTCACGCTCATTAACTCTACCCAAAACTTCTGGCACGTCGTTGGCGATTAAAACGTTACTCTCACCAATCGGCAAAGCAATGTACATAATTTTGTTAGCTTCATTTTCTGGAACTGGAAATTCTTCAGTGGCAATATCTTTGAAACGAATGATTTTGGTAAATTCACCGCCAAAGACTGATTTGTAAAAGGTGAAAGCTTCTTCGGCATTGCCGTTGAAGTTGATCCAGGGGTTGATTGTGGTCATAGAGTGATTGTTTTTTATACTTATTATTATCTCAAAGTTGAAAAAATTAAGAGTTGTTTACTGCCGAACTTTTTAATATCTCTTCTTATGCCATCCACTTTCACTAGATCCAAAGCCTCTTCTGGAGTCACCCACTTGAATGCCTGGTGTTCATTTGAGAGAACAGGTTCAAGTTGATTTGTTCGGCAATGATAAGTAATACCAATCAACTCATTTTCTGCAATCTTTTCACTGCCTCTAAAAATGTGCCAGACCGTCAGAACTTCGACTATTTCCAAATCAGTGATGCCAACCTCTTCTCTAACTTCTCTTTTCAAACCAGACTCTGTGTCTTCAAATTGGTCAATTCTGCCATACATAATTTCCCATTCATTGGGTTGCCAATCTAAACTACTAGCTCTTTGGACAAGAAGAATTTTGCCGGTGTTGTTTTGTTCGATTACTGCTCCGCTCGCCACCATAAATCGTCCAACTGGATTTTCTTTAGTTGATTGGTTGTTTGGTTGTGGTGAAAACATAGGAAAAGTATAACAGAGGTTTAAACGACCACGAACATGAGGTGCATAAAGATGGTTGCTGGGGAGATATTTACGAGGAAAAAAAGTTTTAGAGAAAAATGCTCTTTGCCTTAGAGGAAATCAGCACCTGTTTTTACTGAATTCTCTAAATTCAAACCAATAAAGGGGTTTATTATTAGAAACTAAGTTTTCAACAAAAGCTATACCTTCTTTTGTGAGATCTCCTACTTTTTTATACGGTCCCCAATGATCTGGTTTTATAAAAACTTCTGCAACCAGATAAGTTGGGTTTTGGGGGTCAAAATTGAAATTTTTAAGCAAACTGACTTTAAAGTGCTCGCTTTTCATCATGTGGTTATTTTCTCTTGAAGAATGTGTGAGCACTAATCCTAAAAAGGTATGATCATCTCTCTTGTCCCAAAAGATTATTGGATGACGAGCGGTTGCCCGGGTTCTGTGAGTTCCTACTATAATTTCACCTTTAAAAAAATTCGTATCAGTCATATTATTTACTCTAGTAAATAACTATTAAATTCCTTTTCCAAGTATCAAGAATAAGTTTATAATTGTAAATATCAAAAGTCAGGAGCTGTGTGCAAATTAATCCAGAAATATTTAAGTTGGTCATAAGTTTTGGTCTAGGCAGCCTTGTTGGTTCAGTAACGGTTCATCTCTTCCACATTAGATTCTTCAATCAAAAGTCCAAAGGTAATAAATCACCCAATACAGCTGGCAACGGGAACAGCGTGAACATTCAATGACCAATGTAGCACATCAAACAAGCGCTGGTAATAATTCACCAAACATTAATGGTGACCATAATAGTGTAACTATTGGCATTAAAACCAAGGTGTCAAATGAGGTAAAAACTATTCAGCTGATAATTTCTACTTTGACCCGATTATCAAAAGATCAGGAGAGTTCAACTTCAGACAAAAGAGAGATTGATCCTGAGAAAAAGATCAAGTTTCGTTTTGATAAATACGCAGATGAACTAATTAACCTTTATGCAGAGTTAAGTATTAAATATAAGGCACAATACTTTGTTGTCATGAGAGATTATCAAATACCAAGAACAGATGTTGACGTTGTTTGCAGTTTTCTAAGAATCAAAAGCGCTGCCGCTTTAATGAGGAATCAAGAAAACCCTATCACAGCATTGGATGATTTATGCGAATATCTTGAAAGTAAATTTTATTCTGATGACCTACAAAATTTTGATTATGACAGTGGTGCCGTGCGCTACTATCTTTATAATCAATTAGTAGCATGTAATGTTTTTCCAAATCCGACTCATGAATAATAAAATAACTTTACTCTCTCCAGACGAAACTATAAGTGACTCAAGCGTTGTGATAGGGTCAGTAATCTTAGAGGCTTTAAAGAAAAAGGACAAAATGCCTATCTTCGATATTTACCCACTTGTAAGAAAAAAAAGCGGTTCATTTAACTATGAGAATACAATTTCGGCTATTTTTTTCCTTTATATGAATAACATCATCGATTTCGACCCACCTTTTATATACAACCTAGCGCTTGTAAACAAAATAAAATGATAACTTTAAAACAGCTCTATTTTGAGCCAGATACTATTAAAGGCAAAAAAATAAATCCGATTGTTTTTAAAAAGGGCTTAAATATTTTATTGGGAGAACGATCAGATAATAGTGAGAAAATGAATAGTGTAGGAAAATCTCTTGCAATAGAAATGATAAATTATTGTTTATTTTCAGATTTTAGTTCAAGAATTAATAAAATTCCAAATGATGTTTTGAGCGAAGAACAATTAATCTGTTTAGATCTAGAAATAGAAACAAAACAAAGAATTAAAAATATTACAATTAAACGAAAACGTAATTCTAAATCACCTATTTTACTCATAGTAGATGAAAACGAACAAGAATTTGAAAAGCTAGACGATGCTAAAGAATGGTTTGAAAGTATTATTTTTGAAGGTTCGGAAAATGTTTTAAAGCCATCAATTAGAAATTTGCTTTCGATTCTTATAAGAGAAGAGAAATCATCCTTTGACGACATTCTTAGACCTTTTGCCAATAAAAAGTTCTTTAATTTTAATGACGCAATAAAACCGCATCTTTATCTCTTTGGGTTCGATATAAGCTTTATAGACAGGATGAAACAAATTAATAAAACAATTACTGACAACGAAGCAAGTTTACGTGATATAAATAGAACATTCAAAAACATGGGCATCGATGTTAAAACGGTTAGATCTTACATAAACGATCTAAAAGATAAGGTTGAAAAACTCAATTTTTCAATTGAAGAACTTAAACCTGGAGAAGGCTTCAGACAACGCAAGGAAGAATTGCAAGATCTGGAATATCAACTAGAATCATTATCTGCTCTTAGATCTTCCAAATTATTGGCAATAAACAGAATTAAAAAACTGCCACAATTTGAGAAAGTGAATCCTAAAAGAGTTGAGATAATTTATAATACTTTTAGAGAGGGTTTAGGTGATTTAGTCAAAAAATCTTTAAATGAAGTAATTGAGTTACATGAAAAAATAGAAAGTTTTCAAAATAAAATTTTTGATCAAAGATTAGAGACTTTATACGGCGAAGTTCATGATCTAGATGGAAAAATTACTCAAATTGACTCTCAAATTTCAAAAATTTATAAAGTTCTAAATGCTGACAAAAAAATTGATAGTTTAAAGAGGGCTTTAAAAGAAGAAAAGGAAAAGAATGATAAATTAGAAAATCTAGTAGATAAGTACGACACTTTAGAACAAAAAAAAGAAGAGAAAAAAACACTGGAAATAAATAGAAACCAACTAATTAAACTAATTGATAAAGAAATTTTAGAGAAAAAGAAAAATATTGAATCTTTCGAGAACAATCTGAAAGAACTTCATCAGGTAATTGCGGGTAACTCTAGATGTCAATTTGACATTAAAACATCCCTGCAGGCTGAATATATTGTTTTTGATTACAGAATTGATTTAGATGGCGGTAGCGGCATGGATCGTATACGGACATTTATGTATGACATTCTACTTATGATCAGTGGAGTGACAACCTCACGTCATTTAGGTTTTCTTATTCATGATAATATTTTCCCGTCAACGGGAAGAGATGACATGGTTAGGGCATTAAATTTTGTATACGACCAAAACAAAAAAGGAAAAAATTTTCAATATATTGTGAGTCTAAACAAAGATGAATTTGAAGCTCAATTAGACAAATTTGAATTTGAAAGTGGCAGTGTCACAAAGGCTACTTTTACGAGGGAAATCCCTTTTTTGGGAACCCAGTACAGAGAAATTTGAAGTCAATTTAATTTTTCTTAGATTTTAATGCTCCCCGACTAGGGGTCGAACCTAGAACCTACCGGTTAACAGCCGGGCGCTCTGCCATTGAGCTATCGGGGATTGTTACGAGACTAGATTATATCAACCTCACCAAGAAAATTCCAGACGTGATCACAAGCTTTTATAGATAAGGTTTTTGATTAGCGAGATTGATATTGATGAAGGATTGAATCACCGATCAATCGAGCTAAATAAAAACCTTATTCTAAGAAGTCTTGTAATCTCTTTCTCTTACTTGGATGTCTTAATTTTCTCAATGCCTTAGCCTCAATCTGACGAATACGTTCACGAGTGACACCAAACTTACGACCAACTTCTTCCAAAGTCATAGGTTTACCACCCTCAAGACCAAATCTCATTTCCAAAACACGAGCTTCGCGGTCAGATAAAGCAGATAACACTTCCCTGATGTTTTCAGTCAACATATGTTGTGAAGTGGCATCATAAGGAGTAGTTTGCTTATCATCAGCAATAAAGTCACCCAACACTGAGTCATCTTCTCCATCACCGACTGGTGATTCAAGGGAAGTAGTGTTTTGAGAAATCTTCAAAATTTCGCGGACTTTTTCTGGTTCGAGATCCATCAACTCACCAATTTCTTCTGGGGTGGGTTCACGGCCCAAATCTTGCATCAACTTACGAGAAGTGCGCATCAATTTGTTGATGGTTTCCACCATGTGCACAGGAATACGAATCGTACGAGCTTGGTCAGCAATCGCACGAGTAATAGCTTGACGAATCCACCAGGTGGCATAAGTAGAAAATTTGAAACCTTTAGTCCAGTCGTATTTTTCGACGGCTCTAATCAAACCCTTGTTGCCTTCTTGAATCAAATCAAGGAAAGTCATGCCACGGCCAATATATTTTTTGGCAATCGAAACGACCAAACGTAAGTTGGAGGAAGTCAATTTTTCTTTGGCTTTGGCATCACCGGCTTCAGCGCGCTGAGCCAAACGAATTTCATCTTCTCTGTTCAACAAAGGAATACGACCAATTTCTTTGAGGTACATGCGGACTGGGTCAGCACTGCCACTAGTCTTGAGACTGGATAGCATTTCTAGCTCTTTAGCAGAGTCAGAAACCGTGTCTTCTTCTTTATCTTGGGAAACTGATTCAAAAATATCTGAACCTAAGTTATAAAGCTGATTATAAAATTCATCGAGTAAATCAATATAAAGCTCTGGTTCAACAAAAGCTTCTAAGACTTCGTCTTGAGTGACAAACCCGCGGGCTTTGGCTTTCTTAATTAGCTCATCAATATCATTCAAAATCGCTTGCGGGACTTTAGACATAAAAGGTTTTTCTTGGAAACAACTTGATTATTTTTGGTTGACTTTTTCTTACTCAGGTATTATACACTAAATTGATTGATCAATCCTTTTTCAATCGTGGTGATATCCAAGCAAGTGCATCAAACCATGCTCTAGGTAAAAACAGATTTGTTGGTCAACTCTTTTGCCAAATTTTTTGGCAGTTTTGACAGCTTCAGGAAAGCTAATCACGATATCGCCAAGATGAGGTGGAATGCCCTCTGGAAGTGGGAAATCATGAAGCTGGTTTTTTTCATGCTGAGGAAAAGACAAAACGTCAGTGGTGCCTTCGTGAGCCAATTTTGACTCATTTAATTCTTTAATTTTCCTTGATCCAACAATCGAAATATCAACTTCAATATGATCCAAGCCTCGCTCCAACAACACATCTTTCGCTCGTTCGCGAATCATTTTACGATCAACTGGAAATCTTGACCCTACAAAGAGGTTTATTCTAATCATTTCGTTACATTCTAGCTAAGTTCCGCACTTTCTCAATTGATTCGTGACTCAATCCTTCATCAATATCAATTTCGAAAGCACTTAACTTAGCCATATTTTAACTCAATAATTGAATTATGGATGATTTGGTTTGGGAAATGGCGTTTTTCAGCTTTTCTTCAATATCTCCCACTTTTTCTTTGAGCCACTCCAAAACAGATGGGTCATGATAAGCATCGTGGATTTTTTGCATAAACTCCTCATGATGGTCTTTGTCCAAGTGAATCAAAACTGTTTCGATCACCACATGATCAATCGAACTAATCACCAATTTTTCGGCTTCTTCTCGCTCATCTTCCGGCACCAGCATAATAATCTCTTCGACTCGTTCCCATCTCACTAGTGGCGCGTAATAAACATTTCTCATGAAGCTGCCTCCGCCTGAGCTAATTGCTCTTTAATTTGATTCAAATCTACAATCCCTAAGGGGACTTTGTCCTCTGGATCGTCAACAAAAAATAGAATGACACGACCTCGAGCTTCTTTACTCCAAATTTTGGCATCTTTAATAATCTCTGGCGACCCACCAAATTGCTTACCCACCCATTGAGCTGGACCAGCGTCACCCACCACTCCAACGGCAGCCATACCATCGGCAGGATTAATCGCAATCATTTTGCGATATTTGTACCAAGGTTTAAGTTCATCGTGATTTTGATTCCATTCTGGCAAATATAAAGTTTGGACAGCGAAATAATATTTTTCTCTTTGAATGGCTTGCTGAGTCAGCTCACCATTTTCAGTAAACCAACCAAAAGCACCACGGTTGGGGGCAATGCCAGCTTGTTGATATTCATCATGCTGAGCCAGTGAATCAGTAGGAAAACGCTTCAAATGCTGCTCGCCACCCATGATACCAATCGAGTGATTGAGTCTGTGGCCATCAAGTTCGGCTGTCACTTCAAAACCCACCATGTCAGAAATTTGTTGCTCCAAGTACAGTTCGTCCTCACGATTGAGATGACCTGGTGGCATTTTCACCATTTGTGCCATCTTATTCATGATTTCCTCATGTTCTTCCAAAGTTACCTCGGCCACCAATTTTTCTTCTTTATTGTTCAAACCAAGAATTTTTTCGGCCATTCTAGCGTCAACGGGTTGGGAAGTTAAAACTGCTCCAGCAAGAGTCGTGGCGGTGATAGCACTTTTGCCAGCCATTTTCAGAGCCTCCACGTCCAGGCCTCGATCACCAAGCCACTGACTAGCATTAAGATGCGTTTTGTGAAAACGATTTTTTGCGTCAGCATAGAAAAGACGGAGCTTGTTGAGCTTGGGTGAGGTTTTTTTGAACTTCGACATTTTGTGAGTGCAATCAGTATAGCATCACAGACGTCGAGTAGTGAACCTAGGCGCTGACAATTTGTCTAGCTTGCTTTAATCTCGCCAAGACCAAATCTTTGCCCATCACCTCCATGGTTTCAAAAAGTGGTGGGGTAGCTTTTTTGCCAGTGACCGCCACACGCACCATCATGAAAAATTGTGATTTTTGATAGTTATTTCGTTCTTGAATACCACGCAAAGATTCCTCGAGGTGGCTAAGCGACCACTCGCCGCTCATTAAAGCTTCTTCAACTTCAGTCAATTGTTTTTTCACCAATTCGACATCAGCTTTTTTGAGTAGCAATTCTTTATCTTGCTCAATGTCTTGATAGAAGAAACTAGTTAACTCTTCCATATCAGTTAAGCGCTCCAGTCTTTCATAAACCAATGGCAAAATCACACCTAGTTTTTCTTGTGGGAAATCTGTTGGCAAGAAAGGTGTTAATCTTTTGATAAGTTCAGCGTGATCTTTTTCATAAAGGGCGCGGATATAAACGCCATTCAACCAAGCTAATTTTTTGAGGTCAAAAGCAACTGACTTTTTACTAATATCTTTGGGGTCGAATTCCTGAATATATTCTTCTAAAGTCACAATGTCTCTTTGATCTTCCGGCGTCCAACCTAAAATCATGAAGAAATTGAGCAATGCCTCTGGCAAATAACCTTTATCAAGATAACTTTGGGCAGAAACGTCGCCTTTTCTCTTGCTCATCTTGCCTTGACCATCTGGGTTCAAATAGATTGGAATATGAGCAAAAACTGGTTTTTCCCAACCAAAAGCTTCATAAAGCAAAATGTGCTTGGGTGTAGATGACAACCACTCTTCACCACGCATGATGTGGGTGATTTCCATGTCATGATCGTCAATCACGACTGCCAAGTGATAAGTAGGAAAACCGTCAGATTTGAGCAAAACTTGATCATCAATAATGTCGGAATTAATGACAATGTCACCCCTGATCAAATCGTTAAATTTAATTTCCTGATTGTCTGGTACTTTAAGGCGAATCACGTACTCACTACCTTCAGCTAATTTAGCTGCCACTTCCTCTTGGGAGAGTGAACGACAATGGCGGTCATATTTTGGTGGAACTTTGTTGGCTATCGCTGCTGCTTTGACACTTTCCAAGCGCTCCTTGGAACAAAAACAATAATAAGCTTTGTCTTCATCAACTAATTGCTTGGCGAATTTTGTATAAATCGGCAAACGCTCAGATTGAACATAAGGACCGTGAGGACCACCTTTAATTGGACCTTCGTCCCAATCAAGACCAAACTTATGAATAACATCCATCAGGCGATCTTTGGCACCTTCGACTTCACGAACTTTATCAGTATCTTCGATACGAAGAATAAATGTACCACCATGCTTTTTGGCAAAAGCATAATTTTTGAGAATGATACTCAAACTACCCACGTGCATTTCACCCGTTGGGCTAGGAGCCATTCTGGTTCTGACTGATTTGTTCATATAGGGGGATTATATCAAGAAAACTACCTTCCGGTACTCGCTCTCGCCTGCACATAGGTTGGATCTAATGCACTGACATAGCCAATGAAATTATCATCACCTTCAAAAACATAAATTGGCTGCAAATAGGCTTGTTCTTCAAAGTCATCATAATAACCAAGCTTGACCGTTCTAATGACAGCCCGCCCTTCACCTTCATAACTAGCAATATAACCTTCACCAGATTTCAAAATCTGCCAAGCCTCCCCCGGAGTGCGCAATGGGTAAGTGTGCACTTGATCATAATCTACTTTATGGTAATTATTTTCAAATAATACTATCCCATCTTGACCAGTAAGTGCTCCAGTTAAAACCGCATGGATCGTACCTTTATATCCTTCAGGGGTAAACATTCTATAGATTCCATCAATCGGATAGCGATTCAAATCCACTTCGATAAAATCAGCATCAGAATAAGAGACTGCCTCAGCCAACTCGTTGCCCAAAGATTTGCGATACAAAATTTCTCCAGATGCCGTAGCAATGTCGTCGGCTTCTTTTTCGACTTTATTGAAAAATTGCTTAACGGTCGTCACTGCTTCAAAATTGTCTGGCAATTTTGGATCTGTTAATAGTTCTGGTCGTGATAAAAAGTCGGTTATCAAAGAATAAGACAAAGTCTGAATATCAACCTGCAACGTAGAGTTTAATGGCGTAGATTTGGTCCAACGATACTGTCTAACATTCCGAATCTCTGGTTCAAAAACATAGCCATAAATTGCCGCGATTTTTTTGGCGTTTTCATCACCAAGCAACCCTAGCGTGCTTTGAGGCATGAAGAAAACTTTAGCTCGATCACCAAAATCTGGGAAAGAAGCGTTGGCAGTTTCCAAAATATAGTTGTTTGGTTTTTCAATATCAACTCGATCAGGAAAACGAAGTCTGGGCAAAGTGCCGAAACCGACCGTTGGTGGTGGGGGTGGCTCGGGATGCATGGCTTTCCAGATGGAAATAGCGGTATTTAAAGTAATTCTACCCACCATCAATAAGACCAAAGCAGCTGCGCCAACCTTAACCATAATTCGACCCATATAGGTCACTTCAGTCAATGTTGCACCTGCTTTTCTTGCCATACTATTAGTTTATCAAATTATTGAAGTCTACACTGACCCAGTCAAAAGCTTGGTCTACCCAATTGATAAGATATTTTGTATCTTGATAACGGTCTTCGCTTCCCATCACCACAAACAAAATTTGGTGTCCATCTTTTTCTACTAAAGCTACCAAAACTTGACCAGCTCCATCAGTCGTGCCGGTCTTCACACCTGTTACTTCCGGCATTTCGAACAGCAATTGATTGGTGTTGTATAAATAATGTTGATTAGGATATTTAATTTCTCCAGAGGCGGTTGATTCAGCAATCACTGTGGTCTTCGTGGCCACCACAGACTTCAACCATTCGTCTTTTAATAACTCTTTAGCCAAAATAGTCAAATCTCGTGCAGTTGAGTAAATATTTTCGTGATCAAAACCGGCCGGATTGATAAATAAGCTTTTGGTTAAGTGAATATCCCGAGCTTTCTTATTCATTAGATCAACAAAACCAACTTTGCCACCTGGATAATTAAGTGCCAAAGCTTCAGCTGATTCATTACTGGAATTAATAAGCAATGACTTAATCAAATCTCCAGCTGAAATTTTTTCCCCAGCTCTAAATTTAAGTAAATTATCCTCAGCAATTGCTTCTGGCGTAATCACTAGCAAATCTTCCAAAGAAAATACTTCACGAGCCACCAAAGCCGTCATCATTTTAGTAGTAGATGCTGGAAAAGCACTGCTAGTAGCATTTTTTTCCAACAAGACTGCTCCTGATGTTAAGTCAGTTACTTGAAAATGCGTGGCCGTTACGGCCTCAATTGCCGAAGACCGAGTTGCCTCAAACTCATTTCTAATAATTGGCACAACACCAACTGGCAAAAATTCGAACTCAAAATTGTAGTGAGTTTCTGGATCAAAATTGGCAATTGCTCGAGGCAAGGTCGCAAAAATAAAGATCCAAATTAGAATCCCCATCCCTAGCCAAAGATATTTTGTCTGTCCTGCCATAACCTCTATTTTCTCTGGCTTTGGTTCTAGCGTCAAACTCTAGTTATTGTTTGGTAAAATACACGGGTGCAAACAACCGAATTATCAATCTGGCAAAAATTACCTCGACCCATTATTGGCCTGTCACCAATGGATGGAGTGACTGATCGTGCCTATCGAACCATTCAAAAAAAATACGGTCATCCTGACCTTGTATACACCGAATTTACCAGTGTCGAAGGTTTATGCCACAATGCCATTAAGCTGATGAGAGCTTTTGATTATGATGAAGAACAAAGACCGATCATTGCTCAGATCTTTGGCAGCACCCCAGAAAATTTCCGCCCAGTGGCTGTGATGTTGTGTGAATTAGGTTTTGATGGTGTGGATATCAACATGGGTTGTCCAGCCAAAAAAGTTCATCGCCACGGCTCTGGTGCCGGATTAATCTGCACTCCAGAATTAGCTCAAGAAATTGTTCGTCAAACCAAACAAGGCATCGATGACTACCGCAATGGCATGAGAAGCAAAGACTGCCCTGATTTTTCTAGTCGAATTTTAAAAGATGTTAGAACTCGGGTTAAAAATTTACCCAAACCAGTCGATCCCAATCGTCACGTCGGCCTAAGTCTTAAAACCAGAGTTGGCTACAATGAACCGATTACCAGAGAGTGGTTTAAATATTTGTTAGATACTGAAGTCGAAGCCATTGCCCTTCATGGTCGTACTTTAAAACAACAGTACACCGGTATGGCAAACTGGGAAGAAATTGGCACAGCAGTCGAAATCGCCAAACCCACTGGTAAATTAATTTTAGGCAACGGCGATGTCATGAATCATGCTCAGGCATTAGAAAAGGTTAAAACTTATGGCGTAGATGGCGTTTTGATCGGTAGAGCTAGTTTTGGTAATCCTTTTGTCTTCCTTAAAGAAGGTGAAAAACCCAGTGCCACAATTTTTGAAATTGCCCTCGAGCATTGCCAACTTCACGAAAACGACTGGCCCAACACCGAGGAACATAATAGTTTTTACATCATGAGAAAACATTTAGGCTGGTATATCAAAGGCATTGCCGATGCCAGCGATATTAGACGCGAGCTTTTTTTGTGCAACAACACTGCTGAAGTCAGAGCAGTTTTCCAAAAATACAAATTGATTTGAGAATCGCGCGAGCACTAGTGCGCGGGCACTAGATTGAACACGCCTAAGATGGTGGTCAATACTGGGCTCGAACCAGTGACCTCACGAATGTGAATCGTGCGCTCTAACCAACTGAGCTAATTGACCATTTTTGTGAAGCTTTATCTTGCTAAGACAAGATTCCGCCAAGGTTCTTATTATACTATATCGTTCTTGAAAGATTTGTTTAAGCTTAAACGGTTATTCTTGGTCGATGCTGAGCTTCATCAGAATTATTTACGAATTCTTTTTGGATTTATTATTTCCGCCTTTTTGTCTCGGCTGTGGACATTTGGGCAATTATTTATGTTCAAAATGTTATGCTTCAATTTATTTTTATCCCTTTCCTCCAAATCTGAACCTTGAACCAAACTATTTAGACAAACTCATTGTCCTTAGCCATTACGACTCACCACTCAAAGAGTTAATTATCGCCTATAAATACCGCAAAGGAAAAATTTTAGCAAAGACTTTGAGCGATTTGGTCTGGCAGTCTGTCATCATAAAACCAACTAGTTTGGTGACGTTTATCCCTCTTCATCCACAAAAAGAAAAACTACGAGGCTTCAATCAAACTAAACTTTTAGCAGAAAATTTGGCAGAAAAACTTGAAATTAAGTGCCAAAATACTTTAATCAAAACCAAGCATCACCTTGCCCAAGCAGCCACAACTTCTCGAGCTGAACGCCTCACCAATGTTGTGAATACGTTCACACTTGATCCAAAATTTGCAGAGTTTGTAAAAACCAAACCGCCACCAAGCTCGGTCCTGATCGTTGACGATGTGATTACCACTGGCTCGACTCTCAATGAAGCAGCCAGAATTTTGAAAAGTATTGGCGTAAAAAATGTCTACGGATTCGCCCTTGCCCACGATTAAAAAGATTAACCTTGACCACCACTCAAGAATTCGCGAACCTTAGTCATGTTAACATCACGAGGCTTACTACCCTCTGGCGGACCGACCATTCCTGCTTCATAAAGCTGATCAAGAATACGAGCCGCTCTAGCATAACCAACGGCCAATTTTCTTTGAATAACTGAGCTTGAAGCTTTATCCATGACAGAGATCAGCTCGACAGCTTCAGCAAATTTGTGGTCGCGATCTTCGCCGCCACTGCCAGACGAACCACCAGAAATTGTGTTTGATTCAAATTTCTCGGTAATCTCCTCTGAATAAACTGGAGCTTCGCCCTGTGATTTGATGAAATCAACTAAGTTTTTGGCTTCTTGATCTGAAACATAAGTTCCTTGAATACGAGATGGTTTAGCTTGATCTGGTGGAACATAAAGCATGTCACCTTTACCCATCAATTTTTCAGCTCCAGGAGAGTCTAGAATAACTCTTGAGTCCATCATCGAAGACACGTTGAAAGCAATTCTGGTAGGAATGTTAGCTTTAATCAAACCAGTAATAACGTCCACAGAAGGTCTTTGGGTAGCCAAAACCAAGTGAATACCCACCGCACGAGCCATTTGGGCAATTCTGGTAATAGCGTCCTCAACTTCTTTGGGTGCATAAAGCATCACATCAGCTAACTCATCGATCACAATCACGATACTGCCCATTTGCACGAAACCAGCTAATTCATTGTAAGCATCAATATTTTTAACTCCAGCTTCCTGTAGTTTTTTGTAACGGTTTTCCATTTCTGCCACTGCCCACTTCAAAGCAGAAACAACTTTCTTGGGCTCAACGATCACTGGAGTCATCAAGTGAGGAATACCATCATAACCAGTCAACTCAACTCTCTTAGGGTCAACCAAAATGAATTTCACTTCGGCTGGTGAAGATCTAAATAAAATTGAACAAAGGAAAGTATTCACACACACAGATTTACCTGAGCCTGTGGCACCAGCGATCAAAACGTGAGGCATTTTGGCAATATCAGCAATCAAAGGCTGACCAGTCACATCAAGACCGAGAGCCACCGCCAATTTTGATTTATGATTCTTCATCTTTGGCGAAGATAACAATTTACGTAAAGTCACATATTGAGAAGAATGATTTGGTACTTCAATACCAACTAAGTTGCGACCAGCAATTGGGGCTTCAATTCTGACTTGGCCATTTGGAGCGGACAAAGCCAACGCTAAGTCGGTTGATAAACCAGTAATACGAGACAATTTGGTACCTGGCGGAATATCCAAAGCGTACTGGGTGACAGATGGACCACCATTAACTTCTTTAACTTTGGCACGAATGCCAAAAGATTCGAGAGTCGCTTCAATAATATCAGCACTCTTTTTGACATCGCCGCGGTCGGCTTCACCACCAGAACTAGCAGAAAGCAGCGACAAAGGTGGATACTCCCAAACCATTGGCCCAATATTATTAGTCGTTTTGGTTGAATCAAGCTCGACTCCGCCAGCAGGAATTTGATTGGGTACAACTGCTGTGCCACCCTTTTCTGCAGGGGCGTCATCTTCAACTTTACCCTCATTAAACTTGAATCCATCATCTTTTTTATTGAAACCCAATGATAACTTGGGCAAACGGAAGCCTTTAGCTTCTTCAATTTCTTCTTGAGCCACAGCTGCCTTATCAGGTTTAATTTTTGGTTCAAAAGCTTTGCCGATTAATTCTAAAAATTCGCCCACGCTAAACTGCGAAACAATCAGGGCACCAGCGAAAATTGAGGTAATAAAAACCACGTAAGTACCAGCTGGAGAAATTAACCCCGCCAAATTAACAAAGGTTTCCGCACCAATTGACCCAGATTTAGTCGTACCAATGACGCCAATCATTAAAAACAAAGTCCCCAATAAAACATGAGGTCTTGACCAAGCCCATTTGGTTTGGAACATGATTAAACCAGAAGAAATAAAAACAAATGGTAGGAACAAAGTGCCTAAACCGATTTTTTCGGTCAAAATATTATTGAGGAAAGTCAAAAAACGTCCTTGGCCAGTAAAAGACACCATCACTAAAACACCTAAAGCAATCAAAATTAAAGCTACCAAAGAGTAAATTGTCTCTTGGCGAATTTTTAATTTTGGTAACTGTCTTTTCTTATGTCTACCCATTTTGTTTAAATATTATAGGATATAAATCAAAGTGTCAAGTTTTTTGAAACTATTCCTAAGTCTACTCGATTAAGCCCTGTTCTTTCAAGACGTCAATTGACTTTTGAAGAATATTTTTCTTATTTTGCAAATAAACACTCTCAATTATTTGTTGTGCTTTTTTGAAATTTGCCCAAACCACCCGATCAAATTCAGATTTCTTAGCGTCAAAACTTGCGTCTTCCACCCTAGCAACCAAAAAATAATAATGTTTGCCAATCATCTCAATTTCCTGACCATTGTCAGAAAATAAATCTCGCGCATTAAAATCTGCTTCTTTAAAATCTAATTCGTCCTGAGTCAATAAAATTGGCTCAACCTGTTTTAGCTGCAAAGAAAATTTTTCACCCAACTCTTCTTTGACCTCTCTAACCAAAGCTTCTTTAAGTGTTTCTTGATTTTCTACTCCACCCTGTGGCATCAACCAATGGTGATATTTCTTCTTGAAAACCAACAAGACTTTTTTCTTATAGATCAGACAGGCAACTACAGTTGGTCTGAAGCCCGCCTGTCTGACCTGATCAATTTCTTTCTTGGTTGGGAGTGGTGCCATATTAGTCACCAAACCTTTCTTAAACATCAATGAAAGATACCACAATCATTGGCTCTCTTCTGATAATTGAAAAGAGTTTGCGAGCAATCATTTTTTCTAGACGAATTCTAAGAGATGTATCAGTTTTTTTCTTTTTCTCCTGAGAAATGAAGTTGGCAGTTTGGTCTTTGATGAATTTCACCACTTCCTCGGCGTCTTGCATGTAAACAAAACCTCTGGAGACAACTTGCATTTGATCAAGATGGAATTGACCATTCTTTCGATCTCTAGGCAAAACAATCACGATCATGCCAGCATTACCCAGAGCCAAGCGATCAGAAATTACTCTTGGGCCAACATCACCAATTCCCAAGCCATCAACAGCTCGGCCACGAATAGTGATTTGTTCTGGGTAAGAAATTTGACCATCTTTGAGCATAATGATGTCACCATCACCTGGCACTAAAACGCGCTTCTCTTCGATGCCAACTTGTCCAGCCACCATAGTTTTGAATAAAACGCGATGACGATCAGCTCCACCAATAGGCATTACATACCTAGGCATGACCATGGAAAGCAAAGTTCTTTGTTCTTCTGCACCAGCATGACCCGATTGGTGAATGTCTGGTGACAAAGATGGATAAACCACTTCCACGCCATTTCTAAACAACTCATCGATAGCAGCGTAATAAGGCACATCATTACCAGGAATAGCATCGGCAGAGAAAATCACCTTGTCTTGACTGTTAATTCTTAAGATTGGATGTTCACCATAAATAGCTCTAATTAAGGAAGAACCTTCTTGACCCTGACTACCAGCAATAATCACACACAATTCTGAATCAGCAGTATTTGTGATATCGTGCTTGTCGATAATCATACCCATGGGCACGTTGAGTTTCTTGAGTGACAAAGCCACTTCGACATTTTGCTCAACCGATCGGCCAACAAAAGCCACCTTACGACCACATTTGGCCGCAGCATTAATGGTTTGCTGAATACGATGGATGTGAGAACTCATCAAGGTGACCAAAGCTTTGCCTTTGATATTCATCATTGCTTCTTCAATAGCAGGACCACAGGTTGATTCTGATTTAACCCAACCTTTTTTCTCGACGCGCAAACAGTCCATTAACATCAGGTCTACTCCGGCTTTGCCAAGTTCTTCGATTGAATCATAATCTGGCAAAACACCATCAATTGGTTTTTGATCCAGCTTGAAGTCAGTTCCGTGATAAACAATTCCCTCTGGGGTCTTAATAATATAGTGTTTTGTATCTGGCACCGAGTGAGTCATAGCCAAAGGCATGACTTCAAAATATTTACCGATTTTGCACCATTTTTTGTCCTGCAAAACATTGACTTTGCGAGGTTTTTCCATATCTTGCATACGGTTTTCAGCAAAACCAGCAGTCAAAGGTGAACCATACATTGGAAAGTCAGGCAACTCTGGCAAAATATATGGAGTTGCCGCAATGTGGTCATCATGACCGTGAGTCAACAACATACCAGCAATATGAAAACCTTCCTCCAATTGCTTCATCAAATATGCTGTATCGGGAATCAAAATATCGACACCCGGCATGTACATGTCAGGAAAACCAATTCCACAATCAACAATTAATATTTCATCTTCGTACTCATATAAGTACATATTTTGGGTAACGTGACCCATTCCCCCTAAAGGGATTAAACGTAATCCGTTCATAAAACTCCTTACTTTTTCTTGAATAAATCTATTCCTTTATTTTCTCCCCAACCCACGTGTAGCAACAATTTTCTGAAACGACTGAGCTTTTGATAACGCTCGAACAAACCACCCACCCCAGCAGCTGTAATAAAAATCGCTGATCCAATCCAATATCCAATATATTGGGAATTGAATTTCGGATCAAAAACAAAGTAGACCACAATGTGAGTCAAAGAAAATAATACTAATAATAATTTCATAATCCGCATAAAATGACCTTGACCTGGATCAGACATCCAAATCGCCAAAAAGAACGCCATCCCAACTAGTGACCCCACGAATTGAGCAAAAATAAAAGCTGCTTTAGACAATTCCAATTGGAACGGTGTAAAGACGTTGGCAATAGTGATAAAGCTACCAAGCAACATTGCTCCACCCCAAATCAAAATGTGTGACCACCACAAATGGAAATATTCTGACAAATGGTAAAGGTCAAATTCTGGATTGTGATATCTCTTGATCCAAAAGGTTTTAGTCAAAGTGTGAATAGAAATACCAGCCATCACAAAAACTGCAATCAAAGTGAAAATCGTATCAATCACAAAGATCTGATTAATTGACAAAGCCTCTCCCAATTCATTCCTCACCAGATAAAAAAGTAGCGTTTTCAACCACACAAACATGGCTGGGGACAACACAAACAAATAAACAAACTGCACCAAGTCCAGTCGGAAAATTTCTTTTTCTTTACCCTGAAAACGATAAGCTAACAAACCAATGATGCTGGTAATGATCGGAACTAATACAAGAAATATCATTGTCTATATCATATCATTCACTTGAGAGTAGTGAGGAGAGATCAAAGTTATTTTGGTCATCAATCCAGAGCAAAATTTTGTTGATTTTAGCAAAATCAGCCACAAACTGGTTTTTGACCTGAGTACCACGCAAAGCAGCTGCAGGATGGTACATCGGCAAAACAAAAATCTTTTTATCATTCCAACTCACTTTATGGAGTCTGCCATGAACTGTCGATATTTTTACATCTGGCAAAAACTTATTAAGACTAAATCTACCTAAAGTCACGATTAATTTTGGCTTTAAAATCTCTATTTCTTCATCTAAGTAGGGCTTAAAAGCCGCGATTTCCTGAGGCGAAGGATCACGATTTTCTGGTGGTCTGGCTTTAACAATATTAGAAATGTAAATATCTTTAAGATCTAAACCCACTGCTGAAATCGTTTGGCGAAGCAGTTGTCCCGATCGACCCACAAACGGCCGTCTTTGGACTGCCTCATTAAACCCAGGCGCCTCTCCAATCATCATGATCGTCGCACCCAATTGTCCCTCACCAGGAACAATATCTTCTTTTTTATTAACTAAAGGCAAATTGGCGAAGTTGGCTTCTAATTTTTGGTTGAGTTGAGCGAGAGCATTCACAGACACATTAATATTGAGGCAGGAAAATTTTGTAATTCTGAGAAGTAATATGAATCACTGGATAGCCTTTTTCAACCATAATTCGAGCAGCCTTGCGGACTGCACCCTCCAAAGTTCTTTGCAAAGTACGGATACCAGCGTCAAAACCAAGTGGTCTGGTCATTTTGGTCCACAACTCATCTTCTATGATCAATTGATCTGGTCTCAAACCGGCATCCTCAAGGAGTTTAGGCATAATGTATTTTTGAGCGATCACCATTTTTTCCTTGTCAGTGTAAGAAGGCATGGAAATTTTTTCCAAACGGTCCATGACAGCGGTAGCAATGTCGCGGGTGTTGTTGCAGGTAGCTAAGAAAATAGCATGAGAAAGATTGACTGGATAATCAATATAATCATCAACAAAAGCATTGTTTTGAGCAGGATCCAAAAGCTCAACCAAGACACCCATAATATCTCTTCTAGATTCAGCAGCCACACGATCAATTTCATCAAGCAAGATAATTGGGTTGCGAACTCCGGCTTCACAAATTCCCTTAATGACTCTACCTGGCTCAGAACCAAGTAGCAAACGAGAGGAACCGCGCAAAGCCGTTGCCGATCCCATACCACCGAAAGGAATACGGACCAACTTACGATTCAAACCATCAGCCAATGAATATGCAAAAGTAGTTTTACCTGTACCAACTAAACCAACTAATAGTAAAACTGGTGCTCTAAATTCACTATTGGGCATTTGGGTATTACGTAGTTTCAAAACCGAAACATATTCCAAAAACCGATCCTTAACCTCATCCATGCCGTAATGATGCTCATCGAAAATCTGGCGAACTTTGACCAGATCTAAAATATCTTGGCTTTCAGCTTCCCAAGGAATTTTCAACGCCCAATCAATGTATTTGGAAACTTTTTCGTACTTTTCATCGTAACTACCAAGCTCAACTGATCTTTCCAAAGCAATAATATCTTTATTAACTTTTTCCCGCATTAAATCAGGCAGTTTGGATTGAACCACCTTTTGCTTTAATTCAGCAATTTCGTTAACTAGAACTTGTTTGTAATCAGTCACAATACCATTATCAATTTTATACAAAGAAAATTCAATCTAAGAAAAATG
>JAHDXH010000003.1 GCA_023382875.1 Patescibacteria group bacterium | reverse complement strand
AACCAATCAGTTTGTCAAATTTAGAGAAAATTTTACTACTCATAAAGATATTTGCGTTTACGTTAGTATATAATAGACGTATGAAGGTGAAATTCAATCCCAGAGTAATTTATACCATTGTCTCAGCTTTGGTCATTTTGCTGGGTACAGCGGTTGCTATTCAATATGCTCAAGGAAAATATCGCTTCACCAAAGAAGGTTTATCTAAAGAAACTGGTCTTTTGGCTGCCAACTCCTTCCCCACAGGTGCTCAAGTTTACATCAACGATCGATTAGTCTCTGCAACTGATGACACACTTTATCTAAAACCTGGCGATTATTCAGTTAAAATCCAAAAAGAAGGCTATCACACTTGGCAAAAAAATCTAAAAATTGAAGGTGCTTTGGTTACCCAAACCAATGCCCAACTCTTTCCTGTGGTACCTAGTTTGACTCCTCTGACTTTCAGTGGTTCTAAAAATATGTCTCCATCTCCAGATGGACAAAAGCTAGTTTTTTATACCAATGAAGCCACTTCGACTTCTAAAAACGGTCTATACATCTTAGACATGTCGAGTCCAATGATTATCTTCCAAAGAGAAGCCATTCAAATCGCTGAAGACGTCACCAATTTAGAACTTGAGAGCGCTAAATATATTTGGTCACCTGACAGTAGTGAAATCTTGTTAATTGCCAAAGGCAAAGAGGTCTTGCTTTCTACCACCAAGCTTAATGACTTAAAGACCTTACCAGATGTTTCTTTCAAAAGCGAACAAATTCTTTCTAGCTGGGAAGAAGAAATTTACTTAAGAGAACGCCAATTTTTGAGCAAATTCCCAGAAGCTGTCGTTCAAATTGCCACCAGCTCAGCTCAAAATGTTTACTTATCACCAGATAAAAAACGCCTTCTTTATACTGCCACACAAAAAACAACTATCCCAACCGATTTGATTCCACCAGTATTGGCCACCAACTCTCAACCAGAATCTAGAAATCTAGAAGTAGGCAAAATCTATGTCTATGACCGCGAAGAGGATAAAAACTTCCTCGTTGGTGTGCAAGCTAGCCAATCAGCAGTTACTAAACAATTACTGGCCGTAGATTTGTTTAGTCGCACTCCCTTAAGTCTTGAAACTTCACCCAGTGCCTTCCTCAAGCTCCAGGCCACCACCTCAGCTCAAACTGCTGCCAATTTCGACAACTATTACTCACCTCTTTTCGCCAATAATTATCAATGGATGCCAGATTCAAAACACTTAATTATTACCGGCGAAAATAGAATTAATCTTAAAAATTACGATAACACCAACGAAACCACCATTTATTCAGGGCCATTTGCCGATCACTTCGTTTACCCATGGCCAGATGGCAGCAAGTTGTTGATTTCCACTTCTTTCAGTCCTGGATCGCCACTCAATCTTTACGCCATCGATTTAAAGTAAGAAATTTGGCAAAATCGGGTACAATATCACCAGATTAATTTAATAAATGTCCTCATAGTTCAACGGATAGAACGAGTGCCTCCTAAGCGCTAAATCCAAGTTCAATTCTTGGTGGGGACACCAAAAAAGCCTCCTCTCATTCGATTGATTTGTGATTCATTCCTTCATCAAGATCAATCTCATGAGCAGAGGCTTTTTTATGTGCTATTTTTTGTCTACTTGCGCTCGTAGTCAGCGTAGATCACGCTTTGCATGACGTTTGAGTAATCGAAAAGTTCGTTTTTATCGAAAACGATATCGATTTCTCTTTCAGCATCACTTTCACTTGAGGAAGCGTGAATCAAGTTGAATTGTTGTGACATACCAAAGTCGCCACGAATTGAACCAGCTTCTGCTTCTCTACCCAAGGTAGTGCCGACTAATTTTCTCACTACAGGAACAGCATCAATGCCTTCCCAAGCCATAGCCACCAAAGGCATTTGACCCATGAAACTTTTAAGATCACCAAAGAAACTCTTGTCTTTGTGCTCTGTGTACCATTCTGAAAGCATAGAATCAGTTAATTGGACCATTTTAAGTCCAACTAGCTTAAGACCCTTGCGTTCAAAACGACTAATGATTTCGCCGATTAAGCCGCGTTGCATACCATCAGGCTTAACTAAGACGGCAGTTCGTTGCATTTTCATTGTTCGTCTTTCTTTTAATTAATAATTCTTAATAATCTCTCTAATTTTGTCCTCGTTGAAGGAGCCAATCAAACCAAATCTCAGTTGGCCAGGCACAATTAAGTCTGATGCCAAACTTTGAACATCTTCGAGCTCAACTTGGCGAATTTTAGCGATGAAATCGTCTGGATTTTCCACCTTACCATGAAGAAGTTGGCGCAAACCATAAAATTGAGCCACACTCTCAGAGTCCTCAAGACCCAAGACTGTTTTGCCAATTACATATTCTTTGGCTCTTTTCAATTCTTCGGCAGTGACTTTTTTCTCACCACTAGCCAATAATCTAAATTCATCCAAACTAACCTTAATGGCCTCCTCTACTCTAGATGGGTCAACCCCAGCCGAACCACCAAACAAACCACCCTCGTGGTATTGAGTCAAATCTGAATGTACGTAATAGCAAAGACCTCGCTTTTCTCTTACTTCAGAGAACAAACGCGAACTCATGTTGCCACCAATAATTGAACTCAAAAGTGTCAAAGTATGGCGCCTTGCACTCAATCTTTCAATTGAAGGCCAACCAAAAGTAAAGTGACTTTGCTCGGTTTTTTTGTTGACAAAAATAGCCTTGTCTTCAGCTAAAATTGAGTTAAGCCTTTCATGACTAATTTCCGATTGTTTGTTGCCAGTTTTACTAAACATTTGCTCGATTTGAGTCAATGTTTGAGCTTTGCCAACTACACTAGCGTCACCAGCCACAACTACCACCAAATTATTCAAACCATACCAGGTTTGTAAAAAGTCACTGAAATTTTGTGTGGTAATACTATTGACTGTATCTTTGGTACCAACAATTTTATGAGACAAACCATTGCCTGAAAAAGCCATTTCTTCGAAGCGGTCACCAATATCAGAAGCAGGCATATCAGCGTACATGTTCATTTCTTCAATGATCACACCCTTTTCTCGGTCAATATCTTCTTGACGAAGCTGAGGAGTCAAAAGCATGTCAGAAACCACATCGAGAGCCAGATCAAAATGTTTTGATGCTACTTGGACGTAATAGCCGGTGTATTCCTTAGAAGTAAAAGCATTGAAGTTGGCACCCACACTGTCGACAGCCTGGGCTAAATCTTGTGCCTCTGGGTACTTGGCAGTGCCCTTAAAAACAATGTGCTCGAAGAAGTGAGCGATACCGTATTGGCTAGGTTGTTCGTAGCGCGAGCCAGTATTGGCGAGCGCCATCACCGTCAAACTCTGAACCGAGGGCATTGGGATTGTAATGACCGTTAAACCTGATTTGAGCTGATGAAGTTGGTGTTCTAACATAGCGGGTATTTTACTGTGCTCCTTACATCTTTTCTACTACTTCAATTCCCAACAAATGCAAACCTCTCTTCAAGACCAAACTTGTGGTAGCCACTAAGGCTAAGCGGAATTTCTCTACCTCTTCTGCTCCACCTATGACTTGTGTATTTCCATAGAACTGATTGAAGGTTTGTGCCAAACCAAAAAGATAGGTAGCGAGATGATGCGGAGCGTATTCGCGGGCAGACTTTTCTACTACCTCAAAGTAGGTCGAAAGATTTCGCAACAAATCAATTTCAGCAGGGGTCAAATTTTCGCGCTGAGTATTTCTTGAGTATGATTTAAGATTAACTAATAGATCAGAATATTTCGTAGTATCTAAATTTTGGGCTTTATTTAAGATACTTTGGCAACGCACGTATGTGTATTGAAGATAGGGACCAGAGTTACCCTGCATGGTCATTATTTCATCCCAGTCAAAAGCCACATCTAAGCGAGCTGAGCGCTTGAGGTCTGACCACTTGAGTGCTCCAAAAGCGACTTTTTCTATCTCTTCCTCACTCAATACCTTTTTATCAGAAGCAAGACCCGCTGCCTTACTTTTGGCTTCATTAAGAACGTCTTCTAACCAAATAACATTGCCTTTTCTCGTTGACATCTTACCCTCTTTGAAACGATACATACCATGACCAACGTGAACTCTTTGGCCGTCTTTCACCCAACCTAAGGCTTTTTCTAAAGCATAAATTTGCTGAAAGTACAAACTTTGTTCAGCGCCAACTTCATTAATAATCAATATATCTGAGCCATATTTGCTTAAACGCCATTTATCAGTAGCCAAGTCTCTGGTGGCATAGAGCGTAGCACCATCTGATTTTAAGATCATTAGGGGAGGTAATTTGCTCTCTTCTGAGAAATTGACCAACTTAGCTCCGTTGTTACCAGTTACGTAGCTGATTCCCTTGGTATTTTTAGCTTTGGACTCCAACTCTGAAACTACCACATCCATCTTATCTTCAAAGTAAGACTCTCCATAACCACGGCCATTGTTTTCAGTAAAGCTAATATTCAGGAGATCATAAATTCGATTGAATTCAACAAATGACCAATCAATGCATTTTTGCCAAAGTTGACGCATCTCATCATCGCCATCTTCAAGTTTCTTGAAAATAGCCCTTGCTTCATCCTCCATCTCTGGTTTTTCTTCAGCAACTTTATGAAACTCAACATATAAAGCCACCAAATCCTTAACAGGATTATCTGATTTAGAAAGCTTTTCGATATTTTTTTCTAAGCTTCCTCCACCTAAATGCTTTAAAGCATAAATTTGCTTACCAAATTGAGTTCCCCAATCGCCAAGATGATTGTCTCTAAAGACCTCATAGCCTGTTTCTTCGAGCAAATTAGCTAATGACCAGCCAATAATACTTGAACGAAGATGACCGATCGTAAATGGCTTAGCAATGTTGGGTGATGAAAACTCTACAATGGCTTTTTTGCCGGTATTTTGTTGATCTTTAAGCTGTGCTCTATTTTCAAGTAAAACCACCATTTCAGACATTAAGTAGTGTTCAGATAGGTAAAAATTAATAAACCCGGGACCAGCAACTTCTACTTTGCTTACAAAGTTTGGCAATGATTTTTTTATCTCTTCGCTCATTGAATCAGCCAGCGCGCGTGGCGATGAAAATTTATTTTGCTGTTTAAAAAGGGTCAGTGCGATATTGGTTGACCAATCTCCATGCTGAGAATCGGCTGGGTGCTCAAAAGAAACATTCACTCCTCCACCTATCTCCATCTTATTCAATACAATTTGAATAACTTTTTCTAACTCAGGAATAATTTTCATAATTTAAATCATCATACAGAATTTAGGAAAATTATAACAGATGTTTGCCTAACTTTTGCCGAAACTTTTTGAGTATATTTTTTACTCACCAAAACTTTATTAAATGCAATTCAAATGGACAGTACTTGATGTAAATTATTTACTCAATATTCAGTATTTAGAAAAATAACATTTGGACAAGTTTCGGGTAGACAAAGCAAAATAAAATTATCAGTAAATTCGCATAATAAGCTATTGATCTCCATAAAAAGTCGGAGCCTAAATGTTTTGGAAGAGAGTCACGGTCATTAATGCCAGAAGCCAACACCAAAACCTTGCTGCAAATAGAATATTTTTAATATAATTCCAGATTTATCTTGACTCAAAAAAATTCACTCACTTTTTCTTGAGCTTCTCAAATAAACTCGAGTGTCAATTAAACTAGTAGAAAAAATATGTCTCGATTAGTCGAGATTGGTTGCATAACTGTTCTTACTGACCTCTACTACCAAGTCACCAGATTCATCAGTCCTTAAAATCCTTATCCCAAATTGTTTAATTTTGTTCACTACTTGAGGTGAAGGTAGCCCATAACTATTATTATAGCCCACACTGATGGTTGCGATTTCGGGTGCACTGGCTTTCAAAAATGTATCACTAGTACTGGTTTTTGACCCATGATGCCCAACTTTTAGGATATCAACATCAGTTATCAAGCCTTGCTCAACCAATGCTTGCTCTCTTAGCACATCCAGATCTCCCATCAAGAGAAATTTTGTGCTATTCAACTGTAAAAAAGTTACAATGGACAAGGCATTAAGATCTAACTTTTTGTCCTTAATGATCTGGTTTTGCTCGTTAATTTTATCCCATAATGTTGTTTCGGTTTTTACTGACATGAAGGGGTTATTTGAAAAACCCCTTACTCGAGTAAAGTAGTTTTTTAATGAGATGTTTTTACCAATTTTTTTACTTGAATTCCCAACAGCTAGATTGAGAGTCATTCCCTCTTCAATCTCCCTCAAGACAGCATTTCTAAAGCCCTTAAAAACGCCCGTGGTAGTGCCATACTCAGAAACCAACATTTCTTTCACAAAATACCGATTTAAAACCATTTCAAAGCCTCCAATATGATCGCTATCAGCATGGGAAACAATTACCAGATCAATTTCTCTATCCCAGGCAGGCAAATATTTTTCCAAACAATCTAAAACTCGTTCGTCACGTCCGCCATCAACCAGTACTTGATAAAAACCATCAATAATCAGGGTTGCATCACCTTGTCCAACATCACAAAAAATGACTTTTGGTGCAGAAATTACGAATTGCCAGTAATAAATAGTCAGAAATAAGCAGCATATTCCCAAACTAGCCAAGGGAAAACAAAGCTTTTTGAGCATGATTTTGTTTGTGGCTAAAAATATTAAAAAACATTGACATGGTAAAAGACGTAATTATCAATATATTTGGTCTTATTTTTATTTCAAACAAAAAGGTTTGAGCCATGGCTACTGCTAATTTGATAAAAATATCTGCATAAAACCAGATATAAATCGAAAAAAATGCAATAAATTTCTCCATAAATGGTAAAACCAAACTAACTGCTCCCAGTGTAAACAAGATCAAACCCCCAATAGTTAAAAATGGCGTCATCCAAAGCAGTACTAAATTAGCGACAAAAGAAAAAGCTGTTACCTCTCCAAAATGCCAAAGCAAAATTGGGGTTGTTATTAGCTGAGCTGCCAAAGCCGTCGCCAAAGGTTCGATGATGTATGAGCTAGTAAATTGATTGTGAAAATTAATTGTTTTAAATACATTCGACAAAGGTTGATTAATTTTTTCGGAAAATAATATTAAGCCCAATGTGGCGCCCACTGACAACTGAAAAGATAAATTGAGAAAAAGCCACGGTTTCAATAATAAAAACAAAAATACGGCCGTTGTTAACAGTAAAAAATTGTGATAAATACGTCCCGTGCTTTCAGCGGCTTTCTTCAAAATAAACATTAAATAAGCTCTCAAGATAGAAATCGAAAAGTCTGACAAAAATAAATAAAGTAACATTCCTAGCCACCAGATAACGAGCGAATGAGGACGCCTAAAACGGGCTGCTAAAGCTCCTGCTAGCCCGGCAACTAAGCCCACGTTGTATCCCGACGCCGCCACAACATGCAACATCCCAATAGTTTTTAAATCATGATATATTGGGTCAGGTAGATCGACAATTTGTCCAAATGGCATATCTATAAGCAAGGCCAAAGGTGCATTAGGCATATATCCCATAAGCATCACAACGACTCTATCTCTTCCTACCCTCATTTGACCAGCAATATCATTAATCCAACCCAATACCGAAGTTATTGGATTTTTATTGACACTTATAACCTTTACATTAAGCTTTTTTGTTTTAAAAAGTTGTTTATCAGAGCTAGCACTAAGTCTGCCAATCAACTTGAGTTCTGATCCAGTTTGATATTTATGACAATTTTCAATAGAAAACGGCCAATTATTGAGCTTAAACTGACATTTTTCATTCCCGCCTGAAACTATCACGCTAAATAAAAATTCATCCCCTCTAACCAATTTTACCCAAAAATTATATATCCTTGTTATTTGCGTTAATAATAATATTACTGTTATGATCAAAATATATCTTTTTGATATGAGTTTAGGCCTATTTTTAAACATATAATATATTTGATCTTAAGTATTTTTTCGGTTTTTTATACCCGAATCTTAATTTTGCATAAATTTGCAACAAATTATTATTGAACTTTTCAACATAAATATTGAAATTAAAAGTCTTATAGTAAAGTCCTAATAACTTTTATAATTTCAACTGCGATTGTAAACTTTCAAAAAGCTTTTCACTCAAAACTTTATTAGCTACTAACTGTGTAAGCTCGCTATATGGACGTCCCGAAATTATTTTTTGTGCCGTCACCTCACCCACTCCTTTTAATGTTTGGAGTGCATCGGCAGTAGCCTCGTTAATTGAAACTAAACTGGAATTACTTTCTATTGTTTGTACCGTCCTAATATCTTCTTCTTCAAAAGGCAAATAAACCTTTTCTTGATCTTTTAATTCTTTAGACAGATTAAGCTCTTTTGCCACAAACTCTTTTGAGACTTGTTTAGACAATCCGCCCGCTGCTGCAATCAAATCAGCATAACGAGAACCTGACTTCAATTCATAAAGACCAGGCTTTAAAACTGCACCACCGATATCTAAAGTAAGGTTTGAAGCTGACGCCACTTCCTGGCTATCAATTTCTCCAGAGGATGAATCAGAAATGGGACAAACTTGGGTGGCCTGAGCCTTCCCTACCTTTCCCAAACTAAACCAACCTCCAGCACCAATAGACAGCAGACCAAGGACAAAAATAACAACTTTCAAAAGAAAATATGGCCTTTTAAGCAAAGAAGTAATAAATGAAATTACTTGAGTAAGTCTATCGTTTTCAAACATGTTTGCATTAAAACAAATCAACCTTTCACTAGTCTTTCTTGGTAAAAAAGTTTTCCACATTCGGGTTTCGGGTTAGGGAAATTTCCACTCAACAAAAGAAAATAAATCAGCAAACAAACTAAAAAACCACCCATCATCTGAGTGGTTTTTCATAACAGATTTTATTTTTCTCTAGATCACAAGATTGGCAATTTTGCCAGGAATATAGATAAACTTCTTGATCTCCTGCCCTTCCAATCTCTTTTGAATACTTGGCAGAGCCATAGCCATTGTCTGAATTTGCTCTTTACTTAGAGCCGACAACTCAGCAGGTGAGATTCTTAAGTCACCGCGCAACTTACCATTGATCTGAATTGGCAAAATAATTTCATCTTGCTGGATTAAGCTTTCATCTGCTTTTGGCCACTCGCTTTGATGAATGGTATTTTTGTTCACTTTATGCCACATTTCTTCTGCAATAAATGGAGCGTAAGGTGCTAATAGTTTTACAAACTGCTCTTTTTGAGCTTTAGATAAGCCCCCTCCATGCTCTTCCCAAACGTTAACCATTTCCATCATGGCAGCAATGGCAGTATTAAATTTCAACTCTGGTGTATCAGCTGTAACTTTTTGAATGGTTTTTTGCAATTTAGAAACAACTCGAGGCATTTCCACTTCATTGTCCTCTGTCATCACTAAATCAAAAATTCTTCTTAAGAAACGATGGACTCCAACTACTGACCTTTCATCCCAA
The DNA here is from genome assembly GCA_023382875.1 of Patescibacteria group bacterium. GTDB lineage: Bacteria > Patescibacteriota > Microgenomatia > UBA1400 > PJMF01 > JAHDXH01. Next base: position 66,110 of record JAHDXH010000003.1, on the reverse strand, counting down.
GGCTTGTCAGCTTCAATTGGACCCATGAACATTTCATACACCCGGAGAGTATCAGCGCCGAACTTCTCAACCACATCATCAGGATTAATCACGTTTCCTTTGCTCTTGCTCATTTTCCTACCATCTGGACCTAAGATCATACCTTGATGTCTCATCTTCATGAATGGCTCAGAAAATTTTAAGTAGCCCTGATCACGCAAAAACTTAGTAAAGAATCTTGAGTACAATAAGTGCAACACAATATGTTCTGGACCAATCATATAAAAATCGACTGGCAACCAATTTTTTAGTTGTTCAGGTGACGCAAATTGCAACTCGTTTTTACTGTCTACGTATCTTAAAAAGTACCAACTGGAATCTACGAAAGTATCCATGGTGTCGTACTCTGGTGTCCAACCCTTACCATAAAGTTTCTCTACTCTTTCTTTGAATTCGACAGAAGATCTTAGCGGTGACTCACCGGTGGGTTTGAAGTCCACGTCCGTGGGCAACAACCATGGCAAGTGCTCTTGTTTAACTGGATGTGGTTGACCTTCTGGATCGTAAACAATTGGAATAGGTGCACCCCAATAGCGTTGACGAGAAATTAACCAGTCTCGCAAACGATAATTTTGAGTCACTTTCATAATGTCAGTGAAGTCAGCTGGAATTTTTTCCATCGCCTCTTTTGAAGAAAGACCGGTGTACTTTCCAGAATTGATTAAGGTGCCGTAAGCTACTTCATCTTCTGATTCAATTACAGGAATAATTTCCAAATCAAATTTTTTGGCAAAGGCTTTATCTCTTGGATCATGAGCTGGGACACCCATCACCACGCCCGTACCATAACCAGCCAATACATAATCAGCAATCCAAACCGGCACATCTTTGCCCGTCACTGGATTAGTCACAAACAAACCAGTGTCAACGCCAGTTTTATTTTTTTCACCAATTTTTCTTTCCTCTTCTGTTTTTTTACTTGAAGCAGTCAAGTAATCCTCACAAGCTTTTTTATTTGCTTCTGGTTGGATTTCTACCAATTTAAATTCAGCGAATTTTTCTGGAGAAATAACCATGAAAGTCACGCCCGCAATGGTATCAACTCTGGTAGTGAAAACCTTGAGCTGACGATTAGAGTTTTTCAAAGCAAAATCAACTTCCACACCTTCACTTTTACCAATCCAGTTGATTTGTTGTTGTTTGGTTGGATTTGGCCAGTCAACATCGTCTAAACCGCTAATTAATTCATCTCTATATTCAGTGATCTTGAAAAACCACTGCTTCATATCTTTTTGAATCACTTCAGAATCACAACGCTCACAACGACCATTAACCACCTGCTCATTGGCCAAAACGGTTTGACAAGAAGGGCACCAGTTCACTTTGCCCGTGGCTTGATAAGCCAAGCCTTTACTAAACAATTCTAAGAAAATCCACTGGGTCCATTTGTAATAAGTCGGATCGCAGGTAGCAATTTCATTATCCCAATCATAAGAGATGCCAATTCTCTTCAATTGTCTTTCGAAAGTGGCAATAGCATTTTTGGTAGTTACTTCAGGAGGAGTACCAGTTTTAATCGCATAATTTTCAGCAGGCAAACCAAAAGCGTCCCAACCCACAGGAAAGAAAACATCCTTGCCATTCATACGATGATATCTGGCCAAAATGTCCAAAGCAGTCTTACTCTCTACATGACCAACGTGCAAACCACTGCCCGATGGATAAGCAAAGGCAAACAATAAATAAAGCTTGTTGGCGGGATTGATTTTGGCTGAATCTTGGAATAAATGGTCATTTTCCCAAACTTCTTGCCATTTAGTCTCTATTTCTTGATGATTGTATAAAGTATTTGACATTTTTCTTTGCCAGTTCAGGCTAAATATTTCTTCTAAATTAATATTAAAACTACAAAAAAACTCCCTTGCGGGAGATCTATCACGACACCAATCTCCCACCACATTATGGCTTAAGAAGGAGAAGGCTAGCAAGTGAAATTGCTTTCATGACTTGAGTAGTATAACACAGTCATGATCCATACTAGTCATGACTCCCCTTTCCATCTTATACTTAATTCATGTCTGCCCATATTCAGACACTTCTATTAGCCATAACAATTGGCTTTGTTTATTGGTGGTTGCATACCTCAGCTTTGTCGTACTTTACATTGCAAGTCTTTGCCCTATCGGTTGCCTTATATTTTGTCCTCAAACGCATGAGCAAATCTAAGCTTTGGCACATTGCCCCAGCCGCTCAGTCTTTTGAGATGATTTTGGCAACCTTTGCCTTTTTATTGATCATCGGCTATACAGGCAATCTTGACTCAGTAATCTTTCCTTTAACTTACATTCATTTATTTTTCTTAGTCTTCTCCACCCAAACCAGCACTAGCATTACCACCAGTTTATTTTTAGCTGTTTTCCACTATGCTTTGGGTGGTTCCAACCAAACCCAATTGATCTCCACACTCCTTACTATTCCTGTCTTAGTTGTTTTATTCCTCTTCACCAAAAATCAATACGAGGGCTTGCAAAAAGAAAAAAGAATTAATCGGGGTGAAGAAATTGCTCTCACCAACAGCCTCAACGAACAACGCCAGCTAGTCAACCTATTAAGCAATTTTATTCAACCCAAACTAGTTCAAATCAAAGACATGAGCTTGAACGCCGAAAAAAACCGCTCCGCCATCATGGGTCAGATTTTAATCATGCAAATGGAAATTAGTAAATTTTTGCAAAAGAGCCGCAATGATGAGTAGAAACAAATCAGCTAAAATCGCCATCGCTTCTCTAAGCGCTGGTTGTTTTTTGCTTCTCGCTAGTGGCCTTGTCTACTCTGAAAGATTGGAGTCAGAGTCTTATGTCGTGACTTTTGGCAACTTCAACGTCACCTCAGGAGAGAAAAGCAGTGCTAGTTACAATGTCACCGACACAGTCGGCCAGATTGCTAATGGTCCGTATGGCCAATATGGAAGCTCCAACTACGTCATTGGCGGCGGTTTCCAATATATTTACACTATTGATACTTTCTCCTTCAGGATTACCGATGTTTCTGTCGAGCTTGGAGAATTGGCCCTCGGCTCTCACGCCACTGCTACCCACGATTTAATTGTCAATACTAAAGGAGCTGGTGGCTATTACGTTTATGCTTATGAAAAACATCCTTTAAGACACATTAACGGCACGCCCGATATTGCCGACACTGCCTGCAATAGTGGCACTTGTACTATTTCCACCGCTGGGGTCTGGAACAACACCTCTATCCCTGGCTTTGGCTACAACATGTCTGGCGATGACGTTCCTGCTGATTTTATCAACAGCACCTACTTCAGACCCTTTGCTGATGACAGCGCCTCCGATCAAATGCAGGTGGTAATGAGTTCTAACAACATTGCCAAGGATAGGACGGCTACCGTTACCTATAAAGCTGGAATCAGCGGATCACAGGCTGCTGGAGACTATGAAACCAACGTAGTTTATATTGCTGTACCTGGATACTAAGGCGTAAATAAAATGAAACCTAATCATAAAAAAAACTTTATTTTTGCCCTGACTTTGGCTCTATTATTTTTGCTTAGACCTTTTGTTTCAGGAGCCAATGCAGTTACTACCTCTCCCATCGACCTATCGGTTTCACCACCAGTCAATTACTTTTCCATTAAGCCTGGAGAGGTGGGAAAATATGATATTAAACTCGAGAATTTAGGCGAAAACGCCTTAGAAGTCACGCCAACCCTACTTGATTTCGAAGCGGATGATAAAACCGGCCAACCAGTAGTCAAATCTAGCGGCACTTTTCCTTACTTAAAATTGGACGATGGACAAATTAACTTTGGTAGTAATTTTGTACTCGAACCTCGTCAAAAAATGATTGTTCCCGTCAACATTGAAATTCCCAAAAATGCCAATGAAGAAGAATACGCTATGACTATTTTCTTCAGTTTCAAAAACCAAATCGACCCCAAAGTCCCCAACTCCCAGGCTAAGATCACTGGTACCGTCGGCAGCAACTTAATTGTCTTAGTTACCAGAAACAATTCTGATCGAGGCGAGTTGAGGGTAAAAAATATTTCTTCCTTACCCACCATTGATAGTTTTATGGGCATAAAGTTTGGGGCTATGGCAGAAAACATTGGCAAAAATGCCACCCAAGCTAGTGGCAGTGCTACTCTTTATAACTGGCAAAATAAAGAGCTAGCAAAGTATGAAATCCACCCAGACATGATTCTTTCCGGAAGTTCTAGAGAGTTAAGAGAGAAAGAATTTGTTTCTAATGAATTTAGATATAAAAAACCCTTCCTGATCGGCTTATACAAAATAAAAATTGAACTAAATAAAAACTCTCAAGTAGGCGCAGAAAAAGTTACCATGTCTAGGACAATTCTTGCTCTACCTTTTTCAATATTACTATTGCCATTAATTGGTTACCTACTGTATTCTTTATATAGAGTCCTATTGGATAAAACCAAAGGCGTGAAAAAGGTGGAAAAAAATGAGTAACAAGTTCAGCAATAAGCGGATTTTGGCGGTTTTTTTGGTACCCGCAATTTTTTTGGGTGCTAGTTTATTGAATAGCGTCAAATCGGCTAGTCTTACCAGTGTCTCAGTAACTTTGTCTAATCCCAGACTTTCTTTTCGTGGCACCCTAGATGGCAATAACGTTGCCGGAACTTCTCAAGTTACAATTAACACTTCCTCAGGCCAGCCATCACTCTCTACTGCTCAACTTCAAAATGGAGACGGTGTTGCCATTGGCAATGCCGATTCACTGGGCGTTTATACAGTTAGCACCACCAACCCAACTAGCGCCTTTACCATTGGCAGTACTTTAGCAGCTGGGGATGCTGATTTAGATGACGAGGTCATCTCTACCCAATCAGCCAGTCTTACTGTTCGCTTTACCACTGCCACCGCTATCAACAATGGCCGTTTCCGCATCTTAGTTCCTTCTCTTGCTAGCGATACTGATGCTGCCGATGGAATTCCAGACTCAGACCTTTATGACTTTGGTTCTTCTGCTCCAACAGTTACCTGTCCAGGAGACCTCTCTGGCTATGACTTTGTTGCTGGAACAGCTACCGCCTCAGCAATCACTATTGGTAGCACTCAGTACCATTCATATGAATGTGCCTATTCAGGCACAGGTGGTGTTGGCACTCAATTTAACGGAACAAGCCAAGGTGCAATTATTATCAGCAACATCATCAACCCTGCCCCAGAATCAGGTCACGTGACAGGTACGGCCGATACTCAAAACATTGTCATCCAACAGCTTGATTCAGGATTTAATGTTGACGACTACACTTCAGTCGCCGTTGGCGTCATTGAAGCCGTTAAAATTTCCGCCTATGTTCCACCAACCATTTCCTTCACTATTGCCGGCGTCAACTCAGGCACCAGCACCTGCGGTATTACCACCGACGTGACTACTTCTGCCGCCGCCGTGCCATTTGGTGAAGTTTCCATCGGTGCTTTTAACGATGCTGCGCAAACATTAACCGTTACCACCAACGCGGTAAACGGCTATGCGGTGACAGCCATCGAAAATGATCAGCTTGGACTCAACGGAGCTACTTGTACCGGTGATAACACTGGAACAAGCTGTATTCGAGACTCTGCTGGTGATGACGCGGTCATGAGTCACACTGCTTTTGATAATTGGGATTCTCTTTCTACCAAAGGCTTTGCCTTCTCCATTCACAATGGCGATGCCAACACCATTCCTTTTAACTACAACACAACTACAGGCAACTGTGCCGGCGGCACCTACTGTGCACGCCAATTTGCCGATGCTGAAGACTCACAAGCAGCACAAATGATTTTCTCCTCTACCACTGTCGCTGACAACGAAAATATTAATGTCTGTTATAGAGTGCTGCCCAATGTGACCACAGCTGCTGGTGACTACGAAAACTATGTCACCTATACAGCCACTGCCACATTCTAAATAACATGAGAAAACTAATTACTGCCCTAAGTTTATTTGCCATTCTTACTGGTATTTTTGCGCCGACAATTTTCGCTCAAGCGGCAGCTCAAGAACAACCAAATACTGATTCTGCCCAAAATACTAATACCCAAGCACCTGTCACTGACGAATCCATTACTCTAACAGCCATGCCACCACGCTTAGGTGATGACTTAAGTCTTAAGGGTACTCCAGGAAAAAAACTCCAAACGGCAGTCAAAGTTCGTAACAATTCCAATAAGGCCTTCACCATTAATACTGCTATTGATGACTTTGTGATTGGTGATGATGGTGAAACCCCAGTAGCAGTAACTGAAGAAGTCGATTATCGCTGGAGTCTTAAAAACTGGCTCGTTCTCGCCCCAGATTTCCAAGTTCTCCAACCAAGACAAACAGGCATCATCAACGTTATCATTGATGTTCCAGCCGATGCGCTTCCAGGTGGCCACTACGCCATGATTACCCACAAACCTGTTGGCCTAAATGGCGAAAAATTCCAAGATAGCGCTTCCTCAATCATCTCTCAACGCGTTGGCACTCTACTCTATGTGGTTGTTGATGGACCAATCAACGAAGAAGCTTTTGTCCGTGACTTCACCATGCCTCGTTTTACAGAATATGGACCAGTGCCTTTCTCATTCATGGTTGATAACCAATCTGATATTCATATCAAACCGGAGATTAGCATCGAAATCTATAATCTTCTAGGAATGAAGGTTGATACCATTGCCATTGAATCAAAAAATGTCTTCCCTATGGTCTCGAGAACTTTCACTGGTCAATGGGATGCTGTTTGGGGTAGCGGTTTTTATAAAGCCAAATTAATCATGTCCTACGGCACTGGCGGACAAGTTGCAATCGTAAATACGACATTCTGGCTTCTCCCAATTACTCTTGTTATCGCTGGATTAGTCGTTATCCTCACCTTAGTCGTCATCTTCATTGCTGTGCGCCGACACTTACTTCATAAAAAGGACGCCGAAAAGCAACGCATGCAGATGCTTGAAGAAAAAATTGCCAAACTCGAGCAAGACAGATTGAGTAAGTTTGATGAATGATGGCAAAAGTAGTTAATGTATGTGCCAAAACAACAATTTTTTACCAGTATTTCTAGAGTAAAAAAACTACTCGTTGTTTTTGTTTTCTCAAGTATATTTGTACTCAGCTTATTCCCCAACTTCTTTGGTGGACAAGAAACGTATCCCAGCCAAACTTTCGCCGCTCAGTCAATTGCCACCGAAAGCGCTCATGTCACTTTAAAAGTCGTAGATAACACCAATCCCACCACTCCAATCCTCATTTCTCCTGAGAATAATAGCTATGTCACCACAAGTACTCCGACTTTTCGCTGGGAGGAATCAAGCGATGATCGAGGCATAGCCAAATACCAACTCTGGCTCAATGGAAACTTACTTTATGACAACTTACCAACTGGTAATCAAGAAAACGGTAACTATATCTATACTCACGACACTTTAAACGGCGAATACTCCCTTCAACTGAAGAATGGCATTAGTGATGGCACATATAGCTGGAAAATCAGGGTTTACGACATCAACAACAACTACTCTGAGTCGGCGACATGGAGCTTTATTATTGATACTTTGGCCCCAACTTTCATTATTAACAGCATTGGTGAGGTTAACACCAACATTTCAGCTCAAGACCTGAGTACTATTCCCTCAAGCCCAATTGAACTTGAAAATAATGAGCCACTTATTACAGCGACAGGTGAACCGAATAGCACTGTCGTTTTGACTGTTTATTCGCCCAATGACCCTGTTCAGATCTACACTACGACCATCGATGCCAATGGCAACTGGTCATTGCAACTGGGTATTTTTAATCGAGGCGACATTATTACCCTGGACTTTACTATTACTGATCCAGCTGGCTTGGTTAGTGTTCTTAATAATGTTCAATTTGTAGTCAAGGAATTAGTCATTGTGGTTCCTCCAGCTTCACCTTCCCCATCTCCAACCATTAGCCCTACCCCCTCGGCAACTCCAGGGTTAAGCCCTGAACCAACCGTTAGCACTGAGGCTTCGCCAACCCCTCCAGTCATCGAAATACCCTATACTCCACCTCGAGAGGTTATATACGAAATCTGGCAAGAAATTGGCGAAAGATTACCCGAACCAATCAAGGTTTTGATTTCGCTGATTCCTGAGGGAGTTATTAAAACTATTCAAGAACTAGCACCGATTTCTGCCGCTGTAGTCGCCACTGCTCTACCAGTCGCCACCGCCTTGGCCGTAGGTGCACAGTTTGGAGGCAGTTTATCTCTACAGTTATTCCTAAAATTACTCCAGTCTCTTGGCTTATTGCCTGCTGGCAAACCACAAGGAATTGTTTTCAACTCAGAGACTTTTCAACCAGTTTCTTTTGCCTTGCTAACTATATATTCAGAAAATTCAGATAATCAAATCTCAGAAACTGTAGTTACTGACGTAGATGGTGTTTATAGAGGAATTAAATTGGCATCAGGACTTTATAGGATTGTCGTGTCGCATCAGGACTACACTTTCCCTTCCACTAAGAAAAGGCCACCGTATATGCAGTTTAAAGACTACTATCTGGGGGAAGTCTTTAATGTTACTTCTGAGAACGAACAGCAGCTCTTTTTAATCCCCGTTGACCCAAAGGTTAAATCACAAAAAACGGCATTCAAAACCAAGTTGAGGGTACTTTTGTCTGGATTTACCAGAATCATCAAGCATCTAACTATTCCTTTATTTATAATCTCAGCCATCCTTTTTACCGTCTTCCCTACAATTTGGAATGGCATTGTACTGCTTTTTTATCTGGTATTAGTTTTACAAAAGCTAATTTGGCTAACCAAAAGGCCTATTATCACGGGCATTGTGGTCGATAAAGACAAGAAACCACTCGAAAATGCCGTCGTCAGAATTATTGATCCAAATACTAACCAGTTGGTTACAGTCTTGACCACCAGTAAATCTGGTCAATTCAAAGTTTACGCAGACAAAGGAATTTACCACTTAGAAGTCATAATGACAGGCTATGTCTGGCAAGAAATCGCCAATACCATGAGTTTCTACCAGGTAGACGCTACTAATAAAACTCAAGACATCGCAATCGTTATGGAACCAGTGCTAGATTTATACGACGAGTTATTCAATTGAGTAACTAATAAAGAGCGAAACATATTATCGTTAACGTTCTTTTACCAATTCCCCGAAACTGACTAGCCAATAGTAATCAAGCTTCCTCAATCGATCAAGCTTTTTTATTGATGGTCGACAATTAGCAAAAGATATAACTTGGTTGCCAAATATGTTCCACTTACTCAAGTAGAAAAACTGAATAGATTGACCAAAAACGGCTTTGATTTATAGAAACCCTCACTGTTATCCCAATTCAGGTCATTCAGCCATAAAACCTCATTGGTTAGCAAATAAGGAGCAATAATTGCCAAAAATTGCATCAAGATTAACAATTCAACCCAGATGTAAAAATCTTATAACTATTTATAAACAACACTTTAAAATTATTTATAACTTTAATGCCATGGTGAGAGTAGCTATCCCAACGACTTCCCCAAATTATCACCCGAAGTACTTAACTTATAGGTTCTTCGCAATTATTTTGCACTGTTATATATCCATTATTAATTAATGCGGACAATAATTAGTATTAACGCACTATTCCCGATTTATTACCGCACCATCTGGGTAGTTAATTACCGCAGACATGATTTTCGGATTACAAAGTCAACTAACTATATCAATCTAGTTTTAGATTTTGTAAAAAAAATAGAAACCCGAAAATAGATATAGGAAGCAAACTAGACCAAGAATTGAACACCTAAACATCTCCCAAAACCAATGCCTGAGGTGAGTGTCAAATAACATTGAAAAAAATTACCGAAAGTTAAACTCAAAATAAGTCTTGCAATTGAAACAACAGATCAAGGCCAGATTTGGAATCTGGAGAGTAATACTGAAGCAAGCCCAAATCGTTTGTCAGAAATTCCATCAGCCTATCAAAAACCAAATGAATGTCACTTTTATCTCTATTTTCAATGCTTTTTTGTCTATCAGACTTCCTTAGCATTAAATATATTTCTTTGCTAATACCAGAGTAGCCACTTTTTAGGTCAGACAAATGAAAAACTTCACTGATGGTTGATCTTTCATCGCCAAAATTCCAACTTTTCAAACCCGTAACCAAGACCTTGCCGACGTACAACTTATTAAGCGTATTAACAACCTCATTTGGCAATGATCCTGGGTAAAGATATGCACCTCTCGCCAATTGGCCGCAATGAAAATTCAGCAGGTACTGTCTTAAGTATCTAAATTGTTTGTCATTACTAGGAGCCTCTAGAAAGGTAATCAGAGTCCAAGCTCCGTCAAATGGTTCGTTTAAAGTTTTTAAAACCGGAAATTGACCTTTTAAGGCTTCTCTACCATGGCTTGTTAAGCCAACCACATTAAGTTGCCTGGGCAAGGCTGTGTTTGAGTCACTCACTATAGACTCAATAAAAATATACTGTTGGTTTTTAAGTAAATTTAAGAGTGATCTATAGCCACTCTTTTTTAACTCAGGCAAAATCAAGCGCAAATTGTCAATTTCGACTAAACGATTTTCAGCTGGGTCAGCAGAATACAACCAAAGCAATATTTTTTTCGTTGTTGTTTTCATTTACCAAAAATACCTATAGTTTATTGACTAAATTAACCGAAAATTGCACAGATTGCAAATAATATATATACCTTAATCCCCACACTTTAATAAAGTTATTCACAAACAGGTGACCCAAAAGTATCTAATTAATGTTTTTCGCTATTCAATTTGTTAATAACAAAAATATATACATCTGGTTTTCACTTATTCACTCTAGTTTTGTTTTTTATCACTTCACAAACTACCACTTTTTTAAACACATTCACACTAGGAAATGCCGTTGATAATTAGTGACTTGCTTTTATTTTTTTTGAAAGCTCCCACAAAGCCAAAGATAAATAGTCGACCTACTTCAGTCTTTTTTGACTACTAGTTTTTTTGATCTAAAAAAAAGAAATTCCAGCATTGTTGATAACTTAATTTTTGCATCATTTTTTCCGGATTAATTTCTCCTTATGTTCGCAAATGATCCATTGACCCACCACCTCAAGAGAGGCTAAGATTAATTTAGCTGCAAAAAAGTGTCTAACCAATCTGGTTAGACAGCACCAGCTAAGAAAAAAACTAAGCCCCATACGGCACTGCAAAAATCACAGTTTTTTTCACAAAAAAAATGACTGCCCAAAGTCAAATTAATACCAGCGTTGAAAGCAACTTCACTTCACCTCAAATTGAAGCAAGTTTGATTAATTTTTTGACGGCCCTAAGCAGTCAGCACTGTTCTAGCGCTACCATCAGAAACTACCGTTCTGACATTCGTCAGTTTTACAAGTTCATGGAAATTGAAGAACTTGAAGATTTATTCACTCGCCAATCACTCAAAGATTTTGTCTTAGCTCAACATGGCAAGGGTTTGAAAGATTCGAGCGTCACTAGAAAAATTGCCTCAATCACTCAATTCGCTTTATGGTGTGAAGACCAAGGTTTGATTGATCAAGATATCTCCTGGATGGATCAAACCAGTATTAATTCGCTTTTAAATACCAAAGTTGACCCAAACAAAGCTCAAGAAACCAAAAGGGGCTTATTCAATATCTTCAAAAATAAAAATTCCAACAAAATCGACCAATTAGCCAAGCAAGATAAGCAAGATAGCAGCGCTAAAATTACTGACACCAAGTTAGTCAGTCAATTCGCAGCACAAGTAAAACCCGACAGTAAAAAGAGTTTTGCTTCTACCACCAACTTAATTTTGCCATATTTAAACCTTGGTTTAATGATCTTGTTCTTCATTGGACTTGGTTTTCTTGGTTATAACCAGTTGGTCAAAGAAACACCTGTTTCTTTTGCTTACCCCTCTACTCCAACTAGAGCTAACCGCGTTTTATCATTCCAAGGTCGCTTGACTGACACTGCTCAAAATCCTGTTACCATTCCTACCCCAATGGAATTCAAAATTTGGGACCAATTAACTGGCGGCACAGAAGGCTCTTGCGATGGGACAACTGATTGTAAGTACCAAACTGGCTCTTGTAGTGTGACTCCAGATCAAGATGGTATCTTTAATGTTGGCATTGGCGATGACTGTGGCATCGAGATTGATGATGCTGTCTTCACCGAGAACTCAGCTTTGTGGCTTGAAGTGATCGTTGATAGTGAAACTCTTACTCCTCGCCAACCAATCAGAACTGTTCCTTTTGCCGTTAATTCAGAAACTGTCCAAGGCTTCCCGATCAATTCCACCCAGTCAGCTACCGCTAACACTATTTTAGTTATGGACGCTGGTGGCAATGTTACTCTTGGTGAAAATAATCCAACTTTAAAATCAGTGTCTGGAACCTTTACTATTTCTGGTGGTACTTTGTCCTTGGAGGCTACCTCTGACATTTTGTTTAGTGATGCTCGAGTTACAGACTTGCCACTAAGTTTAGTCGACACACAATTAAACCCATCCCTTCCACAAGGAATTGTTGATGCTATTAACAATGTTTACAACTTCAGTGCTGGCAACGCCTTCTGGTCAGAACTAGGCAACCTCATCCACCCCACCCAATACTGGAGTGATGATCTGGCCATCGGTGGTAACTCCACTAGTAGTGCCGGTATTTGGCTCAGCAATACTGGTGCAGCTGTTTTTAATGAACAAGGTGGTAACGTTGACTTTAGAGTTGAAAGTGACACTGATGTAGCTGCCTTATTTATTGAAGGTTCTAATGGATTTGTAGGACTGGGTGATGCTACTCCAGATCACAGATTAGATGTTGCCGGAAATATTGGTTTGGATGCTAGTGGTTATATTAACTGGGGCGATGTAGATGGAACTTCTGGCTATGGCGTTAGAGACAACGCTGGTACTCTCCAATTCAAAAACAGTAGTGGCACTTGGACTGATTTTGGCGTAGCTGGCAACACTTACTGGGAATTCTTTAATGGCACCCTAACTCCTCGTTATATTACTGCTGACGTCAATATTGGCGGAACTTCTACTGATTCAGCCAAAGTCTCTCTAGCAGGCTCATTAACTAGAGGTAAAGCTGCAGCTATCATCAACCAAACTGAAAACCAACCAATCTTTGCTGCCTCAGCATCTGGTGTTGCTAAGTTCACTATCGCTAACAATGGCAATCTTACCCTAGCAAATTCTGAGTACATTTCTAACTCAACCGATGATTTCTTAGTTTTTGGGGGTGGAAATGGTGGTATCAACACCGATCTTTCGATTGATTTAGACGGCAATAATCCAGTTTTATTCTCTACCGCTGGTCTTGGCATTGAGATTAATGACCGATTATATATTGGTACCAATAATAGATATTTCTACGATGACACCGCCGATTTAAGGTTCAGTGATGACCTTAGAGTTGATGGATCTTTTGCAGTTGGCTCATTAGCATCAACAGGAAATATCGGCGAACTGCTCACGAGTAGTAATATCATCGTTGGCGATCAAGCCTCTTTAAGATTAAGAGAAAGTGCTTCAAATGGAACTAACTACACTGGATTCAGAGCTCCATCCCTGCTTAGTACCGATATTATCTATACCCTTCCAGATGCTGCAGGAGCCACTGGCACAGTCTTAATGAATGATGGCTCTGGCAACTTGATTTGGGGTTCCAACACTGCCGGTGACTTTTGGCAACTAACCGATGGTATGCTTTCCCCAAGTTATCTTGGCCTAGGTTTAAACATCGGTGACACTGCCACCACTTCAGCTAAAGTTTCTATCTCCGGTGCTTTAAATCGTGGTATGTCTGCTTTGATCGTTAACCAAACTGAAAATCAAGACATCTTTACTGCCTCTGCCTCTGGTGCAACCAAATTTACCATTGATTATGATGGCAACCTAGGTGTGACCGGCGATATTGGTTTGGCTACTGGCAACTATATTAACTGGGGCACAGTTTTAGGTTCATCAGGTTATGGTATTAGAGACAACGCCGGTATTTTACAATTCAAAAACAGCAGCGGCTCTTGGCTTGATTTTAGTTCAGGAGGTAGTGGTGGTTACTGGCAGTTGAACGATGGTGTACTTAGTCCATTCTCCTTAACCACCGACGTCAACTTTGGTGCAACTGCTACCAGCTCTGCCAAAGTTTCCATTGCTAGCTCCTTAACCAGAGGTATGTCTGCATTGATCGTTAACCAAACTGAAAATCAAGACATCTTTACTGCCTCTGCCTCTGGCACAACTAGATTTGTCATTGCCAATAACGGCAATGTTGGTATTGGCGATTCTAGTCCAACTTCCCTTCTCTCTGTTGGAGCTGGCGACCTTTTCCAAGTCAACTCAAGTGGCAACATCGTTGCTGTGGGTGGGGTTGGTCACACCATCAGCAATGTTTCTGGCGACCTCCAATTTGATTCTTTTGGCGGTCAAATCAATTTTGCCAACAATAATGTCTTCAACATTGGTGGTTTGACTGGTGCCAACTACAACTCAATTTCCAACACCAACGCTGGTGATATTACCAATGACGATAATGATTTATTTGTGGAAGGGATCTTAGAAGTTGATGGTAACATTAATTTAGCTGCCAACTCCTACCTTAATTGGGGTGACACTGATGGCACAGGTGGCTACGGTTTCAGAGACAACGCTGGCACTTTACAATATAAATTCTCTGGTGGTAACTGGACCGATATTGGTCTGGCTAGTAACGCTTACTGGCAACTCAATAATGGCACCATTTCACCTTTTTCAACTGGCGCTGACGTCAATATTGGTAGTATTTCTACCGCCTCAGCTAAAGTTTCCTTAGCTGGTGCTTTGGATCGCGGCAAAGCTGCTGTCATCATTAACCAAACTGAAAATCAAGATATCTTCACTGCATCATCATCTGGTATTACTCGCTTTGCTATTGATTATGGTGGCAACGCCACTCTATCTGGATCATTAAAACTAGGCGGTCAACTACAACTAGCCAACTTCGCTGGCGATCCAACTGCTATGGGCGATGGCGCTCTCTATTACAACACTACCAATGATGGCGTTTACTACTATAACGGTACAACTTGGGTCAGCATGACAGGCGGCGCCAGCTATTGGCAGCTTAATAGCGGTGCCCTTTCACCTACTCAAACAAGCTATGAAATTAACCTTGGTAACATTGCTACCAACTCAGCCAAAATCTCTCTAGCCGGATCAGAAACTAGAGGCAAAGCTGCCGTAATTATTAACCAAACTGAAAATCAAGATATCTTTGCTGCTTCTGCTTCTGGCGTCACTAAATTCAAAATTGAAAATGATGGCGATGTTTACCTAACTCAACTACTTGGTACGACCTACAACCCTTACAACAACATCGACTTCATTAATAGTGGTATTGGCATCAACTCCTACCTCAATGTAAAAATCGACCTTGATGACGACAACAACGACACTATTGAAAACTTCACCATCAACACTAATGGAGGTCTTACCGAGTTATTCAGAGTTAATGCCAACGGCAACACTGGTATTGGTGACAACACTCCAGAAGCAAAACTCGACGTTGAAGGCGCAGTTACCGGACAAGCCTTGGTTCAAATTAATGAGTTAGGCAATCAAGACATTTTCACTGCTTCTAGATCTGGTCTAACTAGAATGCGCATTGATAATGATGGCTATGTTCACTCTCAACGCTTCGTTGACTTAGCTAACTCTGCCTACTATTTAGATCCAGCTGCCACAGGTACATCGCTCAATGCCGCTGGCGATGGCAAATTAGAAGGTGGTCAAATCTACCTTTACAACACCAACACCTATGTCTCTGGTGACGGTACAGACCTAACTTTCAAAGATTCTCACTTAACCAGCCAAATTGCCCTATCTGAAACCGGCACCACCCAACTCCATGCTGGTTTTACTACCAACTCCATCATTGCTGCTCTTAACGAATTAATGAACATCTCTCTTGGCGACACAACCAATATTTTCCTAAACTCTTTGCGACTACAACAATCAGATGGCTCGCTTTATGAACTGTTCCAAGATGGTGTCGCTGATGAATTTGAAGGAATAACTGGCGTTGATACAAATCTTTCTACTTACACCTACGATTCTGTTAATGACTGGTTCAGTAGAGCTAACCCTACATCAGATGTTGTTGAAGACACCAGACAAGAATTTTTAGAAGGTGCATTTGTCAATGCAACTGCCTCAGCTACTCCAGCATTAGAACTCACTAAAACCACTAACACCGGCACTGGTGCGGATGGAGATGCCACTGTTTCAGCTACCAAAAATATAAACTCAGACATTATTGCAGCTGGAAGAAACTTCGCTGACGGTGTTGCTTATAAAGTAACTGGTATTGCTA
The DNA here is from genome assembly GCA_023382875.1 of Patescibacteria group bacterium. Lineage (GTDB taxonomy): Bacteria > Patescibacteriota > Microgenomatia > UBA1400 > PJMF01 > JAHDXH01. Next base: position 49,779 of record JAHDXH010000003.1, on the reverse strand, counting down.
CTAATGCAGTTTCAACTGACTACGCTCCACATGGTATCGTAGCTGGCGACGAAGTGATTTTAATTAATATGCAGGGTGATGCAAGCAATTATGCCAACGTTGGTACATATGAATTTTTGACTGTTAGCTCCGTTTCTGGACTTAACATTGCCTTTACCTCCAGTATTCAATCTACCTACGGCGTAGGTGGCAACTCTAATTTATCTGGTCAGGACATCATTATCCAACGTATTCCTCAATACAATGATGTCACAGTTGAGTTTGGCGGAATAATAACTGCTGGCGATTGGGATGACTTTTTATCAATACCAGCCACTCCCATTGGCACTGCTGGTTATCAAACTGGCTTAGTTGCCTTTAGAGCATCAGGAGAAGTTCTGGTTAAGGTTGGTGGACAAATTACAGCAACAGGCATTGGATATAGAGGTGGTATTGGTGCCCCAACAAATGCAACTGTTGCCTATCAAGGTGAAAGTACAACAGGACCTGGAGCTGAACTTCACACATCAGCTAAAACAGAAGCAGGTGGTGCTGGTGGTGCTGCCTGTAATGGAGGCGATGGTGGTGGATATGGAACTGCGGGCACTGGTGGAACAAGAGCTGGTACTGGGTGTCCTACCGCCGGTGCATCAGGAACCTCTACATATGGAGATGCGAATTTAAGCAAACTTTATTTAGGCTCAGCAGGTGGTGGTGGTGGAGCTGGTTATGCTGGCGCATGGGATAAAGTGGGTGGAACTGGTGGAGATGGTGGTGGTATTGTCTTTATCAGCGCTAACAAAATTACTTCAACTAATGGAGTTATCACATCTGTCGGTTTAGGTGGCGCATCTGGTGCAACAGGCGAAACAATTTCTTCAGGTGGTGGTGGAGGTGGAGCTGGTGGAACAATTTACTTGAAAGGAAAAACTGTTGATCTTCAAGGTGGTGTAAGCGCAATTGGAGGATCTGGTGGAACCACAGGTGGCTCATCATATGGAGGTGTTTATGCCGATCTGGGTGGCTTTGCTCACGGTGGCGCAGGTGGATCTGGTCGTATTAAAGTTGATGCGATCACAACAATTGGCACCACAAATCCGACTTTTACAGCTGGTAGTCTAAGTCTTTACGAAGACTACGGTATTTTCACATCTGATGAAATTCAGACACCTAATACAATTTCCTTTGACTTAATAGAGTGGAGCGAGAATCTCAACACTCACGGCGAAGTCCAAATCATGACTAGATCTGGAAATACAGCCAACTCCACTGATGGCACTTGGGAAGCTTGGAAACCAATTGTTACAAACGTTAACGAAAAAGTGATTGATAACATGGATGTTCAGGGTAACTGGACTTCTTATACCCCCTTCACCATTGTCCAAGATGTCCAAAACGAATTTGGCTTCAACAACGAGACCTATCGCACTGTTGAATCGGGCGGATTAGACGGATCAGTCACTATCGAAAAATATATTGATAACGGAGATGGACACGATGGCTCAATCACTGTTTCCACCAGCAAGAATCTTAACACCGACATCGTAGCCACGGGCAGAAGCTATGCTGATGCAGTTACTTACTCTGTTTCTGTTATCAACTCTTCATCAGTGACTACTTCTGCCACCCCCAATGGTATCGTCGCTGGTGATGAGGTGATGCTGATCAACCTTCAAGGTGACACTAATACCACCTATGCCAATACTGGAAACTACGAATTCGCAAAAGTTTCCCTGGTTTCTGGCTCAATCCTCTATTTTGAAACTGCGATTAGCAATAGCTATGGTTACGGCTCTAATCTTAATTTAACTGGTCAAAAAGTGGTTGTTCAACGCGTTCCTCAATATTACAACGTCACTGTCCAATCAGGCGGCGTATTAACGGCTAATGATTGGAATGGCACTTCTGGTGGTTTGCTTGTCTTTAGAGTTGCCGGTACCCTCGATGTCCAAAGTGGCGGCTCCATTAATATGACCGGCAAAGGTTATCGTGGTGGAGCTGGAAGCGCTAGCAACGCTGTTCTCTCTTATCGTGGTGAATCAACTGGCGGAGTCAATGACACTCAAACTGCTACACCAACCACCGAAGGAGGTGGAGGCGGAACATTAATTTGTCAAGGCGGTGGAGGTGGTGGTTATGGAGCCAATGGTATTTCTGGAAATAGATCAGGTTCAAGTTGTTCTAACTATGCAAACCTTGGTAGTAGTTATGGTGATGCTAATCTAGCTAAGTTAAATCTTGGCTCAGGTGGTGGTGGAGGTGGTGGTGGTTATGGTGGTGCTTGGAACATCCTTGGCGGTACAGGTGGCGATGGCGGTGGTATCGTCTACATTTCTGCCAACACCATTACCTCCTCAGCTGGCTCTGTAGTTAACAATGGTACTGACGGTGGTGCTGGTGGTGCAGGTGACACTATCCCAGCTGGTGGTGGAGGTGGCGGCGCTGGTGGTGCAATTTACCTTGCAGGTAATGTAGTCAATGTTTCTGGAACAATTACTGCAAGTGGAGGAAGTGGCGGCGTAACAAACGTTGGTTCCTATGGTTCACCTTATACCGAATTAAATGGCGGTCGATCTAATGGTGGCAATGGTGGTGTTGGTCGTATCAGAGTTGACGCCAACAGAGTTGCAGGATCAACCACTCCAACTTATACCAACGGCACCTCACTTAATAACTACCATCCATTTGGTGTCTTCACCTCTTCTGAACTTCAAGCCACCAGCGCTGCTGTTTTAGACATGGTTTCTTGGACAGAATCACTTGGCAACGTTGGAGAAATTCAAGTCCAAACTAGAACCGGTAATAGTACTGACGCCACTGACGGCACTTGGGAAGCCTGGAAGCCTGTTGTTAATGGCACCAATGAAGTTACCCTCGATACCATGAATACCCACACCAGCTGGACAGGCACCAACACTACTGTGGCTGAAGGCGATACAACTCGCAATATTGACAATTACGAAGATGAAGATGAAGCTACAGCCGGCAATATTGCCAAATTCTCCACCTCAACTGAAGGTGGCTATGCTGAAAGAGATCTTGGCGCAGGCAATGAAGTTAATTTAACCAGCTACGACTACATTAGCTTCTGGGTTAGATCAGATGTTACTTCTGATAAACTGACCTTCAGCTTTGGCGAAGCTACAGGTGATGAACAAAGCGAAGTGGTTACGATTGACCAAGTCAACGTCTGGCAAAAGATTTACTGGGATATCTCAGACATTGCTGCAGCTAGTAGAGATAATGTGCGCTATTTAAGAGTCACAAATAACGATATTCCTGCAGTTGTCTATTATCTAGATAACATTAAAGGTGGAAGGTATATTACTTCTGATGCTGGTTACCAAATTCCATCAACTGTTAACAACTACATTCAGTATCGCGTCATTCTTTCCACTACCAATGTCACTGCAGCTCCTACTCTGGAAAACCTAACTCTCAACTACAGAAGTAGCACTGCCCATACGATGGTGCTTGAGGGAGACGCCACTAGAAACATTGATTTCTTTGAAGATGAAGATGAATCAACTGTTGGCAATATCACAAAAGTATCTTTCACCGCTCAAAATGGCTATGTTCAAAGAGATTTAGGGCTTGGCAATGAAGTTGATCTATCAAATTATGACTACATTAGCTTCTGGATGAAGAATTCTGAATCTGGTAAAAAGTGGACGATTAGTATGGGAGAAAATTCCTATGTTGAACTAAACCAAACATTAGATGCTCCAGCCAACACTTGGCAAAAGTTCTATTGGGACTTAACTGATATCAGCACTGCTTCCAGAAACGCCATTCGTTACTTCAGACTAACTCAAGTTGATTCTGGCAGTACCACAGTTTATCTAGACGATTTGGCAGCCAACCGTTATGAAAGTAGCCCAACCAATGGAACAATCTCTTCTACTGCTGCCAATTACATTCAATATAGAGTTATCCTAAGCACCACTACCAATACAGTTACCCCAACTGTTACCAGTGTTACTATCAACTATACCGATCAATTGGGTCATACCGATAATACCCAAAGTGCCTTTGACACCGGTAGCACTAAGTTCCAATCTGAATCAACAGTTGGTAATACCATTCAAACTTCCAAGAATCGCCCATTTGTTGGCTTGGGTGAAGATGGTTCAATCACTGTTTCTACAAGCAAAAACATTAACACCGACGCAATCGCTAGCGGCAGAGCATATGCCGACGGTGCTTCCTACTCTATTTCTTCTTTGAATACCAATGTTGCTACCACATCAGCTGTTCCCAATGGAATTAAAAATGGTGATGAAGTGATGCTGATCAATCTTCAGGGAGATGCCACCAACTATAGCAATGTTGGTACTTATGAATTCTTAACTGTTGAAAGTGTAAACTCCACCAGAATTAAATTTACTACCAACATTACTGGTACTTATGGCGTAGGAGGCAACGCCAACCTAACTGGCCAAAAAATCATTGTCCAAAGAGTGCCTCATTACAATAACGTCACTATTTCTTATGGTGGAACACTAACAGCCAATGACTGGAATGGCACATCTGGTGGATTACTTGTTTTTAGGGCTTCAGGCACAGTTAATGTTCAAGGTGGTGGCTACATTAATATGAATGACAAGGGTTATCGTGGAGGTGCTGGCTATAACGTCGCCGGCGAACCAGCTTTCAGAGGTGAATCAACTTCATTGCTCAATGACACTAGAACACCCACGCCAACGGTTCAAGGTGGTGGTGGAGGTGGAGCTGCTGGATGTCAAGGCGGTGGCGGTGGTGCCTATGGATCGACTGGTGCAGTTGGTCAAAGATCTGGTGCAAATTGTGGCAACGGTGCCAACAACACTACAGCTTATGGTGATGCTAATTTGGGTAAATTACATATGGGCTCAGGTGGAGGTGGAGGTGGTGTTGGCTACAATGGAGCTTGGGGAATCCTTGGTGGAACTGGTGGCGATGGTGGTGGCATCGTCTATATCTCGGCTAACACCATCAGCGTTGAAGATGGGGTCTCTCTCGATGGTACACTTTCCTCAAATGGTGGTGGTGGAGGTGCAGGTGGAACTGGTGATACTATTCCCGCTGGCGGTGGTGGAGGTGGAGCTGGTGGTACAATTTACTTAAAGGCTGACGTTGTTAGTATTCCTGTAAATACGACTGCTGCAGCCGGCGCTGGCGGTGTAACTAACGTTGGTACTTATGGCGCAGGCTGGACTGATTTAAATGGTGGCTTAGCAAGTGGTGGAAATGGTTCTGTTGGTCGTATCAAAATTGATGCCAATTCAATCACTGGCACCACTTCTCCAACTTATGTCGCTGGCAGCAACTCTGGCTATTACTACCCATACTCAGTCTTTACCTCAAATGAAATCAATACCGCCGGAGCCAGTGCATATGATTCCTTGACTTGGCTGGCCAACCTCGGTACTGGTGGCATGGTTCAGTTCATGACCAGATCAGGCTCTACACCTGACTCCACTGATGGCACTTGGCAAGAGTGGCGACCTCTGTATGCTTCTAATGAAGCTGTTTTACAGACCTCCAATACCCATGGTGACTGGGTTGGCTATACTCCACTCTCTAAAATTGATGATACTCGTGCTGAATTTGATGCTACTTCAGTCGACAAATTTAGAGTTTCTTCCGACACTACTCCAAGTCTAAAGCTTGACCGTTATATTGATGACGGTGATGGCAGCGATGGCGCTATTACTCTATCTGGCTCTAAAAATATCAACGTCGAAACAATCGCCACTGGAAGAGTGACCTATGCTGATGGTATTGCCTACAAAGTTGATGCCTCCACAATTACTGGCTCAACACTTACAACTACCAATACTCCCAATGGTATTGTGGCTGGAGATGAAGTCTTGCTTATCAACATGCAAGGTGCTGCTGGTGATTATGCCGATGTTGGTAACTATGAATTCTTAGAGGTTGCTTCGGTTGTGGGCAGCGCACTGACATTCAAATCTGCTGTTGTTAATTCTTATGACGGCACTACTCCAGCCAACCAAAAAGTCATTATTCAGCGTATTCCTCAATATACCAATGTTACTATTCAGTCTGGTGGTACGCTAACTGCTAGCGGCTGGGATGGTCTCACCACTACTCCATCTGGATCATCAGGATATTTCACTGGAATCGTTGCTTTCAGAGCCACCGGCACTGTCGATGTCCAGCTTAATGGTCAAATTAATGTTAACTATCTTGGCTATCGCGGAGGTGCTGGCTACAACGTCGCTGCTCAACCAGCTTTTAGAGCCGAATCTACCGCCCAACTAAATGATACTCGCACTGCTACTCCTGCCACCGAAGGTGGTGGTGGAGGTGGTGGTGGCTACTGTCAAGGTGGTGGAGGTGGTGCTTATGGAACAGCTGGTGCAGTTGGTCAAAGATCTGGAACAAGTTGTGCCAACAATGCGAATAATCCTTCTGCATACGGAGATGCAAACTTAAACAAAATCAATCTTGGATCTGGTGGAGGTGGTGGTGGCGTGGGTTACAACGGCGCTTGGACAGTCTTAGGTGGAGCTGGTGGCAATGGAGGTGGCATTGTCTTCATTAGCGCAAACGCGGTTGAAGTTGATACTCACCCTGTCAGCACTCATGGCAAAATTCTTGCCAATGGCAATGGTGGTGGTGCCGGAGGCACTGGTGACACTATCCCAGCTGGTGGTGGCGGTGGTGGTGCCGGCGGTGCCATCTATATTCAAGCCAACTATACAGATTTATCTGGTGATGTAACTGCGAGTGGTGGTACTGGTGGTCAAACCAACAGTGGCTCATATGGTGCACCATGGACAGATAATGGAACATATTCTCATGGTGGTAATGGTGGATCTGGTCGCGTCCGCGTTGATACCAACGAGTTAACGACGGGTACAGCCACTACCCCAACTTACACTGCTGGCATTACCAATCGCCCACTTCATCGTTATGGAATTTATACTTCTGACGAACTAAGCACCAACTCAGCTGCAGACTTCAAAGATATTGAGTGGTTTGAAAACATCAATACTTCCTATTCTGATGTCCAAGTGCAAACTCGCAGTGGTAATACTGCCGACTCAACCACTGGCACATGGGAAGCCTGGCGACCAGTTACGGGTGGCGTCAACACCGTTTCTATTGAAAACATGAACACTCATACCAATTGGACTGGTACTAATGTCACAGTGGCCGATGGAGATGTCACCAGAAATAACAACTTCTATGAAGATGAAGATGAAGCTACGGCCGGCAATGCTACCAAGTTCACCTCCTCTACCGTCAATGGTTATGCTGCTAGAGATCTTGGTGCTGGCAATGAGGTTAATCTTTCTAACTACAATTATGTAAGTTTTTGGATTAGAGCTGACAGAGACAATACAACCTTTAAATTGGGTATGGGTGAGGCCGCTGCTACCGAGCAAGAAGAGACCGTTATTATTGACGCAGCTGATACCTGGCAAAAAGTTTACTGGGATCTTTCAGACATGACCGCAGCCGCTCGCGACTCAATTCGCTACTTGAGGATTACCTACCTAGACGATACCACTGGATCAGTTAATTTCTATCTAGACAATATTACAGGCGCAGAAGTTCTGACTGAACCAACTGGATCTGACATTACTTCAAGTGCTGGTAACTATGTCCAATATCGCCTAATCTTCTCTACTACTGATACCACCAGCACTTTGGCTGCTCCCGCCGTTTACTCAGTTAAAGTAAACTATGTCACCCCATCTGCTGTTTTCTACTCACAAGAAGGCGATGTTACCCGCAACGTCGATGGTTATGAAGATGAAGATGAACCTACAGCCACCAACGTTACCAGAGTGGTCGCCTCCTCAACTGAAAGTGATGGCAACTTTGTTGAAGCTATTATTCCTTCCACAGACCTAACCAATTACGATTATCTATCTTTCTGGATTCGCACCTCCGCCTCTGCCACCGAAATTCCAATGAGAATTGGCTTTGGTGAACTTGAAAGCGATGAGCAGCAAATGGACTTTGTCGTTGAGACTCCATTCCAGTGGCAAAAAGTCTTCTTCGATATCTCTGATATTCCTGCCGCCAATAAAAATGCAGTCACCAAATTAAGAGTCACCAACTTAGCTCCATATATCAATGATATTTATATCGATGACTTCACGGCCAATCGTTATATTACCAACAGTGGCTATCAACCAAACACTACTGCTAATAATTACGTCCAATATCGTGCTATCTTAACCTCAACCGACACTTCATCATTCCCATCCATCAGTCAGGTGTCTATCGCCTACTCTGGTGAATCCAATGTCGTTTCCGAAGATTTTGAAGCAAATGTTTTACCAAGACGCGCCAACTTAATTTCTTGGGCAGATCTAGGTACCGGATCTATTGATTATTGGGCATCTCGCGACAACGGCGTGACTTGGACACCAGTTACCATGACCCAACAGGCTACCGAATCAGGTGATTTGAAGATCTTTTCAGGATTTGCCGATCTTACCTCACAACCAGAAGGTACCACCATGCGCTGGAAAGCTAGAATCAATGGCAACGCCATCTTAAAATCCATGGCTATGCGTTGGGAATCTGGCGGCGGTGCCGACCTTGCCGAGTGGTACCCCACCACCGACAAAACTATTTCAGCAGCCGAAGTGGTTAGCGCTGACACCACCTCTACTCAATCTGGATACATTGTCCGCACTGCCAAAGCCTATGATCCTGCTGTAATTGGTGTGATCTCCACTGCTCCTGGACTACAAATTGGTGAAAAAGCTGAAAACACCAAGCGTGTTGCGCTAGCAGGACGTGTGCCAGTCAAAATTGCCTCAGACTCTGCCGCCATCTTGCCAGGTGACTTCATCACTTCTTCCAACGTTCCCGGCCGAGCAATGAAAGCTCAAAAGACTGGCTATACCATTGGTAAGGCTGTAGAAGCTTGGACCCCAGGATCTGGCAAAGATTGGGTGATGATGTTTGTCAACCTCGGCACCTACTTGGATGGTAAAGATATTGGTGGTGTAGATAATGCCTCACTCGAAGAAATCTTTGGCGAAGAAACCCAGCAAGCAATCAACGTGGTTAACGCTTCAGGCAGCAGTGAAATTGCCAACAGCCCAGAATCAACCATCAGTGGTCAAATCAATGAAGCGACAAATAGTGGTGAAATTGCTAGTAATTCTGCTCAACTCAACCCAAATACCGCCACTGCTTCTGCAACTTTGGTCAAAGAATCATTAACTTCAAGACTCAAGAAACTTGCAGATGAAAGATTGGATGCTTTCCTAGGCTGGACCAAAACCGAAGCCACAATTTCTGGCGAAGTTTTAGAGGGTACAACCACAAACAGCAACTTTGACTCGATTACCAAATACCAATCTGACTTGTTTGAGGCTAAAAACAAATTTGTTACCTACGGTGAAACTGTAAAAAACACTGTTGGCGCTACCACCATTAATGCCTACGGATCACTCAATGCTGCAGGTGCCACCATTTATGGCAAATTAATCGCCGGTAGTGTTGAAGTTTACGGCAAATTCACCGCCGTTTCTGGCCAATTCCTAGATCTCTTCTCCAACATCGTTAGAACCAACAACTTACAAACCAACATGATCAGCCCAATCGCCGATGATGGTTCTATTCATGTTCGACTTGGCGAAAACAAAGATGCTTCTAGCTCAGCTAAGCCAGCCCTAGTCATCGAAAATTCAGCCGGATCAAGTGTTACCTCAATCGACAAAGATGGCAACATCATTACCTTGGGTACAATTATTTCTAAAGAAAACAAAACCAGCACTGTCACCGCAGAAGTAATTTACACCAAAGATGCCTCCATCTCTGGAGACTTAGATGCAAGCAGTGCTCGTATTCAAGAGCTTGAAGCTCGAATTGCTCAGGTTGAACAGATCAAAGCCGAGACAGCTGAGATCGTCAATGCTACCGTATCTGGAACTCTCTTTGCAGAAAACATTGATAGATTTAGCGAAAAAGTGGCCGCCGCTATTGAAGAACCATCTTTGTTAGCTAAATTAAGTGGCTCAGCCAACCAAAACACCGTCGAAAGTGTTGAAAGTTACTTCGCCTCAAGATCTGCTTTCTTGGCCGATATTGATACCTCTAGCCCATCACGCTTAGCCTTATCTGATCTAACATTAGATGAAGATGCCTTAGTCATTGATGCCGATGCTATTTATGTCGATCAATACTTGGATGTTAATGGCTCAGCTTTCGTAGCAGAAAAACTCGGCATTGGCCAAAGCTTAGTCTTATCCGATTCCATGTTTGTCACTGCTGGTAGCATTGACTTTGCTCCAACTGGCGTTGAAAAACCAGTCTTAGCTCTACAGCCATCAGGCAAAGGTGTCCTCTCTTTGATGGGCAACCTCTTTACTTTAGACGACACTGGCTTAGCTCAACTAACTGGTAACCTTGAGGTTTCAGGCGATGTTAAAGTTGGCGGCACTTTGCTGGCTAACTTAATGAAGTTAAATGACTACAACAATCCATTCCAAGTTCAGTTGGCTACTAAATCTGGAGATGTTCTTGGAGAAACTGTTCAGGAATCTAGATTCGAAATCGTCAATGAATTAGGTGTTCCAGTAGCCACTATCTCGGCTCAAGGTAAAGCTGAATTTGCCTCTGGCTTAGGAATTGGTAGCGAAGAACTTCAAGTGGCTAGCGATTCTGGCACAATTGAGTCAGAAAAGACGTCTGGTACTGCCACTATCAAAGCCAATAGTAATGAAATTGTCATCAAATCCAAGATTGTGACGGGTAAATCGTTAATTTACCTTACTCCACTCGGCTCAACCAACAATCAAGTTCTCTACGTCAAAGAAATTGCCACAGATAACCCAGAAACTCCAGAGGTTGAAAGCAGCTTCAAAGTTGGATTCGACTATCCAGTCAACAATGATCTTAAGTTCAACTGGTGGATTGTTAATTAATGCTCTCTTTCGACTAACTCAGACTCAATCCTTCGTCACAGGTTAGTCTCAATAGAGACATTAATTACCAAGCAAGATTACTTAATAAGCTTTGACTGCCTTCGACAGCCAAATAAGCCTCAAATAAATTACACGATCAACTAATATCTGCGTTTTTGAGAATGATATTGATGAAGGAATGAGTCACGAATCATTCGAAAAAATGAAGGTATTAGTTGAGTCACCAATTACGAAAAAAGGAGGGTTTATTAGGTTGTGTAGAAGTAGATCAAAACATTAAGCAATCTACTTAATTATTACAAACATAATAGGCTGAGGAGCTAGCAGTAGCTGTTTGACCGCAGCGAGAAGCACTAGCTGCAATATCAGCATCAGAAAGATTACTCAAGGAAACTGCCAAAACAAAGTTTTCATTATCACCGCTCACATTGTAAGTGAAAGATTTTGGCAACTTTTGCATATAAACTGTTGGTCCAGAGCCGGCGGAAAATTCTTCGCCTGGAGTACAGGCTGTAGTTCCAGAAGAACCACAACCAAGCATACTACCACCAGATGAATCTGGATATTGTTGGTAGTCGTTGTAATAAAGACGAAGTGACGTCTTAAGCTGATTTAAATCGTTTTTCAAAGAAGCATCAGCGGCACGACCACGGACACCAACTAGATTAGTAACCAACAACGCAGCCAAAGCACCAATGATGGAAATCACCACCAGCAACTCAATTAAAGAAAAGCCTTGTTGTTTTTGCATATTTTGCCTAAATAATTCTACATTGCCACCAAAGTTCTACCCTCTTCCGGAGTAGTATTTGGACTAGCAATACCATAATTACAAACTTTTTCTGCTCCACAAAGCAAGCCATCATATTCAGAGGGAACGCCGCCAGACAAAGGAATATCTTTGTCTAAATCATTCTCCAAACCAGCATAAATCTGGAAAGAAGTACCATCACTAGAATAGTAATAGTTGCGACTCTCTTGTGGATCAAATGGCAATTTGATCATATAAACAGTCCCTTTATCGTCGATAAAAGGCTCTCCCCAAGTACAAGGAGAACCACCATTACAACCATTAATAGAGCCACCGCTGTCAGTTGGATATTGGCCGTGATCATTATAATAAGTTTCCAAAGCACTAGCAATTTGCCTCAAATCACTTTTTCTTGAAGCATCACGGCTTTTCAACTGAGATGACTGAAAACTACCAAAGCCTATGGTAGCCAGAATTCCCACAATCACAATGACAATCAAAATCTCAACCAAGGTAAAACCTGATCTGGCGACATTTATAACTGAGTTTTTTGTTTTCATAATTATTAAACTTAGAATCCAGAACAACGGTTAGCTAAGCTAGCGCATGAATTTTGACAGTCAGTTTCTTCAAAAGTAATTGGACAAGTATTTAAAACCGGATTGCCACCATCAAATTTATTACAAACACCCGTACTATCACAAGCATAAACAAATTCGGGAATTGGAGTTGGCGAAGGTGAGGCAATTACTACTCCACCGCCATACAAAGGAACACCGACCGAAATACCATAATTGTACTGAGGGCCAGAGGCTGCCCCACAACCCTCTACTCCATCACACTCCATTCTGGCAATTTGTGGATCTTCCTTATAATCTAAAACTGCATAAACCCTATACCCACCGCAGTTAGCAACTGGTTCATAAGCATATGGTTCTTTGGAAAGTGGATCACAGGGAACTTTTTTCAAATATGGATCTAAATCATCAGAACCACAAACATCTAGAATCGTGTCAGGCGGGTAACACTCATTGTCATTAAAGTAATCTTCAAAAGCGATGCGAATATTTTCAAGGTCAGTTTTCCTTCTGGAATCGTGAGCTTTAGCCTGTTGTCCCCGCATTAAGAACATAAAAGCCAAAACTAAAACCGCCACAATTGCCACCACCGCCAAAAGTTCGATCATTGTAAAACCATTTTTTCGGCGTATTTCAAACATATTTTTATGATAGCAAAGTTGCTGTAGATTGACTACTTTACATTTACCCTCCAGATTTGGTCTAATAAAATCACTATGAAAAATTTAATGTCCAAACTTTCAAACCTACCGATGGGTGTTTCGGTCATCCCAATTGCTCTGATCTTGGTTCTTTGGACAAATTTAGGTAGTGCTCCAATCCTAGATCAGTCGATTGTTGCCTCAAAATACATTGCCGTCATTTTGGCCGGATTGATAATGATGACTTGGTACTTTGTTCATAGTTTCAAAAAGGGTGCTTTAAGTTTTCTGAAAACTCCATTTACTCTGCCAATGGCTTTGCTTGGTGGAATCACCTTGATTTCCCTATTCGCCAACAATCAATATCCAGTCGAAAGCTTACTTAATATTGGTGGTGTCATGCTGGCCTTAGCAATAATAGTTTTAAACGGTAGTTTATTGGTCAAACACCAAACCAATAGCACCGCCAAAATCTTGAATGTACTTGGTTTCTCCAGCGCAGCACTCCTAGTTACATCATTACTACAACAATTTGGCGTTGGACCATCGCTCTTATTAAACAAATTACTTGGACTTAACTTACCAAACAACGCCTTGTTTAGTTTATCTGGATCAACCTTAGTTTCACTACAAATTGCTCTTGTTGCTGCTGTTGGTTTTTCTACCAAAGTCGTTCAAGCCAAGAAAGCTAAACTTTGGGAAAGCGTTGTTTTAGCAGTCAGTGCGATTTCTATCGTTTACTATGGTTGGTTATTATTACCTGGCAAAGCCACTACTCCAGTTATTTTGAGTCCAACTGCTTCATGGTCTGTAGCTATAAATTCATTAAGAAGTCTCAAGACAGCTCTTCTTGGAGTTGGTCCAGACAACTACTTACAAGCTTATAACCTAAATAAGCCAGCCTGGATTAATAATAGTGAATACTGGAATGTTCAATTTTCTCAAGGTGCCAACGTACCACTTTCAATCGTCGTCAGCTTAGGTATTTTTGGCCTAATTGCTTGGGCTCTACTGGTTGTTAATACACTCAAGCAAACCAAATCAGTCACCAGCCAAACCAAACCAGTTCACATGATGATGTTGGCCACCCTAGCTATTCAATTGTTTATGCCTTTGAATATCGTTCTCTTAACTATTCAAGCTGTCTTGATGGTTTTCTGGGTTGCTGGAGAAAAAGAAAAGTTTGCAGTTTACAGCCTCAATCTTAAAGGTGTTTTGGCAAAAAACAAATTTTTAGCCAGTAAAAGTACAATTATTATCAGAGCACTTCTTGGACTGCTAGCTGTTGGCTCGTTATCATTAGTCGCTTTATTGGGTGTTGCCACCTACTCTAGCCACTTAATGTACCTTTCATCTAAGGCAGCTACTAACAATGATTTTGTCTTAGCCTACTCATTGCAACAAAGAGCTATCAAACTCAATCCATATCTCGATGGAAATAGAAGAAAATATGCAGTAACCAATATCTTTATTGCTGCTGCTATTTCTCAAAAGGCTGATTTGAGCGAAGATGACAAAAAACAATTTGCTCAATTAATTCAACAATCTATTAGAGAAAGCAAAGCTTCAATCCTTCTAGATGGTAAAGATGTCGCCAACTGGCAATTAGCTGCCCAAGTTTACCAAACCTTGATTGGTGTAGCTGAAAACTCTGAAGAATGGTCTGCCAGTGCTTACGCTGAAGCCATCAAATTAGCACCAAATAATCCAGAGCTAAGATTGGTTTTAGGAGGTGTCTTATTTAACGCCAAACAGTATGAAGATGCTCTTAAATTCTTTGAACAAGCAGCGGTTTTAAAACCAAACTACGCCAATGCCTACTACAATGGTGCTAATACCTTAAAAATGCTCAGAAGATTTGATGAGGCCAAATTGGCTTACCAAAAAACTCTCATCTTACTTCAACCTGACTCAGAGGATTACTTGAAGGCTGCTGACGAGCTACAAGAACTGGAAAAAATTGCCAAAGAAGCAATTGATAAAAAGTCACCAGAAGCAACTAACACCCTACCTGATGTTAATCCAGTAGAGAGCGTCACTCCAGAAGTCGAAGCACCACCAGTGGAAAATACCAAAAAATCTACTGATGCTACCCCATCTGCCAAAGTAGTGCCAACTGAATAAACACCAACTAACAAAGTGTTGATTAAAAAAGCGTGATTAAGTTAGAAAGTTAAATATACTCGTCAACCAATCGGACCAAAATTGTTCCGATCTTGTCGAGGTTTTCACCAGTAAAACCACTAAAGAATTCGAATTTTTCACTCTTTTGGGCAAACAACTTTTCGATTTCGTCTCTTAATTCTTGGCTATACAAGTCAACTTTGTTCAAACCAATGAAGTGAGGTTTAGTAAGCATGGCTTCTCCGTATTGACCAAGTTCATTTTTGAGAGTTTGGTATTCTGACCAAAGTTGTTCTGCCTTTTGTGATAAAGAAACACTTTCATCAAAGATTACACTTTCTTCAAGTGCCAAGACAAAAAGTAAAACCTGACAAGCCTCCACATGACGAAGGAAAGAAAAACCTAGACCTTTACCTTCACTTGCCCCTTCTACTAATCCCGGAATATCCGCTATAATGAGTTCACGACCACCGGCAGTTTCTAAAATGCCCAGATGAGGCTCCAGAGTGGTGAATGGATAATTAGCTATCTTAGGATTTGCTTTGGTTATTTTGCTAATTAAGGTACTCTTACCTGCATTAGGAAAACCAACCAAACCAACGTTAGCTAATAATTTTAGTTCCACTAAAACCACTCTTCTCTCACCCTGTGTTCCATATTCTGCTTCCATTGGTGTAGTATTGCGAGAATTTTTGAAAGCGATATTACCTCGTCCACCAAAACCACCCTGACAAACCACTACTTCTTGACCGTCTTCAGTTATTTCGACTAATTTTTCTTTTGCAACATCGTTAATATTGAGGTTTTTAATCTTAAAATCTTGATCCAAAGCATTTTCATCATAAACATGATCAAGTCCAGCCACATCGCGCTCAGAAGGAGAAATCGTTTCTCTTTCTACTTCATAAGTCTCAAAACGGACTTCATTTTTGGAAAAAGGTCGACTCAAGCTAATTCCAGTTCTTCTTCGCTTGGCTAAGTCGTTTTCAGCGATAGACCACAAAGTTGTACCAACCGGCACTTTAACAAATATCGGCTCGGCATCAGCACCGTGCATCTTCTTTTTACCTCCGTGACCACCCTTATTAGCCACAATTTCGGTCACACCAGCCAAGTGTTTCAAAGTAGAAGTATGTTTATCACCAACAAAAATAATATCGCCACCATTACCACCGTAACCACCATCAGGACCACCCTTGGTAATAAATTTGGCACGATAAAAAGAAACGCGGCCATTGCCACCATCTCCGGCTATTAAAAGCAATTTAACTAAATCAATCATATTATTTCAAGAAATTACCTGGATTCAAAAGTCCGCCTCCAGATCTAATTTCGAAGTGTAAATGGGTACCAGTTGAACGACCAGTACTTCCCATTTGTCCCAAAACATCGCCGCGGTTAACTCTTTGACCTGGTCTAACCTGAACAACGCTCATGTGACCGTATAGAGTAACATATCCGTTGCCATGGTCAATCATCACTCTGTTACCATAGCCCGAATTATCAACCCATCCTGCGATCACAACCGTACCAGAATCTGCGGCCAAAATCGGTCCTCCACTCTTGTTAGCAATGTCAAAGGCTTTGTGGTAGAAACTATAACCCTGAGTAATACGACCCGCAGCCGGCCAGACAAAACTACCAGTACCAGAAACCGCACCAGCATCAGGCGTAAT
Organism: Patescibacteria group bacterium; assembly: GCA_023382875.1. Lineage (GTDB taxonomy): Bacteria > Patescibacteriota > Microgenomatia > UBA1400 > PJMF01 > JAHDXH01. The sequence goes on along the minus strand of JAHDXH010000003.1, from coordinate 33,126 downwards.
CACTACTGCCACCGGTCTTGTGGTGACTGGAGCGTTAGGCATCACACCACCAGGAACCATCAAAAATTGGCCGGTAGCCAACTCGAAAGTCTCGTCATTCAAAAATTCATTAAACGGATAGTCGACAATTACCTGAGCTTGAGTATCCTCAAGTCCATACTTTTTACCAATGGTGTAAATAGTTTCACCCTTTTTAACTTTATGTCGCACACCATCAACTGGCAAAATCACTAACTCTTGACCAGGTTTAATCTTACTAGAGGCGGTTAGATTGTTTTCCCAAAGGATTGTACTTGATTCCAATCCATAACGAGCTGCGATTGAAGCAATAGTTTCACCATCTTGGACAATGTGGGTAGTAGTTTCACCACCACGATATTGACGCACTTCTTCTGCCTGAAGAGTATAAAAGTCAGTCGTAAAATCAGTACCTAAAGCCAAAACTCCCCCACCCGCTTCTTGATCTAAGTTATCACTTTGAGCAAAAATAATTGGACCAAAGGTAATGACAAAGAAAAGCAAACTAATCGTGCCAAAATGAAGAAAAGGTCTGGCATAACGACCACGTTTTTGATAAAGAATGTCAACCAAAAAGTCCTTCCCTACTTCAAAACGAGAAAAGAAACGATAACCCCTTAATCTAACATATCTTCTAATGAAGCTTAGAAAAATTGGGATCTCCAAAAAAAATTTAGGTAGACGAAAACGAATCGTAATCTGAGCCATTAAAGAAATTATATCAGCTACGACCTAACTGCGACTTAACCAGATTTCAAAGAAGCCAAGAAGTCTTTATTAGTCTTACTTCTCTTCATTTGAGTGATTAAAGTCATGGTTCTGTCATCCCCATCAACCATGTCCATCATTCTTTGCAGAGTAATAACTGATTGATAAGTAACTGGATCGAATAATAAATCATCTCTTCTAGTGCCTGATTTTTGAACATTAATAGCTGGGTAAATTCTTCTCTCAGCCAATCTTCTGTCCAAACTAACTTCTTGGTTACCAGTACCCTTGAACTCTTCGAAAACCAAGTCATCCATTCTAGAACCAGTCTCGACCAAAGCTGTGGCAATGATAGTCAAACTACCTTGAACTTCAAAGTTACGAGCGGCACCAAAGAATTTCTTTGGTGGGAACAAAGCTGCTGGGTCAAAACCGCCAGACAAAGTACGACCAGAAGTAGGAATAGATAAGTTATAAGCCCGAGCCAATCTAGTAATAGAGTCAAGCAAGATCACTACATCTTTGCCGGTTTCTACCATTCTTTTGGCTTTTTCCAAAGCTAATTCAGCCACACGGCATTGGTCTTTGGCTGGTTCGTCAAAGTTACTAGCAGCGGTTTCACCCTTGCCACCTGTAATGTGACTAATATGCCTTCTGATGTCAGTGACTTCCTCAGGTCTCTCACCCACCAAAACAGCCATTAAATGAATCTCTGGATGATTTCTAGCGATACCAGTAGCGATATCTTTGAGCAAGGTGGTTTTACCAGCCTTAGGTGGCGAAACGATCAAACTTCTCTGACCTTTACCAATTGGAGCAACCAAATCAATGATTCTAAGAGACAATGGCTCTTCACCGATCTCTAATTTGATTTGTTGATCTGGATAAACTGGTGTTAAGCGGTGAAATTTAACTTTGTCAAAGTTTTTGATATGGTCTTCGACATCGCGGTCGTTCACTCTTTCAACCTTGAGTAAACCCCAATAGCGCTCATTTTCCTTAGGAGCACGACCTGGACCTTCAACCATGTCTCCACCCTGTAATTTGAAACGACGGATTTGAGAGTTAGAAATATAGATATCACGCTCTGATTCAGAAAATTCTGGACGCAACACACCATGACCATCTCTAGAGAGGTCTAAAACACCACGAACGGTTTCGGCTGGGCCATCATCTTCCATCTCTTTTTTCTTTGGTCTCATTAAAGATGGTTTGAGTGGCGCAACTGGAACAATTTTCGGTTTAGAAACGGGAGTGTTTTCTTTGGAGGTAGTTTCTTTTGAAACTGACTTATCTTCTTTTTTTTCTTCTTTTAAAGCTTGGATTTCAATTTGATCAGCTTGATCTGCTTGGGTCTCTGCTATTTCTTGATCAACATCATCTACAGGAGGTTGACCAATGATTTGATTTAAATCATCTGACATAAGGTTTTATTTTATGAAAACGCCCTACTAATGGGCACATAACTAATTATTTACTAATTTTTGAAAAATAAATTCACGACGGAAGAACTATTTGTCTGAAGTACGAGCAATTATCGCACTCTTTGATAACTTTGTCAAAAATCCCTAAGTGGAGGCTCGGCTGCCTGCCCAACTGTCGAACCTCCGCTTAGAGACTGCCAACTCTGCTATTTGTATATAAAAGATAATAATAAGATCTAGTTGCCCTGAGTACAAAAACACCCTACTATATTCACATGGAGCATGATTAATTCATGCTGTAAGTTTCAAGAAAAGCATTGTTACTCGTGGCCTGTCCAGCGGTATTAATGCTTTTTTTGTTTGTGAAGAGTCAAGGTTTACCTTGGCTCTTTTTTTATCTTTTTTAACGTTCTTAGTCGAGTATAACTACTTTTATTACTTTGGTCAACCTATAATTTATTCTCCTCTATTTTTTAGGTATCTCATAATTTTATTTGTTAACAAAAACCAGATTTGAATAAAAAGTTATCAACACTGATTTTGAAGTGTTAGTAAATATGGAAAAACTATTGAGTGAATAACTAGCCTATTTGCCTTGACTTCTATATACTATTACTATGTCTTCTAGACACGTTATTCTTGAGCTGAGAACCGGTCGAGACGCTGAACACACCCCAGAGACAGCGGCTCAACTCTTTGCTACCCTACCCAAGCTTCGCCATAATCTTTACTACAAATTACTCAATCAAGATGAACACTTAAGTTTTGAGATTTTGTCATTAAGTCAAACAATTTATTTTTTGTGCTACGTTCCAGAGAGATTAGCAGAATACTTGAGAAGTCTTCTTCAAGCTAGTTATCCGGAAATAATGATCAATCAACTTGATTTTGACCCTTTGGATCACTTTGTTAATATTCATAAGCATCAAGATCAACTCCAATATTTAAGTGACAAAAGTACTTATTTGAGTCTTGGCCATCTCAAACTCACTGGCCCTGATTATTTACCCCTCAAAGATTACAAGGACTTTACTAATATTGATCCTTTGGCAACGGTCTTATCTGTCTTAGCCAAAGCCGGTCCTTTTGACAAAGTCGGTATTCAATTAGTCATTTCCAAAAATAACCTCGGCTGGCGCAGCAAAGGTTACACTCAAGTCGATAAAAAAAACCTCAATATTGCCGACGAACTGACTGGCTCCTCTACTACCAAAGAAACTCATCCCCAAAAAGACTTAATTCAAAAAAAACTCAAAACAACTGCTTTAAAGACCGCCATTCGTTTGATGGTGGCTTCTAACAATCAAGACCGAGCCGACATTTTACTAGAAAATTTAACCAATTCTTTCCAAGCTATTACTCAATCAGAAAGTAATAGCTTCTACCTATGGAAGAGCTTTTTGTTCAAGAATTTATTCATTAGAGACATCAAAAATCGCAGCTTTGGCCTGACCAACAATTTCAACTTAAGTCTTGACGAGCTGGCTACAATTTTCCACTTACCCAATGCCAACCTCTCCACTATTCCCAATATTGCTTGGGGAAAAAATTTATTGGGAGAACCACCAGAAAACCTACCTATTGTCATTCGAGACATGGATTCAGCTCTTAAAAAAGAAATTAATCCTTACGCCAAAGTCATTTATAAAAATCAAGAAGTCGTCTATGGCCTTAAGCGCGCTGACCGTCGTCGCCATATGTATGTGATTGGAAAAACCGGTACCGGAAAATCAACCATGCTGGCCAATATGGCTATCAATGACTTAAAAAACGGCGAGGGACTTTGTGTGATCGATCCACATGGAGACCTAGTTGAGACACTTCTCGACTACATTCCATCCAAAAGAATTAATGACGTTGTTTATTTTGACCCTGGCGATACAGAGAGAACCATTAAACTCAATCTTTTTGAAGGTGAAAATGTGCAACACCGTGAGTTAATCGCCTCTGGTATTATCTCAATTTTCCATAAACTCTATGCTTATTCTTGGGGACCAAGACTTGAGTATATTTTGCGTAATGCTCTACTCACTTTGCTTCAAAGTAAGAGCGCAAAAATGTCAGACATCATCGACCTTTTGACCAATGAAAAATTTAGAGATAACATCGTCGAAAATCTTGATGATCCAATTTTGAAAAGTTTTTGGACTGGTGAATTTGCCAAAATGCAGCCCAAACAAATGACCGAAGCTATTGCTCCTATTTTGAATAAAATTGGTCAATTTGTGACCTCTCCTATCATTCGCAATGTGGTTAATACACAAAAAAGCTCGTTTTCCATCGAGCAAATTATGAATGAGGGTAAAATTTTATTGGTTAATCTCTCTCAAGGAAAACTTGGAGAAGATAACGCCACTCTCTTAGGCGCCATGTTAATTACTAAAATTCAGCTGGCGGCTATGGGTAGAGTCTATATTTCAGAAGAAGAAAGACGCGATTTTTTCCTCTATGTCGACGAGTTCCAAAACTTTGCCACTGAATCATTCAACAAAATTCTCTCTGAAGCTAGAAAATATCGCCTCAATCTAATTTTGGCCAACCAGTATATTGCTCAAATTCCAGAGGAGGTACAAAAGGCCATCTTCGGCAACTGTGGAACTATGGCCAGTTTTGTCATGGGCTCTGATGATGCCAGTGTTTTTGCCAAGGAATATGGTGAAAAATATACTAGCGAAGATTTGGTTTCATTAAGTAGACATCAGGTTATCAATAAAATTTCCATCGACAATATCGTTTCTAGGCCATTCCCTGCTCTCACCCTACCACCTGCCAAAAGCAAAAATGGGAATAAAGAAAAGGTCATTCGCGCCTCTCGCGAAAAGTACGGCAAAGTTAAGTAATCTCCAAAAGCATAGGTTTTACTAGTTTTTTAGGTCAGCTATTACCTTATGTGCTTTTTTAGCTAACCGAATTTTTACCAAACCATTATTTAAAGAAGTTCTAGTTCTTTGAGCACATCTTTTACTCTAGCGTGAGTCTTTCTTGAAATGACATTGGTGTACCCCAGCCTTTTTGCTTCTTTGATCCGTCTTTCTATATATGAGACATTTCTTATTTCTCCTAAAAGACCGACTTCACCAACGAAAATTGTCTTTTTGGGTAAAATTTTATTTTTTAAAGAACTAGCGATTGCTACAGCTAGTCCCAAATCAACCGCCGGCTCTTTTACGGTGATCCCACCTGCAACTGACAAAAAAACATCACTAAAACCCAAAGGTAATTTAGCATGTTTTTCCAAAATGGCGGATAAAACCTGAATCCTTGATAGTTCTACTCCCCTGCCCACTCTCCTTGGCATGGCCAACTGTGATTGAAGAACCAAGGCTTGTACCTCAACTAGCAATGGTCTGGTTCCCTCCATAATACAAACAGTACTACTGCCAGGAACACCTTGTTCAGCATATTCAAGAAAGATTTGACTGGGATTGGAAACTTCTTGCAAGCCAACTTCGTTGATTTTGAAAACACCCACTTCGTCAGTGGCACCGAAGCGATTTTTGACAGCACGCAAAATTCTTAGATCGCCAGTTCGGTCACCCGACAACTCCAGCACGGCATCAACAATGTGTTCCAAGATTTTGGGTCCAGCAATCTCACCTTCTTTGGTGACATGTCCAACCAAAAATGTGGGGATATGAAGTGGTTTTACCGTATCAGTCAATCTATCTGCTGTCTCTCTAATTTGTCCAGCTGAACCAGCGGCACCGCTCAATTCTTCTGTAGTAAGGGTTTGAATACTATCTACAATCAATAAAGATGGTCGCTCAGTTTTAATAATTTGGCATACTGTATCTACATCGGTGGCAGTAACAAAAACAATTTTGTCTTTTTTATTTTCAAATTTTTTGTGTTCTTTTTGGATTATTCTATTTATTCTTAGGCCAATTTGGCTTGGACTCTCTTCTCCGCAAACATAGAGAATTTTACCAATTTCATCACTAGCGGATAAATTTATTACTAACTGAGTAAGCAAAGTACTTTTACCAATACCCGGCTCGCCACCAATCAAAACTACAGCTCCTGGAACGATACCACTGCCATTACTTTTATCATTATCGCTGTCCCACGAACCGCCCAACACCCGATCAAACTCTCCGATTCCAGTAGAAAGACGTTTTTTATGGCCTTCCAGTGCGTCCACATCTGGTAGTTTTACTAAAAAATCGCCAGCTTTGATGTTTTTAGCACTTTCAAGTCCTTTACTCTTCTTTTCTACTACTTGTTCAACCAAAGTATTCCAAGCCCCACAGTTATCACAACGCCCTTGCCACTTAGCAAAAGTTTGTTCACATTTTTGACAGACGTACATTGTTGATGATTTGGCCATGTTCCTATCTTAGCATTGTCCAATTATTATCAAAGCTCAATCTTAAATTAAACTAAAAAAACTCCCCACATTTCAGAAAATATTTCTGCTGTGAGGAGTTTAGTATTAAAAGACTTCCTTAAATTCGTTCGCTTCAAGATCAGCGTTTACTTCAATAATTTGAAATAGAAACTGACTTTGAAGCGAACATTGACTGTCCGCCTCAAGGTTTTTGTTGGTAGAGGTGAAAAAAACCTAATAAATCGACTTGATTTCTGAGGCTTTGCTTACGCCGCCCAAGGCAATCACCACGTCGTCGTAGGTGTTGTGAACCCACTCGACTGCCTTCTGGTAGAAATCGGTCTGGAAGGGGTTGGTGAATGCGATAAGCATCAGCACCAACCTCGTATCACCCATGTCGATATTGAATTGTGTTTTTCCACCACGGAGCGGAGTTTTGAAGGTGGTGCTGGCGCGCAGGTTTTTGCTCGCACCCTTTTCTTCATGCTCCCCGGTTAAAATTTGGATGCGCCACTTGCGCTCAACAGCCATGTGCAAGACATCGGTGGCTTCGTCTCCCCAAGCGTACTTGGCGAAACCACAACCTTCAATATAGCGACCAACTACCGTTTCCACGACTTCCTCGTCACTCATCTTGAGGAAATCGTATTCACCATGGTGATCATCCATATGAATTTGCGGTGTCCAGCCCAGAACACTGAAGACATGCTCGACCCGCTCAAAAGCGGCAACCAAAGACATGTTTGCCACTTCTTGCAGAATGCGAACAAACATTAAGCCTGCGCCCAAAAACTGTGGGCCAAGCTCTTTGCCTGCTTGTTCGCCGCGCTTAGCGACAACCCACTTCTGAGCATCCTTATCCCACTCGACAAACATAATGGCCTTACGGCCATCGATGCAGCGAGGGGCACGACTGTTGGTTGGTACGAACACTGCAGATACCATTTCACACAAACCTTTCTCTATGTGAACTCTAGGCACCAAAACAACAACCATTGAGTTGGAAATGTTAAGGTGCGTCAATTGACGCGATAATTATAGGATAATTAGTTTAAAATTCAAGCCTGAGACTTAGTGTGCCTCAATCACTGGAGCAAATCCAGCCAATTTAACCTCTGGGATTTCGCTACTCACGTCTACTGTAAACATTGGCTTACCTTTACTAGATTTCAATAAACCTAAAGTAGCATTAGTTTGCTCCTGAGAAGCTGCCCACAAACTATCGAATGTAACTTCTTGACCGTTGACTTGGTTTTTTCCATTTTTAGCCAACTCAGCCACAAATTCTTTCAAAAATTGTTGATGTCTATTGGCATCATAAATGAAATATTGATTATTGTCTTCTTGATCCCAAGGTTTGACAGTAAAATCACTACTTGTAACCACTAAGATAGCTTTTTCTTCATGTTCTCTGTCTAAAACTACCAAGTTCATATTATCTTGTTCGTTTCTAATTGTTGAAAGTAATGTAGAAACATCTTCAGATTTAACCCCGTATTGTTCAGCTTGAGAAATAGCAGCGTTGCAATGACCACAACCAACTACTGGTTTATCATGATGGTGTTCATGGTCATGATCTTCATGTTCATCGTGCCCACTTGGTTCGGCATGAGTGTCAGAGTGCCAACTATATTTTCCACCACGGTCGACGACAAAGTTCTTTACCAAAGAAAAAGCTTCTGCAGGAGAATAACCAACTCTAAGTAATGCCATAGAAACACCTAAGTCACCTCCTGGAATGGCCATCGCACCAACTTCTTGATCTTCCTGATATCCACCGTCAACACACTTACTCTTACTATTATCAACAGGCACTCTCATTTTCTGAGCGTGTTTTTGTGCTTCAAGGCGTTGATTTTCAACTTCTTGTGATTTTTCTAGTTCGGCTTGTGCTGAATCTGTCATAGATATTTCTATAAATAATTATTCATTAATTTCTATTTGGTCTGGAGTTTCTACGCCCTTAAGTGCAACAACGACTGCCCTGTATGTTTCAACCATCCAAGACAAAGCTTTATCTGCAAAACTAGAGTCTTTCAGCATTTCACCTAATACGCCAAACATTTTTTCAGCATCAGAATAATCAGTATTGAAGCGAGATTGTTGTTCGAAAACACCCATAGCAGTGTTGAAAGTATAGTTTAGACGATAGTTAATCACCGCCCCTTTTTCCTCATGGTGACCATCCAAAACTTGGATGCGCCAATGTCTTTCTTTGGCAGCAGCAATCAGCTCATCCCCTGCTTCACCCCACGCGTACTTAGCAAAACCACAACCCACATGGTGAGATGTAGCAAATTCCACAACCTCAGCTTCAGATAAGGACTCGACGTCAATTTCTCCATGATGGTTATCGATATGAATCTGCAAACCCCAACCTAGCCTCTCGCTAGCTTGTTCGACCATTCTCATCGCATCTTGTCTAGATTTACCAGCTAATTCTTCCAAAACTTTGACAAATAATAATGAAGCGCCCAAAAATTGAGGACCAACTTCTTTAGCGGCTGCTTCACCTTTTTTACTAACACGCCACTGAACACCATCCCACTCGACAAAAGCAGCGGCCACACGGCCATCAACACAACGAGGATACTGACTGTTTTGAGGAACGAAATTTTTTGCCATAGTTATCTTTCTATGGCGTATTTTAGTATTTGATAACTGAAGAATCTAGCCCCCAAAACCAATCTTTTCTAGAGCGGCTCGATTTTTTGCAGCAATTTCTTCACCTAATTCGCCTTCTTCCACCAAAACTAATTCAAGCTTAGTGTCTCCAGCTAATTTTTGGTAAAAGTTAATTTGATCTTCGAGAAGTTGTTTGGCAATTTTAGGATCAACTAGATGAACCCATTCGGCAGAAATAATGTTTTGACCAAGATGGAAAGTTTGTTCGCCACCAGCCAAGGTCAAGGCAATTTTAGTGGCAATGTGAATCTTAGGTGGTCTGACCATATGACCTTTAATGCCGTGATTTAAATCTTGAGGATCAGCAAAAGGCAAGATACCAGCATAAAGCAAACCTTCTTTGTCAGCCAAAGCTTCTAAGTATTGTTGTGAGCTAGCATTAGCCTGTTCCCAGGTAGAAAGGTCAAGCTTTTCTTTAATCCAAGCGTTTTCTTCGTTAGCAGCGATTCTAATATCATCACCTAATAATTTTTTTAAAGCTTTGACAATTAAAGAGAAATTTTCCAATCTAAAACCAGCACCCACGACACCTAAACGTTGGCCTTCATTGATTTGAACACCTTCATCTCCACATGTAATAACGTATGACATATTCAATTCCTTCTCGAGTATTATATCATATACCCGTCTTTTTTTGAAGTTTAGATACAAAAAATACTCTTAATTTGAATTGGTTTAAGTGAATAAACACAACCAAACTAAGAGTATTTTGTTAAAACTTATTCTTCTTTACTGGTCATTGATTGAACAGTTTTTAAGTACATTTGCATGTCCTGTTCAACTTTTTCCCAATTACCTTCTGCTTCACGAATGGCATTGAAAAGCAATTCCATATCGATCAACAATTGGTCATCGGTAACGATCATGCGTTGTTTTGCCATATTTTTGTCCTTTTATTTGTAATTTTCAGGAACAGTGGTGGTTACAACACTCAAGCTCATACGTCTCTGTTTTGGTTCGACACTTTCGACAGATACGGTAACCTCATCACCCTTCTTGAAAGTTTGATCTGGTGTAAGTTTACTAGCATGAATTAAGCCATCAACACCAGCCTCGACGTTAACGAAAACTCCAAATGGTTCAACTCTGGAAACAGTACCAGTGAAGGTAGTGCCAACTGAGTAGCTTTCTTCAATTTTTTCCCATGGATCGTCACTCATTTGTTTAAGAGATAAGTTGAGTTTGCCGGTTTTTTCATCAATACCTAAAACTTTAACTTGAACTCTGTCACCAACTTTGTGGTAATCCTTAGGATTGTTAACTTTTTCCCATGAGATTTCACTGATGTGAATTAAACCTTCAACATGGCCAAATTCGCCTTCTTTACCATCAACAGGAACTTCGACAGTCACAAAAAGACCAAATGGCATAACACCAGAGACTACACCTTCGTAGTTGGTGCCTGCTTTGACGCTTTCTAAAGCTTCATCGCGCTGAGCTAATTCTTTAGCTTCACTAACATGTCGTTCTGAGAAAATTAAACGATTCTTTTCTTTATCTACTTCAATTGGTAAAACAGAGATTGATTTGCCTTTGAGATTTTTAATCTTGCCCATGAATTGTTTGCCGAATTGGCTAGATGGAACAAAACCTCTCATAGTACCGCACTCAACAATTAAACCGCCCTTGTTAATCTCAATACCTTTGACTTCCAAAATAGTTTGGTTAGCCATAGCATCTTCGAAGTATTCCCATTTGGAATCAACAGCAGCTTTTTTGAGTGAAATCAAAATTTGGCCACGATTGTTTTCTGGGGTTAAAACCACAGCTTCAATTTCTTCACCAACTTTAAGTTCTTTAATGTAATCTTGAGCAACGTCAAATTCTTTTTCGATCACCAAACCTTCAGTTTTGGCTCCGATATCTACAGTCATTGATTTCTTATCAATACCAGTGATTTTTCCTTTGACTACTTGTCCTTTTTTAGGAACCACGATGGTGTCTCCTAATGAGGCGAGTAATTCATCCATAGTCTGGAATGAAGTAGCCTTTACTTCTTTTGTGTCAACATTTTGCTTGTCGGCCATATTAATAAAATCCCTTTCTTTGAGAATGGGTGTGAGTATACCACACTTAAGCGCTATTTAGTCGAGTATTTCGAATTTATTTTTGCAATTTAAAAGCTCAAACATCTCGACCAATTTAGCTGTCATCCCATTCTCACCTTCCGATAGCCAAACTCTGGGATCGATGTATTTTTTATTAGGTGCTGATTTGTCTTTTTTATTTCCCACCTGGCTATGCAAAAACTGATCATTCTTGTCCATATATTTTTTGATCGGACTAGCAAAAGCCCACTGAGTGTCGGTATCAATATTAAACTTAACTACGCCATACTTTAATGATTCTTTAATTTTGAGGGGGTCGGAACCGGAACCACCATGAAAAACCAGGTTAAGCGGTTTACCATTTTTATCTTTTTTTTCGATTTTTTGTGATACCAAACTCTGACAATCGCGCAAAATTTCTGGCTTTAACTTAACTGATTTGGCTTGATAAACACCGTGAACATTACCAAAAGAAGCAGCAATATTAACATTGCCAATATTATTTAATCTTTCATAAGCTCGCGAAACATCTTCAGGTTTTGAATAAAGCTTAGTCAACTCAGCGTTTTCATTATTCAAACCATCCTCTTCTCCACCAGTTAGACCAATTTCAATTTCCAACAACATTTCAAGCTCCGACATCCTTCTCAAATATCTCGCACTAATTTTAATGTTGTCATCTACGGTTTCTTCAGATAAATCAAGCATATGAGAACTGAAAAGTGGTTCACCGTAATCTGCATAATACTCTTCTCCGATTTCTAACATTCCATCCACCCAAGCAAGTTTTTTCTTTGGACAATGATCGGAATGAATAATTACAGCTACACCATAAGCTGCAGCCAAAGCCTTTACATACATGGCGACAGAAGCAGCGCCTAAAACACTTGCTTGATGCTGACTGTTGTCTAGCGATTTACCGGCAAAAAAGGCTGACCCCGAATGTGACAATTGAATAATTATTGGTGACTTTGCCTGCGCAGCCGCACTCAAAGCGGCATTAATCGTATTAGATGAAGAAACATTCACTGCAGGAATAGCACAATTATTGGCTTTACAAAAATCAAAGAGTGCAATCAGTTTCTCGCCATACAAAAAACCTGACTCTATTTTTAGCTTATTCATGAGCACATGATAGCAAAAACGCCTACAACAATTCTAGAACGTTTTACAGATTTAGCGACCTTTTTCTAGCAAAATTGAGGTAGAAACACGAGGATTATGTTCATGAACAACAACGACATTGCCTCCAACTTTTTCCATAATCTGCTGTTTTTTATCAAGATGGGCAGTATGAGATGAAACGGCCAAAATCTTAGCTCCAACTTTTTTGATCAAATTAAGATGATCTTCTGGCTTATTAAATTGTTCGGGCAAAATGAAAACTTCATCTGCCAATAAAAGCTTTTCTAAGTTTTTCTTTCGAATTTGCTCAGACAAAACTGGTCTCGATATACCTTTGATTTCCTTAACTCTTTTATCACTTTCTATACCGATGACTAGTCTATTTCCTAATTTCTTAGCTTTTTTCAAAAAATTCAGATGCTCTTCGTGGAGTAAGTCAAAAACACCGGTGACTAAAACAGTTTTTTTATCCATATTTACCCTAATTTGTGGTACCAAAAGCCAAGGCAAGCATTATTTTCAAATCACTTTCATTAAAATAACCATGAGCTAATAACCACTCCACACGCTTTGCATCAGAAAAAATTACTTGCTGCGATTTTATCAACAAAGGTAAATTATCTGGATTGTGAAGCAATGGGTTACAGGCTGCTAGGCCAGTTTTAGCTACTTCAATAAAGGTTTTTAAAATACCATAAGCACGAATTACTTCAAGTTTTTGCAAGATTTCTTCACGGCCGACCTTGCCTTTTTTACCTTCGGCCAATTCATCAATGTCTTGTCTAAAGAGAGGCTTCATCAAGTATAAAAATTCATGAGAATTGACTCGGTTTAAAACCGCTCTGTTCACCAGCTGTTTGGTATTTTGCCACATTGTTGATTCTGACAAAAACACCGGAGAGTGGTCAGCCAAGTTAACAAAAGGATACATTTGATCTTGGCCTCTCATAATTGAGGTAATCCCACCTTTCAATGGACTAGTTAATTTTCTGTTTCCAGATAAAAATAATGCTACTGCACTGTCTTTTTCACCTTGAGCTTGGATTGATTTCAGTTCTTCCAGACCAGTTCCATTTCTTGAAAGCTGCAATGAAGGCGCGACTTTATTGGAAACAACGTTCCTGATTTCTTTAAATCCACCGCTAAATCCTTCCCTCATCACTACCACTCTAAGCATAATTTCCTCATCACTTAGAGCCGACCATAAAACGGGACCATCAACATAATCTTTATGAGTCATACCTGCCAAAACAGGCATCACACCCTCATTATGAGCATCTTCAGCTAATCCATCCCAGTTTTCTTGTCCCAAAACAACAACTTCGATGGCAAACATTTTCAAAAACCACTCAGAAAAGCCTCGATATTTTTCAATTTCTCGATTTGACATATGGTAAGTTTATTAATTTTAGCCACCTAATATAAATATTTTTCTTTGTATCTCTGGGGTGAAAAAAAGCCAAATTTAAAGCAACTTTTTCTCTGGTGATATGTGGTTTCATATACCAAAGTTGGATTTTATAACTTAATTCATTAATATAACTAAGCAAATTGAGACTTTTTTGTTTTGCGACCTCACGGGTCACAAAGCTCCCAGCCTCATTCAATCTAGCTTGATAAAAATTGGGCACAAAACCCTCGACCCAAGAATTACCAACCAAAAAATCTTTTTCTACTGAGCCTTTAGCTAATAAAAATCTAGCCTGACAAACTTCGTAGGCAGTATAAATTGATTTTTTATTGACAGGCATCGCCAAACTAGACTCGGTCAAAAACATATTGAAACACCAACTATTATCTCGATGATCGCCGTTTCGATCGCGACGCTTGCCATAAAAACTCGCCAAAATTAATAGTAGTGGTCTTACCAACCACAAAGAATTATCTGAAGTAATAACCAACCAATCTAAGTCGTCTTTTGACTTGGCATTATTTACAGCAATTGATCCAGAGACAACCATCGCCTTCACCCAAGGCAAATACCTAACCAAAGAAACTAATCTTTCCCCTTCTTTGATTTTCTGCTCAGAAATTTTTAATTTCCGTCTTCGCTCTTCAACTAAATCTTTTTTTCCTATAAAAAAATGATCTTGGTAAAATTCGATTTGTTTCAACTGTACTAGTGTTTTTAATGCTTTGGCCAATTCCTGTGCACTCACGTCAGAAAAAAACAACAACCTTTTATAGACTTCCCAAAATGTTAAGGGGAACGAAAAAATTCCAGAGTAAGCAATGGACAATAAGACAGATCCTTTGAGATCTAGTTTAGTCATGAAGGTATTGTAAGACCAAACTCACTAATTGTGAAATTTACTTAATTTTGTACTGACGCAAAACCTGCTGTGAACCCAAGGATAAAGTTTCCATGGTTGTTTCTAGGTTTTTGCCCAAAACCAAGGCGTTCACCGCATCTTGATAATATTTAATCAAATTGTCATTAAGTCCATTATCATGAGTATATGAGCTCAAATACCAGCCCTTAGCGTAAGGTGCATCGGCCAAGAATGGTGCAACATAAGGATCTGAAGCTAAACTATCAGCCAAATCAATACGAGAGTAAATTTCACCAAAAGCTCTGGTTTTAGCTTGCTCGGCATACATTTTTTGCATTACTTCTTTTGAAGACATGTACTTAATAAGCTGCCAGGCCATTTCTTGATTTTTACTCTTATTACTCACACCCTCTGCCCAATAAGTAGCCCATGAAATCTTTTGTTCTCCTAAAGTAGGAACAGTAGTAATACCAAATTTGAGATTGGGATTCAGCGCCATCACCTCGTGAGCTCTCCAGCTTGGAGCCAACATCATGGCGGCATCACCTCTAGCAAAAGCGACGGTTGAAGTAGGTAATTTTTCATCCCAAACCTTGTCTTTACTAACAAAGTTGGTGTAAAAAACCATCGCATCTTGAGCTTCTTTAGAAGTTAAATTTTTAGGATCAGCACCATTTTGTAACATGAGAAGACCAATAATGTCAGCAAAATGTTCCGTCGTAGAAGCATTTCCAATAGCTAAACCAGCTCTCTTAATTTCATTGCCATTACGGATAGTTAAACGACTAGCCAAACTTTTAAGTTCGACCCAAGTTTTAGGTGGTTCAACACCAGCAGTACTTAAAACTTCAGTGTTGTAATAAAGACCTAAGCCGTCATACATCAAAGGTACACCAACGATTTGGCCGCCATACTGAAGTTGTTGAACAGCTACAGGATAAAATGTCTGTTGAAACTCGTTGACAGACATAATTTTACTAGGCAAAGATGCTAATTCAGCCGACAACATTGGCACCCAAGAAGCGTGATATCTGAATAAATCCGGACCATTGCCAGAAGCAATAGCGGTTTGAAGTCTTTGTCGATAATCAACATGCGATTGAACCTGATAAATGACCTCTACCCCTGGATTTGCTTTCTCAAAATCAGAAAAAATTTGTTCCATGGTCGCTGAAAGCTCCCACAAACCCCAGTAGGTAATTTGAATCTTTTTATCTGGAACTGTTTGTCTACCAGAATCACTAGTTGGAGAAGCAGAAGTTTTAGTAGTATTAGTTGGAGTATTAGTAGTAGTGGTTTTTACAGAGGTGGGTTTGTTTTGACCATTCATAAAAGCAAAAGCACCCACACCAACAACTAAAAGCAAGATGACTGCAATAATAATAGGTAAAAATTTCTTCAATGGATTACCAGTACTGGCCATTTGTGGTGTTGCTCCTGCAGGCTGAGTTGAGGGATTTTCTGGTTTGACAGCAGTTGGAGCTGGTGGCATTCCAGAAGGAGTTGCCATTGGTGGCTTTGGCGGTGCTGGTAAAGTTGTTGGAGCTGCTGGAGCAATTGGTTTTGGTAAATTTCCAGCAACAGGAGTTGGAACTACTGAATTAGGCACAGAAGGAGCGGGCGCAACTGGCTTTGGTAATTCTACTTTAGGTGTTTCTGGTTTAGATGGAACAGGAACATTAAAAGCAGGGGGCTTTGGCAAACCAGCTGTCCCACTTGAGACACTAGGAATATTTGGCGGAGGTGTTATAGCCTTGGGCGCAACCGGCATTTGTGGTTGGGGCAGTGGAATATCTGGCATAATCCTTAAAATAATGTCAAAATTAAGTATAACAGATGATAAGTACCTTTACCCAAAGCACCAACCAACCTAAAAATCACTTAGCTCTTTGGCTAATCTTGTTTTCCGGAGTTACACTCCTGAGCTTAGGACTTATTATCTTGATTCTTATTATAAACTCTCTTAAAGGAATTTTTCCTGACAAAACTTACATCGCCAACATTGATGTATCACTTCTAAACAAAAACCAAGCTTTGTCAAAAATTAATGAGCAATTTCCAACCCAACCAAGTTTTGAAATCAAAGTTTATAACAACAACCAAGAATTTAGCACCACATCGGGGTCATTAAGTTTTACCTACAAAACCTCTGAGTCAGTTGATGAAGTTTTCGCACAAAGCCATAGTCAGTTAAACATCTTAAAACCCTTAAATTTGGTTAAATTTTTATTAGAAAAACACGACTATTCGCTTCAAAAAAACTTTGACCCACAAAAAATTAGCGATTTCACCGCCTATATCTCACAAAAAATTGACATTATCGGCCATGATCCATATGCCAAGCTTGGTACCGTAAATAACCTCAAAACCCTTGCTGTTGACCCAGGAAAAATCGGATCAGAAATTGATCAAATCGAATTAATTAACTTAATTTCTCAAAAATTGAATGAAAAGAATGACTCAAATAATATTGAGTTAACTTCTGAACCAAAACCGACTTATAAAGTATTGTCTGATGAAGAACTAATAGAGGCAGAAAAATTCAGCGCTAAATATATTAACACGACTCTTTATTTTAATAGCCCAGGCTATAAAGATATTAAATTTGAAATTAACCCCATTGAGCTAGTTTCTTTACTTTCCTTCCCCACTGGAATAAACGAAAGAAAACTCAATGAAAAGATCGAGGAATTAGCCGCAGAAATTAACCGTCCTAGTCGGGATGCCATTTTTAATTATGAAAAATTAGCCAATGGCAAATATAAAGTCAATGATTTTCAACCACATTTAGACGGCTTGGCCATAAACAAAGAGGAATTAAAAAACAAAATTACTAATGCTGTAGGCGAAATTGCCAGTAGCTCTGAAGGCAAAGCTCCAGAAACAATCACTAATGAACTAGTTTTAGAAACAGTCCAACCAACCTTAACTCTAGAAAAACTCAATGACTTGGGAATTAAAGAATTAATTGGTTATGGTGATAGCTATTACGCACACAGCATTCCCAATCGTATTTGGAATGTCGCTTTGACTGCGCAAAAAATAAACTATTCACTAATCGCTCCAGGAGAAGAATTTAGCTTCAATAAAACACTGGGTGAAGTTTCAAAAAGAACTGGCTACAGGTCAGCTTATGTGATTAGCGGAGGCAAAACTGTTTTGGGCGACGGAGGCGGTGTTTGTCAGGTTAGTACCACTGTTTTCAGGGCTGCATTAAATGCTGGCCTCAATATTACCAAAAGAAAGGCTCATTCTTACCGGGTTAGTTATTACGAACTAAATCAAAAACCAGGTATTGATGCCACCGTTTATTCTGGTGACGTTGACTTAAGATTTATTAACGATACACCAGGTTATATTCTTATTAAGACAGAAAGTGATAGTGAAAATCTTTATATGGATGTTGAGCTTTATGGAACCAGCGACGGTCGTACTGCCGAGATTTTAAATCATAAAACTTGGGATCCTCGCTCGGCTCCACCAGCTGCTTACTACCCTACCACCGAAATTCCTGCTGGCACAACAAAGCAGATTGACTGGGCAGTTTCTGGCATCAAGGCATCGTTTGATTATGTGGTCAAAGATAAAAATGGCCAAGTTATTAGAGAAGAAAATTTCTATTCAAATTATGTTCCATGGAGCGCCAAATACCTTCAAGGAATTTAATAAATCCTGATATAATCCTCGATTATGGACTCGGCCTACAACTTTAAAGAATACGAGCAAAAAATTTATGAATTATGGGAAAAAGGTAACTTTTTTTCTCCTGATTCATACCCTGATCACAAAGACCAAAGTTTTTGTATCATGATGCCTCCACCAAATGCCAATGACCCCCTTCACATCGGTCATGCCATGTTTATTGCTATTGAAGATATTTTAATTCGCTTTAACCGCATGCGCGGCCTCGATACGCTTTGGCTTCCTGGAACTGACCACGCCGGCATCGAAACTCAATTTGTTTTTGAAAAAAAGTTAGCCAAAAAAGGCGAAAGCCGTTTTGACTATGACCGAGAAACTCTTTACAAAATGATTTGGGATTATGTTCAAGAAAACTCCGAAGTCGCCACTGGGCAGATGAAGAAGATTGGCGCTAGTGCTGATTGGTCAAGATTTAAGTTTATGCTTGATCCAAAAGTGGTTGAAGTGGTTTTAAATACTTTTTCCAAATTGCATGAAAAAGGATTAGTTTATCGCAGTTTAAAGCTTGTTAACTACTGTACAAAATGTGGAACAAGTTATTCTGAATTAGAAGTCGAACACGAAGAAAAATCTGACACGCTATACACCATCCAATATGGTCCTCTTCAAGTAGCTACAGTTAGACCAGAAACACTTTTTGGTGATGTTGCTTTGGCCGTAAATCCAAGCGATTCACGCTACAAAGATTTCATTGGCCAAAATGTTGAAGCAGATTTCCCTTGGGGGAAAATTTCACTACCAGTTATTAGTGATGACTATGTCAAAACAGACTTTGGTACAGGTGTATTAAAAATCACTCCATTCCACGATCCCAATGATTACGATGTTTGGCAAAGGCATTTGAATGAGGTTTCAAAACCAATCGCGGTCATTAATCATCTTGGAAAAACCACCAACGTCCCAGAGCAATTTTCTAATCTCAATGTCAATAAAGCTCGCGAAGCAGTCGTCTTAGCACTTGAAGAAAATGGTCAAATTGTCAAAAAAGAACCATATCTTCATACTGTCGGCACTTGTTATCGCTGCAAGCGTGTTATTGAGCCATTACCACTTCCTCAATTCTTCATTAAGGTTAAGCCTTTAGTTGAGCCTATTTTAGAAGCCTTAGATAGTAAAAAATTAGCCGTCCACGGGGCCGGTCATGACAAAATTCTCAAGCATTGGCTACAAAACCTAAGAGATTGGAATATTTCACGCCAAATTGTTTGGGGTATTCGTCTACCCATTTGGTACAACACTGAAGAAACTCAAAATATTCAAGTTGTTTTTGTTAATAAAGACAAACAAACCATCAACAGTTTACTTAGCGACGCTATTAAACAAGGATATAGTCTAGAAGAGATTAAGTCTGGCCTACAATCAATCAATGTTCCAGACACTGCTGAATATGTAGTCTCCCCCACTCAACCAGACGAAAATGTAAATTGGATTCAAGAAACCGATACCTTTGATACTTGGTTTTCATCGGCTCAGTGGCCATTCTCCACTCTACTCGCTTCACAAGAGCAAAATGACTTCGCTCGTTTCTACCCTACTCAAGTAATGGAAACTGGCTACGATATTTTGCCTTTCTGGGTAATGAGAATGTTGATGATTGGTAAATTTGTTACAGGTGAATTGCCATTCAACAATGTCTATCTTCATGGACTAGTTCGCGACCAAAAGGGTCAAAAAATGAGTAAGAGCAAAGGTAACGTGATCAATCCTCTAGAAATCATTGAGAAATACGGCGCAGATGCCCTCAGAATGGCTTTAGTTATCAGAAGTACAGCAGGATTAGATAAATCGGTTGGTGAGGGTGATTTTAAGGCAATGAGAAACTTCAGTAATAAAATTTGGAACGCTGCCCGTTTTATTACGACAGCTCTAGATCTCAACATTAAAGGCCAAGATGAAACCAATCAAGCTTTCATCAAAAAAATGAGCGAAGTTGAAGCTCAAGTCACTCAGCAATTAACTAATTTCAAGATTGGCCAAGCTTGTGAAACTACTTACGAAGAGTTTTGGCATTGGTATTGTGACGTTTGTATTGAAGATACCAAACAACAAAAACTTTCATCTGATTTGCTCAAAGATGGACTAAAAAGATTTTTGGTTCTTCTCCACCCTTTTGTCCCGTTTGTTTCAGAGGCAATTCATCAAGAACTGAACCAAACACCAAATCAGCCTTTAATCGCCAAGAATTGGCCTTTATAATGAGCCAATGACATGGCGCAGGTGGTTTTTATTTCCATTTTTTTTGATTGGTCTTTTATTGACTAATTTCAAGGCAATCCTGATCTTTATTCTCCACCCTCTTTTAAAACATCGTTTTTTTAGCTTCAGTTTATTTATTTTAATTATTTATTTGGCAATTTTTGGTCAAGCGCTAGTTAAAAACAAGCAAACAACTACAATCAAACTTACTACCAATACTCAATCTGAAAATAAAATTTCTTTCTTGAACTTCGACAAGTTTAAAAACTTAAAAAACAACCTCAACGAACTTGAGAAAAAAACCGGGGGCACAACCCTCATCTATCTCAATCTAGCCCTAATCTCCCACTATCAAGGAGAAGATCAATCATATCAAGACTACCAACTTAAGTCGAAAAACCTTGATCCCAATCATCCAATTTTTAAAACCAATTAACTTTAATTGCAAATAATAAAAAAGGAGGGGATTTCTCCCCTCCTCTATTTTTAGTTTCAAGTGAAAACTACTCTGCTTTCTCTTCTTCTTTAGCTGGCGTAACCTCTGGAGCAGCCTCAGCACCTTCTCCAGCTGGAGTTTCTTCCTCAGGTTCCTCAGTTCTCTCCTCTTGAACTTGAACTAAAAGAACATCTTCAGGATTGGTGTCTTCAGATAAGACAAATTCAACCTTTGATTTATCAATAGATAAATCAGCCAAAGAGATTGATTGATCAACCTCTTTTAGAGTTGAAAGGTCAATAATGAAGTTCTCTGGTAAATCAGTAGGAAGGGCGGATACATCAACGGAATCTCTGAGTTTAAGCAAGACACCGCCATCGACTTTAAATTCTCCTACATATTCAATAGGTACCGCAGCTTCGACTTTTTCTTTCAAGTTAACTTGCATGAAAACCACGTGAAACGGGACGTGTTTGAGCGTATCGAACTCCACGTCTTTAAAAAGGACTGGTCTTTCAGACTTTTCTTCGCCTACAGTCAAGTAGACGAGCGTGCTTTCACCAGCCTCATCATAGATTTTCCTGAGTTTTCCGCTGTCAACTGAAATGGGTAGAGAAGGCTTCCCTGGTATCACCACATTTCCTAGAACTTTACCTTGGTTACGAAGTTTTTTACTTTTCTTACCAAGCTGTTCTCGTTTTTCGACCTTAAGCGTAATTTTTCCTTCGGTCATATCCCTCCTTAAACTAAACAATAATGCAACTCGATCTTAAGCGATAAAGAGAGAATAGGCAAGTGGGCCTGAGGAATTAATTGAGAATTTATTTAAAGCTTACACCCACAAAAGCGTGATCTTCCGCCAAATCATGGAAGTTAATTGTGTCTCCAGAAACGTCAGCTTTAGGCGCAATTAGAGTGGGGGAGAGATCTGGAGAATGCTTCAAAACTACATTTTGCAAAACATCTTTTGTACCTGGCTGTTTTTGCGAGAAGAACACATAAGAATATGGACTAGAAAACTCGAGTGGCACTGTATAACTCAATTCAATGTTTTTCTTGGTTTTAATAGGGGTACTAACCAACAATCCTAAAACTAAATTGTTACCTTGTTTAGCAATTAAGACATCTTTTTCTTGAATCTTTTGACCATCTACAGTTAAAGCGACTGATTGAGCGTGTTCAGGCAAATAAAATCTAAAATACGATCTATATTCGCCTTTTGGCCAAGCATTGGAAAATGCTTCATTATTTAGAGTGATTGTTCTTTGATGTTTAATTTGGTTATTAGCAATTTCAATATTGTGAGAATCTTGCCTGGTGGTGTGATAATTGGCTTTATTAATACCGATATTACTCTCATTAACCACTAATGCGTCGACATGGCAGGGTAGAGTACTCAACTGAGTAGGACATTGTGGGATAACCAATTCACCAGACCAACCAAGTCCAGATATGGCACTAGACAAGTTATCATCATCAAAATAAAGAGTCATCTGCTTCTCTTGGAGAGAAGTTTTTAAAGCATTGAGGAGTTTTTGCGGATTATCTTGCCCCTTGCTTACAACATCTCTAATCAGATATTTAAGTAATTTAGCCTGGTAATCTTCCACGGCACTAGTGTCAACAAGTTTAATTTCTGAGTGGAATTCTGATCTTTCAAAGAGGTTTTTATCAGTAATAACTTCATTAAACTCGGCTAGATCCAAAGGACCGATTTCACGCAAAAAGTTTTGCATGACATATAAATTTATCCCGACCACACCATCAATATTTTTATTCAATTGTTGTTCTAAAAACCAAGCAATTTGCTTACCTGAGACTGAAAAATCAGGATCCCAATTGCTATCTCGCAAATACCACTTATTTTCACCCAATAACTTAATCACTTCGTCTGGAGGTACTACCGCACCGCCTAATTTTTGATCAAGCTCGTAGCTACTATAAACTTGAGAATCGACGATCATACCCTTATCAACCGTAATAACAGCCACAGCCTGTAAGAAACCGCCAGTAGGTCTTAACTCCTGATTATTTTGAAAAACTAAAGCATAGGTTTTTTTCTTTTCTTTACCTAATAATTCATCAAGAACAGGGGAAAGTTGCTGATAAATCATCAAAGAATTCTTTTTTCCGTTAATCAAATCAATAAAGCTGGTGACTTTTTGTTGGTCGTCTTCTTTGGTTTTAGCTTTTTTTAAGTCATTTAAACGGGCTAGTAATTTAGAAGAGACTTCTTGCAAAGACTGAGCTTTTTTAGCTTGATTTTGACCATCTACAGAGTCATTTAATAAGTCTTTACCCAGGACAACCTGCACTGAATTCAAAATCATAGCCTGATATTCGCTAGACAGTGATTCATACTCAGAAATTTTTTTAGTGATTTCTAAAATATTTTCAGCTCCACTCAGCATTTCTGGCGGCAAAACTTGCCCATAAACAAAAGCTTGTTTTTCAAGAACAGAAGCAGATTTCAAAAGAGGAGAGTAGTTTATTTGTGTATTTCCTTCAGATATTTGCCTAAAAACTCCCTCAAGGCGAGCTTCGACATTTTGAACAGAAAACCAATAAAAACCAGCCAAAAAAATCATGCTTGTAGCCAACACCGTCATCAAAACGCCCAAGCCAAATAAAGTTTTTCTTTTCTTAGTAATTTTTTTGATCTTTTTAGTTTCTTTGACAAAACCTTGAACTCTTTCCACCTTTTCATCAACTCTTTTTTCCTTAAAGATCTGACTAAGTCGCTCATCAATAGAAGGATTTTGAGCCACTGCACTGTCGATTTTCTCTTGTTTTATCTCTGGAGTCAGACTAGTAGCTTCGGAGCTTGTAATTTTGTTTTTTACTGGAGCCTTCTCAACTGAAACAGATTTAAAATTTGGCAACGTAGCTGTAACTCTTAATCTTTCCACCGAAGTTGCCATGGGAGTGCTAGTAGTCGAAGTGACGGAAGAAACATTAGGTCTAACTAAACTTTGTGCGTGGTAGGTATTTTTATAAACCTCAGTATTATTAGTTTTTTCTTGAGAGCGGTGGTGATAGCAATATTTAACCAATGATTCAACTAAACTTGGCAAAGCTTCAGCTTCTTTTTGAATTGTTTCAAAACCTAAAAACTCTAGCTTGGAGTAAGACTCTAAACTTTCTTTAATCTGCAAGCCATCAACTTTGTAAATAAGATTAATCAACCTATTAATTTCATTTAAAACAGACAGACTAGACTGTTTTTGCCCTTTAATCAATATTTTTTCTTTTTGAGGCGTTAATAGATGATGTTTAATTATCGATAAAAAGTTTTCTTGACTTTGCAGAAAAAAATCGATTCTTAGATCAAGTAGAACTCCTTGGTCAATGTTTTCAAAAATTCGTTTGAATTTTTCCAACAATTTTTGATCTTCAACAACATCAATTCCTACAATTTGATCAGGCAAATCAAAATAAACAACTCTTTCATCAAGTGAATTTACCAAGCTAACAACTAATAAATTAGATAGATTTGGTAGATATTTCAGATTTTCTGAGTTCTCATCACTACTACCAAGGCAGATAATTCGGTAAAAATCTTGAAGCGGAAATCTAGTCAATTCCTTTTCATCGAATTTTTCCAATGAAGTAACGCTTAAATCTTGTCTTTGTAAAAAATCGACAATTTTTTGCTTTAAATTTGTTTCTTCACCAATCAATAAAACTCTTGGCTGATCTTCGGCTAGTTGAGTAATTAGGCGTCGCGACATAAAACAACATCCAACGGATGGAGTAGTTTCATTTTAGACTAAATTGAAAGTCAAAATCAGTGGATAAAAGTAGTGACAACTATAACTGTCCAGCGTCCATAGCCTGATTTGCCAAAAGATCCGCTACCTTATTCATTTCACGACGAACGTGGGTAAAAGAGTAGGGAACTAAAAGTTTCTTAAGCTCTTGCCAAACTTCTCTTGCCAAGTCTTGAAGATGAGATTCATTAATTTTCCAATTTTTCTTAACTTGTTCCACAACAAGCTTAGAGTCCAAATAAAATTCCACTTTTTCGATTTCGTTTTGACTAGAAAAATCTTGAAGCCATTTAGTGGCGGCAATTACCGCCCTATATTCAGCTACGTTATTTGTAGTAATACCCACAAATTCATGATAATCAAAAACAGTTTGGTCTTGATCATCTACGACATGCACACCAATACCAGCTGTTCCAGGATTACCCCTAGAACCGCCGTCAGTAAAAATTTTGAGAAGTGAATACTTTGCCATAACTGGCAGTATATCATTCAGCTGAAACTGATTTCCTGCGAATTATTAAGCGACGACCACTGCCTTCGCCTTCAGAAAAGCTTTCAAAATCAGCGAACTCAGGTTCACCAGAAACTAAAGAATGAATATTATATCTTTCAAATGAAGTGATGAAAGGGAACACATATTCATCATCTGGTTCAACTAATTTTTCGCAAATACCTTGAATTTTTTCACGAAGTTGTACAAGGCGATCTTCACGATAGTTATTAATATTCAAAGAAATTCTTTTGTCTGCGTAATCTTTAGAAAAGATAACCCTCAAAATTCTTTGAATGGAATTAATAACTTCAGCCTTATAGCCAACAAATAAACCGATTTCAGCATCTGGAACAGTCAAGTTAACATTAACTTCAGATTCAGTTTCATTAATTTCTACAGTGTATTCACCTTCTTGCAATCCAAGGTGTTGGACTAGGTTTGTTAAATAATTTTCCATTTTCATATCTAGTGTTATTTATTTTGGTTTCTTAATTTACCAAAAAATCTTTCTACGTAAAGAGTTAATCCGCCTGGTCCTGACACAAAGTATTGCTGAACCACGCTAAATACTGTACTTGCCACCCAATAAAGTGCTAAACCTGATGGGAATTTAAGTGCGATAAATCCAGTCATAACTGGCATGATAAACATCATTTGACGCTGCATGGTCTGTGCCATTTCCGCAGTGTCTTCTTCTTTTTCATTAGCATCTTTAATTTTCTTCAATTTAGAATCATTCGGTACTACATCTGGAATTTCTGCTCCAGGAGCCAACATTAAAGACAAAACAAATTGAGTTAGAGCGGCTAAAACAGGCAAAATAAACTTAGGATCTGGAAGACTTAAATCCATCCAGAAGAATTTGGTATTAATTTCAATTCCTTGAACTGTGGTGTTACCAAGGAAAGAGGTGAGAGCGTGATAAAGGAAAATCAAAACGCCAAGTTGAACCAATTGAGGAATACAACCAGCTAAAGGATTAATGTTGTATTTTTGATAAAGCTCCAATTGTTTTTGTTGTAATACCTTTTTATCAGTATGTTTTTTCTTCAACGCCTTTAATTCGGGCTGCATCTCTTTAATTTTTTGTTGAGATTTCAATGAGGGAAGGGTAATTGGAACTAAAATTGAGCGCAAAATAAAAGTTAGAGCGATGATAGAAACACCTAAGTTTCCGGTTATTTTATAAAGCTCAACTAAAATATTAATAAAGAATCCGGCGATATCTGGCATAGAGTTATTTTCAGTAACATGTTAGTACGCGTTTAAAACCGCGCCACAACCCCAAGATTGTACCATGTTTTTTCACCTCCCTAAGGGTATATTCACTACAAGATGGCTGATGTTTACAATATGAAACATACCCAAAGGCACTAAAAAGAATATTTCTCTTAACTGTCAGGAGTGACTGATATAGTTTGATTAAAATTGTTACCATTAGAAATATTTTCTTTCTTTATACATTTCACTAGAATTAGTCTTAATTATAAATCTTTTGTGTTTTTATTGTAAAAAAAATAAATAAAAAAGGAGAAATATGGCAGGAATGTTTGAAAACATGAGAATGAGGCTAACAGCTGCCCCTGAAGTTTCAGATCAATCATCTCAGCGTGCCTCTGAAAAATCAAAGCAGATGCTTGAGGGAAACGAATTAGTCAACTCAGCAGATGCTAGAAGACAAGCTGCCATTGAACTCGATCAAAAAGCTGAAGATGCTGGAGCTCTTCTTACTGAAGCTAGTGAAAAGTTTGCTCAGGCTGGAAGTAATGAAGCAAGATATTTGGCTTTAGAAGGAAAACTAAACCGAAATAAAATTTCAGAAGATGAGATGGCTGAGATGGAAGATTTAGAAGAAAACGGCCTCAATCAACAAGAATTAAGACAAGCAAAAAATCAGGCTGCTCGTGAAAAGAGAAGAAGAGACCAAGAAGTAATTCTTGCCAGAGGCGAAAAACCAAAGAGAGATTATGAGCATGAAAAGAAACTTAGAGATGAAAGTGAAGAACAACAAAAAGAAGCTTTAAAATTTGCGATTGAAGCTGTCAGCTTTTTCCCAGAAAGTGCAGAATCGATTGATAGCGCACTTTTAAAAATGACTGAGCCTTTAGTAAGAAGATTTTCTTACCATGAGGGTCAAGCCTTAGCAGCACTCAAAAAAATTCAAACCAGTATGGGAGAGCGTTTCCCAGCTGAAAAGGACGACTACCAAGCTAAGTATGACGCCATTGAAAATGGTTACGCTACCTCAAAATCAACAATTGATAGTGTATTAAACACTGAGCCTAATGTAGACCTACAAGTTCAAGCAAGAGTTGTCGGTGAAATTATAATGTCTCCAGACTTCTTACAAAGAACAAACTTAAATTCTGCTGATATTAAACAAGTTTTAGAGGGAGTGGGCGTAAGCACAAATGGCGAAGACGAAAACTCTCCAATTGAAATAGAAGCAAATAGTCAAGCAGAACAACTTGTGGAGCAATTTGCATTAGTTGAGCACTTAACTGGTGCCTACCAAAACATTCTAGAAGCAGTCAAGGAAAATCCACAAGCGGTTGACAGACTTCAGTTATTAGGCAAGCAAATAGTAATTGCCAAAGAAAACCTTCGTGGACTTAAAGCAAGATTAAAAGCAGACATTCTAAAAGCTAGAACAAAACTTGAAGCCAAAAATCTTGAAGCAGAACTTAGAAGACGTAATGAAATTGCTGCTGCAGAAAAAGCTAAAGTGGCTGCAGAAAAAAGAGCAGAACAAGAGCAAAAGAGAAGAGAAAATGCTATTGCTTTCCGAAGAGGTGCAATTAATGGCATTCAAACTGTTGCAAATGGCTATGTAAAGGGTGCAGAGTGGGTAGGTAAACAAGTTACTCGTCTACTAAGCCTTCCTGGCTGGCTTGGTCAGCAAACAAGCGCTCAACTAGATAGAGTTCAATCTGGATGGGAAGAGTCAACTAAAGACAATATTGAGGGCAGAAAAACAGAAGCTGTAAGCGAAGCCGATAGTAAGTTAGCCGATGCACAAAGTGAATTACAGAGAATTCAAGATGCAATTAAACAAGGTGAACTTGATAGCGAAGCTATTCTAAGGAGACTATCAGAGATATCAAGCAATCTATCCTCTAATTAATTTAATTAATATAAAAGGAAAATATGAACCAACAACCAAAAATGCCAGTCAACATCACAGATGATCTTTATGATCAACTAGATGAAATGCAAAACTTCTCAAGAGAAAATGCGGATAGAGAGGAAATGGAGCTAGATCTCGCTCAGGCTGAATTAGATGCCTTACTAGATGAGAAAGATTCTCTTCTGGGAACTAATTAATAAAGTAAAAAACTAAAAAAGCCGGCTAATCACCGGCTTTTTTTTATTATTAAAAGTTTCTTTTTTTAAAAGAAAGACGTAACTTCTTTTTGAAGTTGATTATAATTGGCACCAGACTTCCACGATTTTAAGTACAAAACTAAATCGTAGCCCTTCATTCCAGACAAATAGGGAACGAGAGCATTTCTTAACTGCCTCTTAATTTCAGACCTCATTGTCGACTTAGCAATAACTTTTTTGGGCACAATGACCGTAGCTCGACAAACATCCAAATTGTTTTCTTGATGGTATAAAACTAAAAGGGGAGAATATTTCTTTTTTGCGTTCGCAAAAAAATCACCCTTTACCCGAGCGGAAAACCTATTTTCTTTAGGTAACATGAAGTTAGTTTAGACGCCTTTTCGAACGACTGTCAATTTTTTTCGACCTTTATCTCGTCTTCTTTTCAAGACTGCTCGGCCGTTAGGGGTACTATTTCTTTTGAGAAAACCGTGAGTTCTCATTCTTTTTCTCTTTTTTGGATTCCAAGTTCGTTTGGTCATAATTGTTTTTATTAATTTCTCAAGAAGGGAATTATATCACAGTTATTTTTGGTTTTTCTATAAAGCTTTATGATAAAGTAAATTCATGAATCAATTAGATTTTTCAAGCCCAGAGGCTTTCTTTCAGCCAATTTACGAGCTAGTAGAAGGCATTGTTAATATCGTAGAAGAAAAAACTGTCGAGGAAAAGAAAAAAATTTCTGATGACTTAATCGAGCAAATCTTTATTTCTACTACCATCATGCATTTAAGCGAACAAGCGAAGGCAAAAAATGTCCCATCAGCAGATGAGATAAAAAAATTAATGGACAAAGATGATAAAACTTCTGTACTAAACAGCTTTACCCAAGGAATAGACAAAGAAAATTTACTTAAATATATTGAGGAGTCAGCCACCATTGTGATGACAAATTTTTATTTTCAAGTCAAAGATAAATTAGATGATCAAAAAACGACTCAAATAGAAAATCTTCAACAAAAAATTCAAGAAAGCTTATAAATATGAACGAAAATCAAATAGATTATCAAGAAGAAATCGAGGAACTTGAGGAGAATAGGGAAACTGAGCCTATCTTTAATAACAATGTCGCTGAATTAATATCATCAGCATTATTGATCGCATCGCTAACCCTCAATACAGAAGCTATTAGCCCCAATCTCGAAGTCGCCGCCGGCGCCTTTCATGTGTTAATTTTCCTCTTATTAAAAGAAGCTTGGAGAGCAAAGCAAGAAGGGGAGTACACTAAAAAAGACTTAGCTAAAGCAATAACGAGAATTGCTACCCCATTTTTAGCAGCAGGAGCTATCAATAACGCTGAAGCAATCACCTCAACCCTCACCAATATTGATCAAACAATTGGCTTTAGCAAAACAGCCGTCGACATAATCCCTAAAATCGTAACTGGTCTGGCTGTCATTGGCGTTGGAACAGCTGGAGCAATCAAAGTCGGCAATGAGTTGGTCAAAGCCTACAGATCGGTCAAAACAGCTATAAGTGAAAAAACCGACCAAGCGATAAATTATGCCAAATCATTTGAGCCACAAAATCCAATTAGAGATCTAAGTGTTCCTTTAAAGAAAATCGAGTTTCAAAATCCAGTTAAATCGGTCGAGTGGCAGTGGCCAATCAAATTTTCCTTACCCTGGAGAAAAAGAGCTGAAAACGGTTAAAACCATCAAAATTATCCATTAAGTCTAAAAGGCATAACAACATATTGATAATGTTCGTTATCAATTTCTTTAAACATTACTGGTTTTAAACTGTCATTCATACCCATCCAGATTTGCTTTGGCTTAACATTTTTCAATAAATCTTGGAGATATTTAACATTAAAAGAAACTTTTCCTGATTGCCCTCTGACATTTTCAACAGCAACTTCACCCTCAAAATCACCTCTTGAGCTAGCAGCTGCGTTAATTTTTAAACTTTTTTCCAATATTTCTAAAGTCACAATATTAGAAGTTTCTCTGGCAAAAATAGTAGCTTGGCGAAGAACACTTTCAAACTCTTCACCATCAAAACTAATTATAGTTTCAAAATCTGGCGGAATAATTTTTTCAAAAGGCGGAAAAGCACTTTCAATTAATCTAACAAACATTTCACTTTCTCCAACCTTAAAAAATACCTGTTTAAGCTCATTAGAAACCTCAAAAAGAACTTTTTCAGTGTTTTGTTGCTCTGACAACCTGACAACCTCGCCAAAGGCTTTATTAGTAATCAAAAAATCTTCAAAGCCTTTAATGATTTCTTCATTAAAACTCAAAACACTCAATCTAAAACCATCAGTTCCAACAACTTGAATGCCGTCATCTTTTTTTCTAAATAATAAAGTTGTTAGGACAACTCTAGTTTGATCAAGTGAAGTACTAAAAGAAACGTATTTTTCGATAATTTTAAGTTTTGGTGAGTCAATTTCGCTTGTCAAAGTGGGGAGAGAAGGGAAGACGGGAAAGTCCTCTCCAGATTGACATTGAATCGATGTTTTTGTTTTTCCAGATTTAATCTCCAAAGATAAATCTTTAAGTGTAATTTCAATATCTCCAGAGGACAGCGACTTGACTACCTCTAGAAATAACTTAACAGGAACAGAGATAGTTCCTTCTTCGATAACTTCTCCAAAAACATTGGATTTAATTCCTATATTAAGGTCAGTAGCAAATAAAGAGATTTTTCCGTTTTTTGCTTCAAATAATGAACAATTTAAAATAGGCAATTGTGGTTTTACAGAAATAATTCGACTTAAAGAGTTGAGAATTGTTTCTAGATTTTGTTTTGCTATTTTTATTTTCATGTAGTTACTGAATTTTAAAGATTATTATTATATTTAATAGCAGTAATAGTAATAGGGGCGTGGATTAAGTTGATAACTTCTTTGATTATATCTGGTTTTGCGAGTTTTTTGATGTTGATCATTCGTCGAGAGTCGGTGTGTATAAAAACTGTAAAACTTTTCAACATTTATCCACATAGGTTTTTAGTTGTCACCACTTTGGTTTTGTTTTGCACAAACATTAACAGAAGACTAACAGAGTTCTTAACCGTTTTTCAACATAGTTATCAACACGTTGTGGAAAGCAATTTTATTGTGAAATAGCTGAGAGAGACATTTTTAAAGCTGAAACATCTCTTTGTAAAAGTTCGTTCTGAAGCAGTTCGTGATTGATTTTCTTTTTGGCATGAATGACAGTTGTATGATCTCTTCCGGAAAACCAACGACCAATTTCTACTAATGGCATATTAAGTTCACTATCCATAAGATACATAGCAACGTGACGAGGTGTGACAAGACTTTTAATTCTTTGTTCACCTTTAAGAGCTGATTGTTTGACGTGATAGTGATTGGCAACGACTTTAAGAATGTCTTGCGGGGTAACTTTGAGTTTTTTTGAGCTATCAGTTTTTTCGGCTTTTAATATTTCGTTAATAAGATCTTCATTAATTTCTTTATTTTGTAGTTCAACGGCGGATCTAATCAGTTTCAATGCTCCTTCGATTTTTCTAGCTGAATCAACTTTGGAAGCAATGAGCTTGGCAATTTCATTGCTCATAGGAATGTTTTGAGCTCGTGATTTGATTAAAAGGATGGCTGTTCTTAATTCGAAGGTAGGTTGTCCAATATCAATCATTAAACCAGCTTCAAAGCGTGATTTTATTCTAGCTTCGAGTAGGTTAATTTCGTGTGGCGGTCGATCAGATGTGAGAATGACTTGAGAGTTTTGTTGAATTAGGGCGTTAAAGGTATGGAAAAATTCTTCCTGAACGGTAGTTTTTCCAGCAATAAATTGAATGTCGTCGATGAGTAAAACTTCGACAGATCGGTATTTATTTTTAAATCTGTTGGTTTTTTTGTTACGAATATCATCGACAATCTCATTGGTGAAATCTTCGCCTGTGCAATATAGGATTTTAGTTTCGGGTCGACTTTTTAAAATATTATTGGCTATGGCATGCATTAAGTGAGTTTTGCCGACTCCGACGCCACCATATAAAAAGAGTGGATTATAAGCTGTGCCTGGTCTTTGAGAAACTGCAGTGGCCGCGGCATGGGCCATTTCATTAGTTCCAGAAACGGCAAAAGTTTCGAAAGTAAAGTCTGGTCTTAGTCCAGCCTGCTTTGCTGCTACTAAAGCTCTGTCTAAAGCCACATTTTTAAGATTGGTTTCACCGAATAAGTCTTCTACTCGAGGTGAAGATATTGGTGCAGCAGCTGGGTTATTTGAACCAAAAACGTTTTGTTTAATTTGTTCAAAGCTCATTGGTTTTTGTGGTTGCGGTTTGGGTGAGAAGTCGATTTGGTTTGGCGAAGTTTGTTGGCTACTTGGTGAGAAATCTGGATTCAAAGTCTGTCCTACTTGAGAGAAACCATCTTTTTTGATTGGTGTACCAATGATAAAATCAAGCTGAGTTTTTCGACCTAAAATTTGAGTGAGAACGTGAATTAAATTACCACCCAAGTTTTTTTTGAAATTAATGGAGTGAAAGGCAGTTGGGGTGGAGAAAGTACAGATAGACTCTTCAGTGCCGATTAGCTCAATTTTAATTAGTGGGCAACTTA
>JAHDXH010000002.1 GCA_023382875.1 Patescibacteria group bacterium | reverse complement strand
TGCAAAGCCAAAGCTTCTTCTCCAGATTTGCAAATAAAAACTGGCGCTCTAGACATTCCAGATTTTTTGACCAAAGCTTGACTACCGCCCGCTTTACTTAAAGCCTTAGCCCCACGGTTCAAACTCGCCACCAATGCACCCTCGGTAGTGGCAATAGGAACATAATGACTACTCGATATATTTTTATAAATTAATTCCACTGGACCAACCAAGCCGACTGGTAATACCACGCTGCCAATCCAATTTTCACAGTTTTTTTGACCAGCAGTTTCTGGCAAATTATGCAGGGCGAAAAGATTGGGTAATTTTTTAAATTCTCCCTCGACAATAGATTGTCGAGATTGAACTTTTTCGATTTCAGAAAGTTGAGGATCTGTAATTCGTACAGAAGATAGTGTTTTCACATTAAGTTAGTCGTGAAAACTAGTCAAAATTACGCAAAGCAAACCACAGTTTTTGGTCTCCCAACATAATTGCTGTCCAAGGAGCCATTTCTATTTTTTGTTCATCAAAAACTAACACTAAAGGCTGAGTTACATCCTTTAGTTGATCAGTTGTTTTATTCAAAGTATCTTTAGCGTCAATAATTTTTTTACCTGCTAACTGTTTTTCCAAATCTTCCAAATCCATCCAAATTACGTCCTGAACTTCCTCAGGATTTAAATCAAATCTGCCTTCGTATTCTCCAACAAAAACCTGATCGAGTTCATGTTCACCATACTCATCATTGCTAAAACACTGGTATTCAAATTGATATGCTGGAACTAAAAACACATTTTCGATCCCAATTTCTTCCCGCAAACGGCGCTTGGCACAATCAACTTGATCTTCATCTGGCCTGACATTGCCACAAATACCGTTACCCCACTGGTTGGCACCAACAATTTTACTAGCACTTCTTTTTTGAAATAAAATTTGTCTTTTATCACCGACCTCTCGGATCAACCAGACCGAGCAAGCCAGATGCAATTGAGCCGGATGACGATGAGCTTCATAAAGATCGGCCTCACCTATTGTCTGACCTGATTGATTAACCAAAGTAACTATTTTTTTTGCCATATTTGAGAAATCTAATTATAGACCAGTGGCAAAACTAAATCACGACTTTATTTAAATTAGTTTTTTTGAGAACTTTTAATTAAGAGAAAGGTTAGTTATGAGCGAAGGTTTACGAAATCCTCAAGTTCTGAATGGCGAAATGTTTCCTAGAAATCATTATCTAGGATTAGAATCTGTAAGAAAATTGCACAACCTAGTGTCGTATTTAAGAAGTCAGGGTATCAACATGATGGCAATTCCCACTATCAAAGAAGTGGAGGCTGGATTACTAGATGGTGATTTGGAGAAAGGAACGGTCTTGGGTTTAGCTGCGCCACTAGAAGGTAGTGAAAAAGATATGACTCAAGTGGTAGTCTGGGATGGCTATGGAGTGACATCGGTTTCTATTTTGATGTACCTTCACAAAGAAGCTAATAACTGGAAAATAGTTGGCGAAGAAGGCTACCAAAAACCAAACTTTGGCCACCAAGAGTTAAAAATAGATGTAGAAGTTTCAGTAAAACCATCTAAACCCGTAAGATCGAGAAGTGAGAAAAAAAGAAGACAAAGTCGCCACGAACCAAACTTGAGAACTCACCAGCGTAGTTTTTATTAATACTATTTGGCTTTTCTTTTTTTGGCTAAATCTTCCCAAAGCAAAAGCAGCGGTGCGGCAGTAAATGTTGAAGAATAGGTTCCGGTAATAGCACCAATGAGCAAAGCCACGCCAAACCATTTAATGGAAGCTCCGCCAATCAAAACCAAAGCCAAAAGCATGATAATGATCGTCAGTGAGTTATTAAGTGAACGAGAAAGTGTTTCTAAAACAGCGATACTAACGCTATTCACCAAACTCAAACGGTAATTCTTTTTTCTGATTTCACGAATACGGTCAAACACCACAATCGTGTCGTGAACAGAAAATGACAAAGTTGTGAGAAGAGCAGTCACGAAAAGAACATCAACTTCCACATTAAAAAAGCGACCCAACAAACTAAACGCTCCAAGCAAAATGAGAGAGTCATGGAACATGGCTAAAATTGCCGAAACACCAAAACTTAACTCATTAAATTGCCTCCAAACATAAAGAGTAATAATGCCTGACACAATCGCAATAGCGATCATTGTCTTAATTAATAACTCCTTGCCCAAAGTTGGACCAACTGTTTCAAAGCGTTTTTCCTCAACTGTCACACCTGCTCTGCCAGAAATTAAATTCAAGACTTCTTCTTTGGCTTCGTTATTAATCGTTTTACCTCGTAAAAGCACTTGATTCTCACCTGATTTTTGAACAGAACTAAGATCAAATTTCTCGCCGATAATTTCTTTGTACAAATCCTTATCGTCACTAAGTCCAGGTGCTTGAATCTCAAGTAAAGATCCTCCAGTAAAATCAATCGCTGGCTTCAAACCAAACATTAAAAGTGAAATCAAACCAGGCACCAAAAACACCAAGGAGACAACAAAGTAAATAAATTTGTGCTTCATGACGTTCATATTATTATTTTCTCAAAAATAATCTTAATAGAGTTCTTGTGACCACCACACCGGTGAATAAACTAATCAAAACACCAATTAGCAAAGTCACACCAAATCCTTTAACCAAGCCACTGGTATTCAAAAAAGTGAAGTTAAGTGGATTAATTAAAACCAACGAAGTCATTATGGTGGCCAAGTTGGCGTCTTTGATTGAGTCCCAAGATCTACCAAAACCCAACTCCATCGCATGAGAAAAACTGCGTCCTGCTCTAAGTTCTTCTTTCATTCTTTCAAAAATTAAAATGTTCGCATCAACAGCCATACCCACCGAAAGCAGCAAACCTGCAATGCCCGGCAAAGTCAAAGTAACACCGATGACTTTATAAACAGCCAAAGTCAGAATAGCGTAAATTACCAAAGCCAAACTAGCCAAGAAACCTTTGAATCCGTAATACAAAATCATAAATAACATCACCAATAAAATACCTACCAAACCTGCCCTGACACTGTCGCTGACTGATTGTTGACCCAAACTTGCACCAATTGAACGCTGCTCCAAAACTTCAATGGGCACGGGCAAAGCACCCGCACTAAGTTGGATATTCAGCTGTTTAGCTGATTCAACGTCAAAACCTCCAGACAACTGAGCTTGACCATTGAGAATAGGATCGTTGATTTTGGGAGTAGTGATTGGAAAGCCGTCGAGGAAAATTGCCAAAACTTCACCAGTATGATTTTTGGTAATGTCAGCAAAGAGCTTAGTTCCCTCTTCATCAAATTCCAAAGAAATTACTGGCTCGTTGGTTTGTGGATCAAATTGGACTTGAGTTCTTTTAAGTTGTTTGCCTGTCAAACCTGTTTCATCAAAACTACCAAAGAAGTATAGTGCTGACTGAGTTGCTTGTGGATCAGCCATTTTTTCTTGATTTTCTAATTTAAATTCGAGCTGAGCTGTTTGACCAACCAAGCGCAGTGCTTGAGCCGAATCATTGATTCCTGCCAATTCCACCAAAATACGATAGTCGTTACCATTAACAGATGTTTGCACTACCGGCTCGTTGATACCAAAAAGGTCAACCCGGCGCAAAATAATTTCGCGGGCAGATTCCAAAGCTGTTGGTCGATCTACTTCAGCAATTTCCGACATATCTGCCTTCAAGACCACTTGAACACCACCCTGAATATCTAGACCTTGTTTAAGTTGCCAATTTGGCGCAAAATTTTTGCCCAAAATATTAATATCAATCGGAGGTTTGGCAAATTCACGGTCAACAGCAAAATTACCAACTTTAAAACGCAAAGGGAAACTATCGGGCAAAGCAATAAAAGCTGCCACCAAAGTTAATACTATAATCAATAAAAAAATTCTAAGCTGTTTAAACATAATTTCCCCACCAGAAAGTATTAACTTACTCCAGGCATCTTTCTCTCTGCAAAATCCTCACTGCTGCCAATAATCATGACACGAGAATTCATTAGAATATCCATAATAAATGGATCACGTCTGGTTTTTCTAAAATCAAATTCTTGAGCATCAAAAACGGCATAGTTAATTTCTCTGCCCAATTTAACTTGCTCTTCTTTAACCAACGCTTCTAACTCTGGCAAAACTACGTCACCAATCACCAACAAGTCCACCTCATCGCGATGAGGCTTAATGCCACGAACAAACTTTCCTGAAAACATGACAAATTCAAGCTCGCCCAATTTACGACGAAGTTGGCGGATTTTTTTACCAAGACCAACAGTCTTAGCCACCATTTTTTGCAACTCATCAAAGAAAACGTAGCGATTATTCAATGAGTAATAAACTCGGTTGCCACGTTGTTCACTTTTGAGTAAACCATAATCAAGCATGCGGTCTAATTCTCTTCGAACTGCGTTGATTTCTTCATTGGTCTCACGGGTGATTTCGCGAACATAATACATCTCTTCAGGTTTAGTGAAGAACAGTTCGAACATCTTGACTCTCGTTTTCGAGATCATGAAATCTTTAAGTGAGTTTGCCATTGACCTGATTCTAATTTGAATACCAAATTTGCTCAATAGTTAACTTTGGTGTCGTCACTGACAATGCTGATCCAGGTTAAACCACGAGCTAATTCAATGTCTTTACCTTTACTGTCTTTGAATTGAAGCTCATCAGTTCTAGTCTTTTTTGACCAAGTAACTTCCATAGCTTGACCATTTTTGAAGAGCAAAGCATCGCCTGTACCAGTGGTGGTATAAAGCATGTGTTTCTTTTCGTTGATTGGTCCTTTTTCAGTAGTCAAAAGCACAATCACATTAGAGGCAGCAACTTGCTTATCATTGTTCATATCAAGATGCTTTTCGCCACCGTGAGTTCTTAAGTAGGTTTTGGTAGCTGGGTCAAAGTCCCAACTGACACCATAGTCAGAATAACCTGTCCAGAATTCAAATGAAATTTTGTTAACTGTGCCTGTTTCACCTGGCTTATCTTCAAATTTCCAACCAGTGAATCCAGCTTTCCAATCAGTACCAGCGACAACGTTTTTACCAACTTTGCGGTCTGGAGACATATTTGTCCAACCTCTTTCAGTACCAACTTCCCATAATTTTTCAGTGGAAGTCACCATGGTGTGCTCAGTGGCAATTTCTTTACCAGGAATACGATTGTAGTCACGAACGAAAGTTGGATAACCAATTGAGAACTGGTTGAGGTCATTTTGACCATTCCAACCATAATCACCAAGCTGGCCAAGGGCATCGGTTGGTCCAGGGACGTTAGCACCACCAACGTGAACATAAAGTGGCAAGTTGAAGCCAGATGCATAATCAATGAAGTAAGTTCTAGCGGAACGAATTGGAGCTAAAGTAGTGTCGTTTCTTTGAACGTCACAATAGAACAAGCCCATAAAACGAGTTACACCACCCTCAGCGATAGCTTCAAAAACTACATCAGCTTGTGACATACCAGATTGTGGTCTGGAGTCTGGGGTATTTTCGATCATGACAGCCAAAGGACGTTTCTTTTCCCAAGCCATTTTTTCTGTATTGGTGTAAAACTTACCGTTCAATGGACAGACTTGATCTTTTGGTTCGGAAGGATCGATTGTTAAAAGTTGTGACAAAAGTGTTTCGCCGTCACCGGTTTGCTCTTGTTGTCCGCCAACAGGGCCAGTAGTCCCATCTTTAAAAACAGCTTTGAAACCAGCGTAAGAACCAACAGCTGAAACCAAATATAAAATTGCGAATAAGATGAGACTTTTCTTTTGCATAATTTAAAAATTTAACGCTGATAGAAAGTATACGCGATCAAAACTCCTGACACCAGCGCCGTCACTAAGAAAGTTTTGAGTAAATCCTTTTTAATAAATGATGGATCAAAGATTTCTTTGAGTTGCTGAGCTTCTGCTTTTTGCTTTTGTAAAACAACTTCCTTCGTTTTTTGACCATCTCCGATGTCTTTCAAAGAGTAAGTTAAAACTGACTCATGACGCATTTCAGCTTGTTGTTTTTGCTTGCGCGTTCTTTTAATAGACATTAGCGGCGAATAATTTTCGTGACATCGGCAATTGTAATAAGGACAATTAAGAGAAGCAAGAGAATCATTCCACCATAATTTGCATAACCCTCAATTTTATTGACTTTCTTTTTGCCCAAAAATTTTTCCAGGAAAATGAACAAGGCTCTGCCCCCATCAAGCGCAGGAATTGGTAAGAGATTCATAACTGCTAAATTAATAGAAATCATGGCAGCAAAATTTAAAATTGCCAAAAATCCTTCAGAAAACAAACCGCTGCTAGCCGCCTGATCAATGATACCAATTGGCCCAGCCACATCCTGGGGAACTACTCCACTAAAGAGTTGACCCACCATGGTCACCAAGGCCATCACGATCATCAACACCATAAACAAAGCTTGATTGACACCAAACCACATACTTCTAAATGGCATTTCATACCATGGGTAATGAACATAAACAAAGTCAGTGAAACCAATGCCCAACGAACCTTCACCTTGAGGAATTTCTTCATCGGTTCTTAACTTAACTACAAATTGCTTTGTTTCACTTGGACATTTAGTGCTCTCACAAGCCAAAGTGGTGGTAACAACCACTTCATTACCTTTGTGGGCATTAATGAACTCACTTGCATCTCGAGCTGTTTTTACCTCTTTGGTTTCTTCTTTGAAAGCCAACTGTGTAATTTGACTCTCCACAATCATGCCAGCATTTGCCGCAGGTGAATTGGGAGCAATCAAGCCAATGCGAGCGCCTTCAATCGGAGTCGGAATACCTTTAATAAAGAAAATTAAAGCAAAAGCGAGAAGTCCAAAGAGTAAATTAACAGCCACACCGGCTAAAATCACTACCAATCTTTTTTTCCTAGATCTTTTATAAAATGGTGCCAAACCATCTTCATCTTCACCTTTTTGATTAGCTTCATCCTCTGGTCCTTCTTCACCTAGCATTTTGACAAAACCGCCAACTGGAATC
Source organism: Patescibacteria group bacterium (assembly GCA_023382875.1). Lineage (GTDB taxonomy): Bacteria > Patescibacteriota > Microgenomatia > UBA1400 > PJMF01 > JAHDXH01. The sequence continues at coordinate 130,266 of JAHDXH010000002.1, read as the reverse complement.
CAGTTGAGGGAAAAGATAATTTTGCCCCAAGAAAAAAGCTTAAATGCTCGTGGTGGATAACCAACGCCAAATTCTTCAACTTTAATCTTGGCCCATTTGGCCGCAAAAAGATGACCCAATTCGTGAATAATCACCAAAAAGGACAACACCAAAACAAAGATAATAATTTGCAAAATTAGCGGCATACTTTAGATTTTAGACCGTCATGAGGTCTGTTTCTTTTTTCTTAGCGAGCTCATCAAGTTTCACCATGTATTCTTTAACCATTTTATCGAGCTCTTCGATTTCAGCTTTAATATCGTCTTCACTCACACCCTCTGATCCATCTTGATCTTCAATTTCTTTTTTAGCATCAGTGCGAATATTGCGAAGCATGACTTTTCCACCTTCGATTTTTTGATGTAAAACTTTAACCATTTCTTTGCGTCTCTCTTCGGTCAAAGCTGGGACGACAATTCTAATCATATCGCCATCAACAATTGGATTAAGGTTTAAAGAAGCTGAAGCAATAGATTTTTCCAGTGTTTCCAAAAGAGACTTGTCCCATGGAGAAACAATCAACATATTTGGATCTGGTGCCGAAACATTAGCCAATTCATTGACCCGCATTTTAGTGCCATAAGCATCGACCAAAACTGAGTCCAAGAGTGAGGGTGTAGCCTTGCCTGTCCTCAAGCTACCAAGCTCTTGTTGGAGATGGGCAATAGTTTTTTCGAATTTTTGAGTAACGTCTGAGAAGTTGTACATAGTAGCTTGATTCTAACAGATGAATGCCAAAGTTGGCGGAAGAAAAAGGCTTATTTTAATCTGGAGCCAGAGGCGGGGATCGAACCCGCGACTTGCGGTTTACGATACCGCTACTCTACCAACTGAGTTACTCTGGCCAATTGTCTCTGACGTCTTCGTCAAAGTCGGTTGCTATCTAGCAGGGGCAATTTTACAACCTCGAGCTAAATAAGACTAGCTCTTAGCCTTGGCTAAATTTTCCTCCAAACGGAATTTGACAATCTTTTTGACTAGCTCGAGTGGGAGTGGCTGATCGTGCTTGAACTGTGCTGTCCCCTTGGAAGTTCTAAACTGAGCCACCTCAGGAATAGCTTCTACCATTTGATCAGACATAGGATAAAGGCCAATATGACTTTTGAAACCAGAAAAGTAAATTAGTTGTCCATGAAACTTGTAACCAGGTATTCCATAACTAATCGCTTCTTTGGCCAATGGGGCGACAGACTTAATGATAGCCCTCACTTGCTCCAGCCTTTTTTGGATTTCTTCTGGAAAAGAGCCAATATATTGATCGACAGATTGAATTTCGGTTTTCATATTTTTTTGTATAAGGCTATTTTACACAAAGATTTGCTATACTAAAATCTAAATATGAAAACAAAAAAAGCTGGATCAAATCAACTAAAAAATAGTGTGTTCAAAGTTGGTAAAGTCGTCAGTATTCTTTTATTAGCTGCATTTCTTGGCAACTTTACCGTCGATAGTTGGAACTGGGGTGTGATGGATTTTGTCATCATGGGAACATTATTATTTGTCGCTGGCATAGGAATTGATCTAACAATTAGAAAATTTGCCAATCCTTTTCATAGACTAATGCTTATTTTAGGAATTGTGGCTTTGTTTTTATTAGTTTGGACCGAGCTAGCTGTGGATGTGGTGTCGAAATTAGTTGAATTTGTTTTTTAACCCAGTCTTTGTTTACAAGACGCAGAACCCAACCAAGTATGAGGATTGCCATCCCAACACCAACCGAGGTTAGGTTCTTTTTTCGCATTAATCCAAATAGCCGGAACTCGCTGGTCGCTGCCAGTTCTAGAAGCCAATAAAGAAAAACAGTTGTTCTTAATCAAAAAATCAGGAAATTGCGTCACAATTGCAATTCCCTCATCGACAGTCAGTGGCGATCTAGAGGCATTTTTTATCAGCTTCATTGCTTCGCTGGGTGGCAAATTAATATTTTCCTGACCTCGATCAATATCTATAAGTAAGTAAGCATTGCTGTTAGGCAAACCTACCTCATCAATTGTTTTGAAATTTATGGAGGAATGAGGTCGCAAAATAGTTACACCATTTCTTCCATTTTTTTCGACTAATTCCATCATATTTTCCGAAGGAATTAAATCACTTTTAATAACGATAACAAAAGGTAAAGTACCTTTATCTAAATCGATTTGAGGAAGCACGAACGTTAAATTTTCCAAACTTTTTTTTAAAGGCTTAACTATGTTCAAAAAATCATCATTATTAAGACTTGCCAAACCTGGATAACCCTTTTGAAGGAGATTTTCAACTTGTCGATCAAACTCTTTATTTAATTGAAGCTGATTGGCCAACATATAATTTCATTTTAAATTGTTGGAAATATTGCGCAAATCGATCAGTTTGGGAGCGGGTGAAGGGAGTCGAACCCTCGTCACCAGTTTGGAAAACTGGAGCTCTGACCGTTGAGCTACACCCGCAAGATGAATTAGATTATACCAAGCTTTAAAATAAAAAAAAGTTTGGCAAATTTTGTCGGAGTAATCGGACTCGAACCGATGGCCTCAGCGTCCCGAACGCTGCGCGCTACCATCTGCGCTATACTCCGTTTAATCATTCTTCAAAGAATATCCATCAACAAATTGCTATTTTACTCCTCGAAAAATTGAACTTCTATTGTCTGGTTGCCCTTACCTCGCTTTTTTGCTTAAATGTCAGCATGACGAAAGCCGAAATTTTGAACCCTCCCAAAAGAATTGCCGTCATTGGTCTTTCTGATAATCCGATTCGACCCAGTCACGGTGTATCCAAATACTTAATGGAAAATGGTTTTGAAATTATCCCCGTTAATCCCATGATCAAAGAAGTTTTTGGTCTTACCGCTTTTGCCAGCCTTTCCCAAATTCCCAACCCAGAAGAAATTGACATTATTGATGTTTTTCGTCAACCAGAAGCCGTCATGGAAATTGTTGATGAAATTTTAAGTCTCAACATCAAACCCATCCTCTGGCTTCAGGAAGGCGTGATTGCACCAGAAGCAAAAGCCAAAGCCGAGCAAGCAGGCATGATTGTAATCATGGATGAGTGCATGAAAAAAGAACATTACAAACTACAGACAACTCGATAAATGTTTGACCGTCCAATTTTATTTGGCAAGTTTTCACTACGCCAAATCATTAGCTATTTTTTACCCCTCGCTGTTTTGGCAGTTATTTTGGCGGTGACTTTTTATGGACTCAAGAAACATAGTCAGTCGTGGTACTTCCAAGACGAAACCGACCATCTCACCAATGGCTGGATGATGTGGAAATACAATAAAGGTCTCTATACTGATCTGTCAGTCAATCATCAGCCCTTGCCATTTTTACTTGGCGCCCTCATTACCAAACTCATTCCTTACAACACTCTATTTTTATTGGTAGAGAGAATTAGAGTCGCTTTATTTATTTTGATGGCCAGCTGGCTTTTTGTTTTGACGTGGAGATTTAGATGGCGAGGACTATTTGTCTCAGCGATTTTGGCAAGTACCTCTTACCTATTCTTTGGTTGGTATTTATTAGGCGAAACTTTAGCCGCTCCCGCCCTAGCCCTTAGTCTTGGGCTTTTGATTGAAAAAATCTTTAAACAAAAAAGCGATGACCACTTGGGGTTAAAAAAGAAATTATCCTGGGTCGATCCAGCACTTTTTGCCCTAGCTTCAGCTTGGATCACTATGTCACTCTCACCGCTTTGGCCATATGTTTTTATTTCTGGATTAGCTTATGCCTGGTATTCAGACAAAGAACAAAAGATTTCTCTAGCTTCTACTTACATTATTTTATTATCATTCGTCTTTATTATTGTTTCTCCCATTGGCTGGTACAAAGAAAGTATCCGCAATGTCATGAAATATGTGGTCGATATTCATGGTGCCAAAACTTGGCAAGACAGCTTCACTGCTTATACTTACCCTTTCCAAGCCTTCCTTCATGCTGAAACCAGCTTGGGTAAATTCTTTATTTGGCAAAATGTTTTAATTGTTTTGGGCGTAATTTTTGCTCTCAAATCAAACAAAAGCAAATTGAGTGACTGGTCAAAATGGCTTTTACTTTTTATCTTAGTTTTAAGTCTCAACAATCGTGTCTTCGTCTTTCCCACCATGTTCTATACCGGCTTTCACCTTTACCCATTCATTGCTGCGTGGGGAATGTTGATTGCTCAATTCTTACTTTGGTCATGGTCGAAATCCAAAAAAACTTGGCTGATGTTAATTTATTTCATCATTCCTGTAATTTTGATTGGTCAAATTTCGCCGTGGATTTTGGAAAAGAAAAATAAATTAGAAGAACACTTCATCGGTTACGGAGATTTCCAATCTACCGCCGACATTATTAAAGTTCTCAAAGAACCAACTGACACCTTACTAACCGGACCTGATGGCGCTGGCTATATCAACATCATTGCCGACGTTCCGATTGCTGGAAAAGAACTTTTCCATCTTCCTTGGGCGTGGCGTTCTCCAGAAATTAGAGCTAATTATCAAACCATGCTCATGAATAATCCGCCAACTTATGTGTTGTTCGATCCCGATTCTGAAAATGGCTTCCATGAAGCTATTAAACCCAAACTTGACCGCGAATATACAAGACTCAAGAGACTTGATGGTCGCGAAACCAAAATCATGGTCAGAACAGAAAAACTACAAAATCTTACCGAAGAACAAAAGCAAAAAATGATCGATCTCTACTTCATGACACCACAACAACTGATCGATACCAAAGACGCAGAGAAAATTTAATTAGCGCTCAACCTTCTCTTCTACTTCTTCAATGATTTGAATATTTTTTTGCAAGCAATTTCTAAAACCAACAAAGTCTCCATTTTCCACAGCTTGTCTAATGTCTGATCGCAATCTCATTTTTTTACGAGAAAACATTTGCAGCTCAGCAATTACTGGCAATGGTTTGCCGAAATTCATTACCTTCCACATTCTGGTGCCCCCAGCAGAATATTGACGAAAAACATTTCCATAGTCACCGTCAGTTGGCTTTAAAATTCGCAAGTATTGATCGGGGTTTTCAATTTCATCATCTGGATTAAGATAAACCAATCTTCGCAAAGTTCGAGGTTCTTCTACTTTTTCAAAAACAGCTTCAGAGTATTTCTCCAAATATTGTCTTAGCAATTCAAATTGAAAAGCCAATTTAAAATTTGATTGACCTTCAAAAGGACTTGAGCTAATCATGCCTCCTACACAAACAATAAATTTCCACTCATGGCTTTCATCAGATGGAAGCAAAGTATCTACATCAAAAAGTTGTATTTCTCCAGTTTTTGAATTCAAAAAAACATTATGACCTTCCTGCGGTTGGATATCATTCAAAATAAGTGGAGCTTCCAAAACCTCATCCATGATTCTAAAGAAGTCACTATTAGTTTTTCTGAAATTTTCACCATGGCCAACATATTCATACCAACCAGCTTCATCAGTTTTTTGTTCCAAACCTGTAATTTTTTCTAAAAATAAAACCTCATCGCCATCAGGTGCAGGCAAACTCAAAAGCAGTTGTGGAAAATATTTTTTAACTGCCTCATATTTTTCTTGATACTCAGAAAAATGTCTTTGAGTTGGTCTCATCACTACCTCAGCAGTACTGCCATTAGGAAAAGTTAGCGAAATAATTCTTACTGGCTGCTGTTTGCCCAATCTTTTATCCACCACAAATTTTACTTCCCCAACCAGACCGCTTTCTCCTTGTGGTAAATATGGCGAAGTATTAGATCTTTCCACTAATTGCGCCAATTCCTCTCGATGTTCTTCCAGTAATTCTTTGAGTTGTTCTAGCTCCACGTGACCCTCTGGCACTTTTGGTAATTTTGGTGACTCATGATGTGGTAGTGGAAGTGCTTCGTTGAACATAATGATAAATCTAGTTTAACATGATTAAACATCTGTTAAACTAACTTAGTTAGATTTAAATATGGATAAAACCTTACTCAGCATTTTAAGTGGCTTGGGCGGCATGGTTGGTTGGGGAACTTCTGATTTCTTTGCCAATGCTGCTTCAGAAAAAGTTGGTCACAACAAAACCCTTTTTTGGTCCCAAATAGCGGGCTTATTTTTAATGGGCTTTTTCTTGTTTTTTGTTTCTGGTAGCTTCGCTATCTCCGCTCCACTTTTGGCCCTGACTGTCTTTTGTGGAATTATGTATGCAGTTGGCTACTTATTTTTTTATAAAGGCTTTGAAATCGGTAATGTTTCTGTTATCTCCGCGACAATCAATATTCAAGTTTTATTTGTGATCGCCATTTCTTTTTTCATTAGAGGTCAAGAATTATCAAGATTGCAAGTTCCCGCCATTGCTCTGCTTTTGTTCGGCATTTTGCTAGTCAGCGTCAACTTTATTGATTTGAAAAAAGGCAGTCTAGCTCTTTTAACTGGAGTCAAAGAAACTCTCATCGCTGCAGTAATTTTTGGCATTTTTTACTGGCCAGTTAATGAATTCATTGTTGAACAAACCGATTGGATTTTGGTCAGTTTTTTGGTTAAGCTCGTCGCTATTGGCGTTGTTTTTTTAATTGCCAAATTTAGAAAACAATCTTTAAGCATCAGCAAACCAAATAAAAAACTTGTGGCTTTGATCGCTGCAGTTGGTATTTTTGAAGCGATTGGTGTACTAAGTGCTAGCTTTGGCCAAGCTTATGGCGATGGCATTATCGTCACTCCAATTGCCTCAGCACTCACAATTGTTACTGTCGGCTTAGCGATGGTTTTTTCCAGCGAAAAAATTAACAAAGTTCAAGGTTTAGGCATTATTCTCACTGTCTGTGGAATTATCACAACCGCGCTCTAGCAAAAACGACAGGCTTTGAACCCTGTCGTTTTTCTGTGATTGTTAGGCGGCAACTTTCTCCACTGCCGCCAACAGTTCCTCATAGCGGAAGAAGCCATCGACCACTGCCAGCTTATCGAGCTTCAGGTTCGGCGTACCAATGGAAGTGATATAGACGGTTGGCTTATTGGCAGCAGTTAGCGCCTCAACCCACCAATCTTGCACACCCAGACCATACACCATCAGCACGTTAGCTTCCATCACCCCTTCGGGCAACGGCGAGGTTGAATCAGGCTGAATCCATGACGGGTGCTTGAACATGGCGATTTCCCAACCATCTTCGCGCAAATGCTCCATCCAGCCACCCCAGAACAAAGAATCCTGAGGGTCAACGATTAACGCAATCGTACCTTTTATTTCCAAGAGCTTACTCCTCTGCTATTTTGCGGACAGGTAATTATAGGATAAAACTGCCATGAGTCAAGGAAAATCTACCAGTCAATTTATTTAAAAGTTCAGATATTATACGTCCTATAACTTTACATTTAGTCTTTTTTCTGTTATAGTTAGGGTCTGCGAAACTTTATGTTCGCAGGCACATTAACATCAGAGCCGATAACTTAGTTTGGACTAATAAGAACATTTTTTGGTGTTTTTATTAGTCCGAACTTAAAGATTCGGTAGAGCTAATTGGTTAAGCAAGGAGACCTAAAGCTATGAAACGCCTGTTCTTTTTGACCCTGTTCTTCAGCCTGCTGGCTGGAGGGTCACTGGCGCAAGCCGGTGACACTCGACCCTCGTGGTTTCTCGTAGAAGATAGCGGTGAAATTTTGGCAGTTGAAGCGCAAAGCCAAACTACCCTCAATGTCACCAGCGACCTTGAAGAGAACGCGACTTCACCCTCATGGTCTGCTGATGGGATGTATATTTCATTCATCATCGTTGACGAAGTTCCCATTCGCAATAACATCCCCCTCGGCATTGCCGCTTGGGTGGAGTTTGACGATGCGGACTTTGAAATCAACACCGTCTCTCGCTGTGAGCAAGGCGATGTGGTCTGCACCAATGCCGCAATTTCGGGCGACTGGATGGTTTTTACCGCCATTCGCACTGCCGACGATTATCCACTGCTGTATGCCTACAACATTACCAATGACGAATTGGAATTGTTGCAGTCGGGTGGATTTTCGACCATGTACGTCAGCAATCGCTGGGAGGGTGATAGATACGTGGCTGTGGGCAATTATGATGGCAACACTAAAATTGCCAGAATTTTTGAGGTTCCCGGCCCGGGATACGAAACCTCACACTCGACCCTCATGTTACAGGCAACCTATCTGGGCTGTAACAGTGAGTCCCTTTCTCAGGAAGCCAGCATGGATGGTCATTACACCGTCCAAATTCGGGTAGGCAACTCAACCAGCTACACGGAATTTGAAGGTCTGGCGGCGCTGGGACCGGTCTGGCGCAACTGCCGTGCCGAACAACCTGACCTTTAATCAAAAATTTCCAAACACGCTCTGCTCTGATGCACAAGCAAACCTCCGCCCTCAAATGCGGAGGTTTTTGCTAGAGAAATAAAAAAACAGCCCTAAGGCTGTCTTTTTTTATGTCGGGGAAACAGGGCTCCCCTTTCCAAGGATTAGGCGGGCGCTTCGTGATTCCAAAGCAACAAAGCCACCAGTCTCGCTCGCCGGCAGAACCAAAGGTTTTCACAATTATCTCCAAGATAATAAAAAATCCAGCAATGCTGGATTCTTTATTATGTCGGGGAAACAGGGCTCGAACCTGCGGCCTCGCGGTCCCAAACCGCGCGCTCTAGCCATCTGAGCTATTCCCCGATCTTTGCCAAAAATTTGGCTGGCTATAATTCAATTTTTAATCTCTAACTTCTCACTGGTGCCGCAGGCGGGACTCGAACCCGCATGATATTGCTATCACGAGATTTTAAGTCTCGCGTGTCTACCATTTCACCACCGCGGCGAATAAGACTCCAATTATACCACCTCATTTCGCCTAGAAGGAAGTATAATATCGTAATGTTGCCAAAACTAAAAAAACGTTTTCACTTAATGGCCATGGGCGGGACTTTCGACCATTTTCATATTGGTCATGAAAGTTTTTTGAAGTACGCTGATTCTTTTAGCGAAAAACTTCTCATCGGTGTTATGGCAGATAAGTTTGTGAATGGCAAAGCAGCGGCTAAATCAATCCAACCTTACAAAATCAGAGTAAAACACGTTCTCAACTTTTGCCGACAAAACAACATTAACTGCGAAATTGTCGAACTGACTGATCCCTACGGACCCACAATTGATAAAGACTTCAAAGGTATTGATAGTTTGTGTGCCACCACAGAAACAGAAAAAGGCGCTGACAAAATCAATGAAATTCGTGAGGCTATGGGCTTAAGACCGTTACCGATTTATTTAGCGCCGCTGCTTAATGACGAAACCAATACTCCACTTCACTCAACTAAAATTAGATCCGGACAAGTCAATAGAAATGGTGAATTTTTTGCAGGTGGTTTTCCCGAAGGTGTAACCATCGACCCCAAACAGCGCCAATTTTTCTCCAAACCACTTGGACCAATTGTCAGCGTGGCCAACCACTCACCCAAGGATTTGGTCGCTGTCGTTGGTGATTATGCTTTATCACAATTCCTACTTAAAGACTGGACTTACCAGGTTGGTGTTTATGATGGCAAAACTCAGCGCGAACCATTTGTCCACGAATTGTTAGCCAAAATCACGCCCACTTTGGAAATCTCCAACCCCGCTGGTGCAATTTCAGGTGAAGTTTTCACCAAGCTTTCTAGTTTAGATTTGACAGAAAAAAATCACATTTTAGTTGAAGGCGAAGAAGATTTGATTACCGCCGCTTTAATTCTCACCCTGCCACTTTCTGCCATTCTTTATTACGGCCAACCCAATAAAGGCATGGTCAAATTGTCTATCACTGAAGAACTCAAAGACAAGGTTTGGCAAATTCTCAAAAAATAAAGAGCACTATTCGTGTCCAACCGCTTTTATTGGCGTAGCAACTCTGGGTGTTTTAATTTCAATTGCAACCAAGCCGACAATGATGGCGCTGTATTAATTTCCCCCGCTTTAATCTTTTCATCAATTTCGCTAGGTGTGAAATACACCAACTCGATATTTTCTGTCTCATCAAACTCTGGCTCACGACTCACTACCGCATTTAAAACATAATAATTTTTAACTCTTTCACTAGCCTTGGTTGGGAAAGTCACTGTCTCACCAAAAAAGTAAACTTGGTCGGCAACAATTCCAGTTTCTTCAACCAACTCTGCCTTGGCCACTGCTTCAAAATCAGCGTGACGATCTTCAATTCTGCCGCCTGGAAATTCATAAGTTAATTCATCAGCGCCAGGTTTGAACTGATGACACATAATCACTTTACCCTCAGGAGTGAAAGGAATTACCATCGACACGTCGGACAAAGTGGTGACAGTAAAATCATCAATAATTCGACCATCAGGCAGTTCGTAGGTTCGTTCTTCAAGCGGAAACCACTTGCCTACTGAAGCATCTTTTTTACTTATTAATTTCCAAGCTTTTACTTCTGTCATAAGGGCAAGTGTATCAAATCAACCACTAGAACTAAACCCAAAACTTTGCTAAGTTAGGATTGCTTATGCAACCACTTGCCGCCCAGCTTCGCCCCCAAACCCTTGATGACTTTATTGGTCAAGAACACTTGGTTGGACCAGACAAACCACTACGAAGAGTTATTGAAAACAAGCAGGCTTTTTCGATGATTTTTTGGGGACCACCGGGGGTTGGGAAAACCACCTTGGCCAAAATTATCGCGAGAGAAAATAACAGGGATTTTTATGAACTTTCAGCCGTTTCTGCTGGTAAGGCTGATATTCGAGAAATTGTTCAAAAAGCCGAAGCTAGTCAGCAATCATTGACCGCGACCTACTTACCTCCCATTTTATTTTTAGATGAAATTCACCGCTTTAATAAAGCTCAGCAGGATTATTTACTCCCTTTTGTTGAAGATGGTACTTTGATTTTGATCGGTGCAACAACAGAAAACCCCAGCTTTGAAGTCATCTCAGCATTGCTCTCACGAACCAGAATCTTTGTGCTCAAAAAATTGAGCGAGGATAACCTTCGTCAAATCATCAAAAACACCAAACAAAAAATCACCAAAGAAGCAGAAGATTGGCTAGTCACCTTTTCCAATGGTGATGCCAGAAAACTTCTAACCATCATCGACAATACTTTGATTTTGTATGGCGACTTAGAGCTTACCCATCTCAAAGACACCCTCCAGTCATCGCACTTAAACTACGACAAAAAAGGCGAAGAGCACTACGACACTATTTCTGCCTTCATCAAATCAATGCGTGCTAGTAATGTTGATGGTGCGCTTTATTACTTAGCGAGAATGGTGGCAGGTGGCGAAGACCCCAAGTTTATCGCTAGAAGAATGGTCATTTTTGCCAGTGAAGATATTGGCTTAGCACAACCCACGGCCTTGGTCGTTGCCAATGCAGTTTTTGATGCTGTCCATAAAGTTGGTTATCCTGAAGCCCAAATCAACCTCGCTCATGGCGCTGCCTATTTGGCCAAATGTAATAAAGACCGCTCTGCCTATGATGCTTACTTCTCTGCTCTCCGCGATGTAGAAAAATTAGGCAATTTACCCATCCCCATGGAGTTAAGAAACGCTCCTACCGATTTAATGAAAGGCCTTGGCTACAGCAAAGGCTACGAAATGTATTCAAACAAAAGTTTGCTGCCAGAAAAATTAAAGGACAAAAAATACCTCAAAAAGTCAGCTTCCTGACAGATTTCTTCGACACAATAGCGGAGTGTCAGACAACTCCACACCTATAAAAACTGCCCTCCAAACCCTCAAAAAGTATTTTGGTTATAACAGTTTTAGATCACCGCAAGCCGAAATAATTCAGTCAGTTTTAGAAGGACACGATACTTTAGTAGTCTTGCCCACTGGTGGCGGCAAATCACTTTGTTATCAAATTCCTGGTTTAATTTTTACCGGACAAACTTTGGTCATCACCCCGCTTTTGTCACTAATGGAAGACCAAGTTCAAGCTTTAGAAAGAAAAAATATTAGCGCTACTTATTTAAGTTCATCATTAAACCAAAAAGAACTACAAAGTCGTTTGCAAAATATCAGCAGCTATAAATTTATTTATTTGACGCCGGAAAGATTGATAAGCCGAGACTGGCAAAAAATATCAGCAAGTTTAAATATTGATTTAGTCGCTATCGACGAAGCTCACTGCATTAGTGAATGGGGACATGATTTTAGGCCACCATATTTAGACATTGCTACCAATTTGCAAAACTTAAAAAAGCAGCCCGTCAAAATTGCCCTAACTGCCACTGCCACACCCCAAACACGCATCGAAATTTGCCGCAAGCTGAAACTCAACGGGCCAAAAATTTTCACCAACTCACCCTACCGGCCAAATTTATCTTTATTTTTCTATTCCTACCATAATCAAATTTCCCAAGAAATAAATTTATTTTTACTGCTTAACAAGCACCAACATGAAGATGGCATTATTTATGCCACAACAAGAGAAAAAACCGAATATATTGCCCAGCTCATTGCTCATTATTTACCAAAAATAAAAGTCGCTGCCTACCACGCTGGATTAGACAAAAACCAACGATCGCAGATTCAAGTAGATTTTATAAGTGGAAAAATCTCATTGATTGTGGCCACCACTGCTTTTGGCATGGGAGTTGATAAGCCCAATATTAGATTTGTCATTCACTATGGGCCATCTACTTCTATCGAAAATTATTATCAAGAAATTGGTCGAGCTGGACGCGATCAACAACCTGCCAATTGTTACTTACTTTACCGTCGCGAAGATTGGCTCACCATGTGGTCATTGATCAGTCAAAACAACACCCCACAAACTAAAGTTCGCCAACTCAAAGCCAAGCAATTACTAAAACTTTTCACTACCAGAAACTGTCTTCACGATAGCTTAAACCGCTACTTTTCAGCCTATGACTCATACGAACAAATCCACTGTCAAAAATGCCAGCTTTGCCAACCCAAAACCATTACGCTTTCACCAGAGCTTAAAACAAAAATTGAGAAACTCAAAAACTGGCGCCGCCAGCAGATTCACTCGCAAAACATTCCACCAATTACCGACCAAGTCATAGTTTTGACTGCTATTGTGTCACCAAAATCCACCAATCAACTAAGAAAAATTGCTGGCGTTGGCCAAAATTTAGCCAATCTCTTGGCCAATGATATAATACACACCATATGACTATTCAAAATTTAGTTGATCAATACCAACAAATTAGCAACTTCCTCAACACACGATGGCCGCTCAAAGACCAAGACCATAAAGTTTTTGCTCGGACCATGAAAATTGTGGAAGAGTTGGGTGAACTATCAGACGAAATCTTGACCAGCATGAACCTCCAACGCGACAGCAAAATCGCCAAGTTTAGTCGTCAAAATGTTGAAGATGAATTTGCAGACGTGATGGGATCACTCATCCTCCTTGGACTTGAACTTAACATCGACATTGAAGAAGTAATGAAGAGAAAAATTGAATACACTCGCTCTCGCTTCGAAATGGATGGTCCAGAAAAAGCTGAGGAAGTTTAATCTAAATCCATATACTGATATAGCTGGCCGTCAGAAAAACCTTTTTTCCTGTAATATTCTTTGGTACCAATGGCACTAATTACACTTAGTTTTTTGTAACCAGCTTCGCTAGCAATTTTTCTAGCGTGATTAATCAACTTAGTTCCCAAACCCAAATGCTGTGCTTTAGCATGGCCTTGTTTGCCGATTTGCACCAACCCTCCATAAACGTGAATTTCACGAATCATGGCTCCACCCTTTAATTCTTCAATATAAGGCTCAATTGTTGGCAAACTCAAACGCAAAAAGCCCAAAATCTTTTCTACTCCATCGACATCGACTACATATTGCAAGAACTTTTCCTTGCTAACACTAGTAGTGTAATCGACGATTTTAAGCTCGATTTTATCTGGATCAAATTCAGCATTCTTAATTTCTCTAGCCCGAATATCGTGACTAATATCACCAGTCTCTTGCATTTTATTTTCAGCGATTTGTCTAAAGTTAGTCAACTTATTGCCCACCACAATATCTGGTGAAGGAATATCGCGAATCACTCTGGTCAAACGACAGTACTCTGGAGTATTTGCCATCGAAGCCGAAACCACACTTAACAGTTCTTCGTGATTATATGGTTTCCAACGGCCATCCTTGTAATAAGCCATCAGCTCCGCTGAGCCAATCAAACTACAAGGATAAAGCTTTAATTCATCTGGTTTAAAATCTGGATCGCTAAATAGTGATTTAAAATCTTCAATATCTCTCTCTGGAGTTGAGCCATACAAGTTGGCCATCATGTGTGCGTGAATCTTGAATCCAGCCAATCTCAATAATTTAAAAGCTCTTCTTGTAGCAGCTACTGCGTGGCCGCGATGGTTTTTTTGCAAAACATCATCACTCAAACTTTGCACACCGATTTGGGTTTTAGTACAGCCAAGTTTCCTAATTTTGGTCACTTCTTTTTCGCTAATATGGTCAGGCCTCGTTTCCACCACCAACCCCACACACCGACAATTAGCATTTTCATTAATCACTTGCTCTCGCTCCAAATCTGACCATTCTGCTGTTTGCACTTGATCCAAACCAACTTTCTTTTCTGGCTCCAAATAGGCGTTAGAAATAACTTGGTTATATTTTTCTTTTTCCCCGCCCACAATCAGTAAATCTTCTGAAATCTGAGCATTTTCCTTAGGATCGTTTGACCACTTGCCGCTTTGCTTCAAGTCATCATATTTTGCCAAAACTTCCGATCGGCCATCGGAAAAACCAAATTCATTGAGTGCTCTAAAACATTCCTTAATAAACCAAATCTGGTAAACCTCTGGATAATAAGACCAAGTCCCACCCAAAATAATGATTTCAACTTTATCAGTGTGATGGCCAATATTAGTTAAAGCTTGCAAGCGATTGTAGACCTGCAGATATGGATCAAACCAGTTTCTCTCTGCGCGCTGCGCTCCAGGTTCATCACTCAAATAACTCTTAGGCATTCTGATATCAGAAGGACAAAAAATACACTGACCTGGACAAGGGAAAGGTTTGGTTAAAACTGTGACCGGCGTCACGCCCGATTGGGTACGGACAGGCTTCATTTTAATCTTATTAATGAATGCTTGATCAAACTCTGGCAAACCATGTTTTCCCGCCAGTTTTGGATAAGCCAAAATCAACTCATCTTTGGAAAACTGCTGTCCATCTTCTTTTGTTACTCTTTTAATGACTTGCAAATATTTTTCCTGCGTCAGCTTTTTTTCCACCAAAAGCAAGCCGATCAGCTTTACCAGTCGGTCTTGATGCTCTTCAATTTTAAAATTATCCAGTCGCATGGGCGCTATTCTACCAAATTATGGGACAAAAATGTTATAATATACGAGCATTTTCTCAATTCGGGCGTAAGCCACACAAGAAAGGTTAGAGCTTGATCCCTCTCTTTGGTACGGATTGGATAGCTTTGGCTCCCGTTATTGCCTGCAGAGGCGATATGAGAGACCAACTCCTATGCGTAGACCCCAGCGACATGCTTCGGCATTTTCCTGAGTGCTACTTTGTCGGAGAGTACGATATGCCACCCACAATGCCACTGCTGGGGCATGTCGAGGTTTCAGTCAAAGGCAAGCTTGCTTTTGATGTACGAAACATCAGCGAACACTATAAATGGCAGTGGTCACAAAACAGCGATTTACCAATGACGCTGGAACCTGATTTAGGAATCCTTGATATTGAGGGGAAACCACAAAAAATCACGTTCTGGTATCGCGGTAAACCACACACTATCTTTCATTTGTTCTACGAAGAACCAATTCACTGATAGCAACATCATTACACTTTTCGCCGCCGCTCCCAAAGGGCGGCGAATTGCTATTTAACCAATTTTATTGCCTCACTGATTGGCAGCAAAGAAAAATCTAATGCGCTACGGAGTTTTTCACTGTTCAAAGCCGTATTGCGCTGATAAGGTCTTACTAAGGTTTTGAGATAATCGCTAAGCATGCCCGCCTTAACTTCACCATTCAAGCCATGAGTTTCTTTAATCAATGTTGAAAAGTCAAAGTCAGACCATTTTTCACCAGAGCTAGCATGAAACAAGCCAGTAGTTTGAGTTCTGATAGACCAATCAATGACTTTAGCGAAGTCATCAATAAAAGTCGGGCCAAAGAAATGGTCAGTAAATTGCGGATAAAGAGTACCCTCATTCA
This sequence comes from Patescibacteria group bacterium, assembly GCA_023382875.1. Classification (GTDB taxonomy): domain Bacteria; phylum Patescibacteriota; class Microgenomatia; order UBA1400; family PJMF01; genus JAHDXH01. The sequence goes on along the minus strand of JAHDXH010000002.1, from coordinate 114,152 downwards.
AGCCATTAATAATCTTGTGCACCACATCAACTTTGGGAAATGAATCGGAGCGAAAAGGCTGATCTATTCTAAAAATAGTCCAAGGAGTTTTGGAACTAGAAACAACTTCTTCAGCCCATGCCTTAGTTTGACCATACCACTCAATTGGTGACATTGAATCAGTTTCTAGATATAAACCATCATTTTCACCATTAAAAACATAGGCAGTCGAAACGTGAATTAGATGCTTGCCCGTTTCTTCACAAGCCCTAACAATATTTTTAGTGCCTTCAACATTAACTAAATAAGCAGGACCAGTTTTATCATCAGTCTGTTCCCAAGCGCCCGTTACATTAGTATAGGCGGCCAAGTGAACGACACTCTTGGCAGAAGACTTTTGGAAAACTTCCATGACTTGGGAAAAGTTAGTAATATCGATCGGATTCTCTTTGGAAGATGCATCCATGCGATCAAAACTATATTTGTCAGAAAATAACTGTTCAAACTTCGAACCAACTAGTCCGCTCAGACCAGTCGTAATTACTGAACCAACGACACCTTCGTTCATATCTTAGTTTTCTTTTTTATAGTTAGCTTTGAAAAAGTCTTTTGCTTGTTCTTTAAGTGGTCTCCACCAAGCTTGATTATTTTCATACCAAGCGATAGTTCTTCGCAAACCTTCTTCCAAATCTACGCTTGGCTCCCAACCCAGCTCACGATTAATCTTAGTCCAATCAACTGAATAACGACGGTCATGACCCTTTCGATCAGCGATGAATTCAATTTCTGCTTCGGATTTATTCATCAAGCTCAAAATCATTTTAACAACTTCCAAATTGGAAATATCTTTGGTCAAACCACCAATCAAGTATGTCTCACCGTCCTTGCCATCAGTCAAAACTCTATCAATTGCCGAACAGTGATCTTGAACATACAACCAATCGCGAACATTCAAACCATCACCATACACTGGCACTTTCAAACCATCGATCAAATTAGTAATAGCCAAAGGGAAAAGCTTTTCTGGGAAGTGGTATTCACCATAGTTATTAGAACAGTTAGTCAAAGTAAAAGGCAATCCATAAGTTTCACCATAAGCCCTGACCAAATGGTCAGATCCAGCCTTGGCGGCTGAATATGGACTTCTTGGATCATAGGGAGTGTGCTCATTGAATTTTTCACTACTACCAAGTTCTAAAGAACCAAAAACCTCATCAGTAGAGATATGATGGAAGCGTTTGACCTTGTTTTTCAAGGCTGCATCAAGTAAAACTTGAGTACCCATCACATTGGTTTCCAAGAAAATGTCTGGATTTAGAATCGAACGATCGACATGTGATTCAGCGGCAAAATGGACCACCGTATCAACATCAGCCATAATTTTATTAACCAACTCGCGGTCAATAATATTACCCTCCACAAACACATGATTTTGTTGACCTTCGAGGTCAGCAAGTGACTCCCTATTACCAGCGTAAGTCAAAGCATCTAAGTTGATAATGGTATCTTGAGGATTTTTCTTCATCCAATAGTGAACGAAGTTTGAACCAATAAAACCTGCTCCGCCTGTAACTAAAAGTGTTTGTTTTGTCATATTTATTTCTAATAAGAGTCGTCGATAAGTCTTTGTGTCTCCTCACGACCCAACTGTCCCCTTACTCTAACGAATTTATCTTCTAATCTCAAGTATTTGAGTTTTTCTGCTTCATACTTGGCGTGATAATAACCAGCCCCCAATGCCAACAACACGATCAAGACTAACAAACTTCGAATTAAATTCTTTTCACTTAAATACTTTTTCATTATTTAATACCCAATTTATCTTGAACAAACGACATAAACAACTGAGCTTCCTTAATCACATAAATCCACTCACCTTTATATTTTCTAGGCTCAGGGTGAAAAATCACCCCCGCTTCGTCATCAGGGTAAATACTAACATTATGATTGGTGGTCACTATTTGATTTCTTACCGGATAAAGTGCCTTAACCAAAGATACTACCTCACTTGGACCTACAACACTTGAGAAATTTTGTTCGTAATATTTATAAATATTGCCTAATAACTGTGGATTAGTCAAAGTGTTCTTTTGTTTTAATTTGGCCAACACTGAATCCAAAACTAACTGCTGCCTTGCTCCTCTGGCCACGTCAGTTCCTTCATCGTCACCGCTTTTACGAGAGCGCATATACTCTAAAGCTTTTTCACCTGACATAACTTGCTTTCCTTGAGCAAAGGATACAGTTTTATAAAGAAGTTTAGGATCTTTCACAACGGTCACATCCACATCTGTGCGAGGAAAGCTCTCATCCATAAAGGCTGTCGGCACATCAATCTCTACCCCACCCAGTAAGTCAATGAGTTGACTAACTTGCTCAAACGAAAGCACGACCGTGTAATGAATAGGCACACCAGTCATTTCTGACAAAACTTCTTTAGAGAATTGCTCTGGATGATCGGGATATCGCTCTTGACCATAGAAATATAAGGCATTAATTCTGGTTTGATAACCTTCATGCCAAAGATCTCTGGGGAAAGATAAAGTGTTAATTTGGCCATTAGCAAGATTAAGACTAACCATCATCATGGTGTCTGTAAGGGGTGGCACATCTCCCCTAGTTTTCAAACTATCCAAGCCCAAAATCAAAAAGCTAACGCGACCATTGGTGGATGTAGGAGTTTGATTCCAACCCTGCTTTACAATGTCTTTAACTTGAGTCAAAGAGAGTCCAGAAGCAGCAGAAAACTGGCGGAATTTACCATAAGCAATCGCACCCAAACCAAGAGCAGTCAAACCAAAGAAAATGCTTAGAAAAAATAGAACGAATAATTGTGCTTTTAAAAAAAGTTTTAATGACACAAAGTCATTATAAACTATGAGGAGATAATTCCACCACCCAAGCAAACAACTCCATCATCACCTTGATGATAAAAAACTGCAGCCTGACCTTCAGCAATTCCCTTGGTTGGCTCTGATAGTTTGGCCAACCAAGTATCATCTTCGTTTCTAACCAAACTACAATCAATCAGCTTGCCCGTATGTCTAATTCTGACCATTAAATTTTTTTCTAAAATTGATTCTGCCATATTATCATCAATCCAATGTAACTGAGTCACTCTCAACTCATCGGCATAAGTTTCAGCGCCAAAACCCACAACCAACTGATTGGTAGCTGGCAACTTTTTGATCACATAAAAAGGTGGAATATTTTGTTTAATAATGGTCTCACCGTTATCAAGTTTAACCACAGTTTTCTTATCAATTTCAAAACCATGACGTTGACCAATGGTGTAAAACCACAAACCCTCGTGTCGGCCAATCACTTCACCCTTGGTATTAATAACCTCTCCTGGATTTTCACCCAATCTTTCATGCAAAAACTCGTGAACATTAATGTCGCCAATAAAACAAATTCCTACAGAATCTTTTTTATCACTAACATGAAGGTTCCTTAGTTTAGCTTCTTTTCTCACGTCATCTTTCAAGATATTAGCCAACGGGAAAAGCGTATGTTCGACTTGATCTTTGGTTAATTGGCACAAAAAATATGTTTGATCTTTGTGCTGATCCTTAGGAATTTTTAAAAGTCCTGCTTCTGACTTTGCATAGTGACCAGTTGCCACATAGTCAAAACCATTTTCCATTGCCCAGTCATAAAACAAGCCAAACTTAATTTCTTTGTTGCACATGACATCTGGATTTGGAGTACGGCCAGCTTCATATTCATTAAAAAAATATTCAACCACACGGTCCCGATAGGCTTGTTTGAAATCTAAAACTTTGAACGGCAAATTTAATGACAAAGCCACTTGGAGCGCATCTTTGCGATCCTCCTCACTTCGACAACCCGGAGCTCGCCAACACTCTAAATAAACGCCAGTCACCTCAAAACCCTGCTCTCTAAGCAGGTGGGCACAAAGTGATGAATCAACTCCGCCTGACATTCCCAAGGCGACTTTTTTTCTTTCCATAGGGGTATTATACCAAGATTGTCACTATATAAACGAAATTTTCGATATAATACGCGCATGCAAATATTGATTCTGGAAAAATTTAATCGACCTACTACCACTCGCTACCAAACTGAAGGCGAAAAAATGGGTCATCACGTTACTTTGGCCAACTACAAAGAAGTAGTTGTTAACTTGAATAAAGAAATAACAATTCAAGTTAAGGGTCAGGATTTGACCAATTTTGACGCCATTTATTTGAGAACCTTAAGTGGTCGAGAAGAGATAGCTACTTTAATTGCCAAGTATGCCAAACTCCACCAAATTGCTGTTTTCGACCAAGTTCTAGAAAACGGTTTAAGTTGGATTGACAGCAAAAGCTATGAGCTTTTTGAACTGAGTCGACATGGCTTACCCATCGTCCCATCAGTGGTGGCAGTTGGTGAGACTGGGCGAAGTACCAACACTTCATATCCCCTTATTATCAAAAGAGGCGCACTCAACCAAGGCAAAGGTGTTTTCTTGTGTAAAACTAAAGAAGAAGCGCAAAAAGTCGTCGAAGAATACAACGATGAAGTTTTAGTTTTTGAACCCTTCCTACCCAATGATGGCGATCTAAGAGTGATTGTCATTGGCTCAAAACCATTGGCAGCCATAAAAAGAAGCAGCAACGATCCAGAAGAATTCCGCAATAATGTTTCCTTGGGTGGTAGTGCTGAGGAATATCCACTCAATGATGAACTATCAAAATTAGCTGTTTTAGCTGCCAAAGCTGTTGGTTACGATATTGCTGGTGTCGATTTAATTTTTGACCAAAAGAGTCAACAGTGGTCAGTGATGGAAGTTAATCGCAGCCCGCAATATAAAGGCTTTGAAGCCTGCACCAATATCGATGTGGTTCAAGAAATCATGAAGTTTTTAACTAAAACAAATGGTTAATTTGACCAATTTCTTGCATTTTTAGGCGATAATTATCTTTATCAGCAACATAAAAACTTGGCAACAATGGTTCAAAAGCGGGATTTATTTCCTTAGCTTTTTCCACGTCTTCTTTGGCCAACTTACCAAAATAGAGACCATCGACTTCAAAGTTGCGCTCGTTTAAATAACGCCACACTTCCACTAAGCCTGCAAAATAGACCAAATCTTTGGTATAACCACCGGGCAAACTAGTATCGGTCAACCCTCTTTTTTGCTTGAAGGTAATAGCCCAACGTCGCTCTGGATCATCAACGTACTGACTAACAAATTTATAAGTGTCAGCAAACCCTTCTTTTTGAGCATGAGCGACCGCCAAATACCTCAGCGCTGAACCATAAGCTGATTTATTTTTTAAGGGCAAAAGTGAATGCAAGCTGGCCAAACCTTCTTCAGTTCTCAAATAACTGCCAAAACCAAATTGTTTTTTCTTTTTGAACCAAGGTTGTTTTTCATAATTAACTCGGCGCAAAGCATGAGTGCCTACCTCATGATAAAGCATACCTAACAAATCTTCTTGGCTTCTAAAGGCAGCCGGAATTCTTAGCTTAATATTTGTAGCCGTAATTGAAGTTCTCGCAACAAAACTGCTCGACCACGTAATGGAATACCGCTCTGCTAAGTCGTGTAATTGCAAAAAGGCTTCCACCTTTTTAGTCACCGCTTCCTGAGATAAAAGTCCGTCAACTTTTTCTTTAGCATCTGCTGCTAATTGTACAGCCACATCTTCATGAACAATCTTGTCGGCTAAAGCTGACAAGTCCTTTTCGGGCAAACCATGAACCAAGAGCTCGTCAGAATGAAAATTCTCTTCATACTCAAACTGAGGATTATAGTTACCATTTTCGGCAAAAAATCTTTGTTTTTCCGATTCCAAGTTGATTGGAACTAATTTGGCCAAAGTTAACATAGAAAATAGTTCTAACTTTCAATTTCACCAATCAAATAACCCTGGAGATCTCTTCGTCCCAGCTCCACCTGATACTTGGTTTTATTAAGCGATTTAGTCACCACCATAGCCGTGTTATGTTTAACACCCTTGAGACTGAATTGTACTTCAACAACTGGCAACTTACCCTCCAAACCTTCTTGCTGTCTCCATAGTAAGTCCTCGATATCGACTAGGCCCAACTGGTCAGCCAAATCCTCTGAAATAGCCGAACGATAACGACCAGTGTTGACTCTGCCTTCGGCCGAATACCATTTCTTGTCATCACCATGAACTGAAACAGTGGGATTGGTAGAAATAATTTTGAGCCCCTCTTCAATTTTAATTTTGTCAGCAAAATTTTCTGCAAATAAAGCTTGGGCAATTTTCACACCATGCTTGGCGTCTCGAACTTCAATACCTTCTACTCTATCCAATCTTTTTTTAAGTCCAGCTCGATTGGCCAACTGAATTGATAGACCAGGAAAACCGTTAAGCTCCACAATCATTGGACCCTTTTCTTGATGGATAAAAAGATCAGCTCCCATGAAGGTATAGCCAGCAGCGTTAGCAGCTTGAACTGCTACTTCCAAAACTCTGCTCCACATTGGAATTAGAATACCGTTAACTTTTTTCTTGGAATTGGGAAAGTGAGTAATTTTTTCTGCTTTCCCACTAACCCCATAAGTCGTTACACCTGTGGCCATATCGATACCCAATCCAATCGCACCCAAATCCAAATTAGCCTTGCCTTGAGACATTTTAGTAGGGATTCTGGTCATTGCCATCACAGGCACACTATTGAAAACCACCACTCTAATATCTGGAGTACCTCTATAAGCATACTTAGCTAAGGCAGGATGAGGTGTAATCATTTCCTCCACAATTGCTTTGTGATTCTCACCCCAAGTACTGAACTCCCCATCAAGAATGTTAGATACATGAAGGTTTAAATCTTCTCTACTCCACTCATGACCTTCATTATCAATCCAACTTTTACCATCTGCAGTTTTTTTGATTAACAAAACAATGCCTTTGCCCGCACTACCCGAAGCTGGTTTAACGACGAAAGGTAATGGAAAGTTGTTCCAGTTAACTTCTTGGACATCGTTAATTGATTCAAAAATATGATAGACACTAGCAGTGGGAATGTTGTGCTCGCGAAGTAATTCTTTGGTTCTTAATTTAGAAAAACCGTATTTTTTAGCTGCAAAAGTATTGAGCTTTGTATAGGTATTTCTGGCATTGTGTCCCAAAATATGGGATGGTTTGACTGACATGTTTATTCTTCGATCAATGATCGGAATCTAAACCACTCTTTAAGTCTTAAACCGGTAAATTTGCCAATGATCACGTTCATCAAAGCAATAGTAAAAATTAAAAGCTCTGGCTCAGTTAAGGCAAATTTTTGCATAATATCCCAGCGCAAAAGCAAACTTGAGGCAAAGGCCAAAGCTAAAGTTTCAACAGTCAAAGCAATCGCTTCTGACTGCTTAGAACGAGATTGTGCATCTAAGAAGTTTTCCGACAAGAGCACTAAAATCAAAATCGGGAAGATGTTAATACTCATCAATGAAACCAAACCAAAGGTTGGCGAAAGCAATATAACTGCGAAAATACCCATCGAAATCAACCAAAGCAACATGGCCGTTCTAGGCAAGTAAGATAGCTTGGTTTTTCTAAGGAATTTTTTAGAAAAAATAGCCACCACCACAATCGCACCAAAAATGGCCAAACCCTCCATAATGCCCGTTGATACCAAAGCCACAGCTAAAACAGCAGGAATATAAATACCAAAGCCTCTCAAACCAATAATGTGTCTTGAAGCAGCAATTAAAGAAGCAACCAGTGGGAAAAGCAAAACCAACACAATAATATTTGGTGCTACACCATCAGCAATAGCGTTGCGGATAGCATGTTGAAGAAAGTTATTCCAACTTAATGGACCAACTGGAGTGTCATCGAGATATTGTGCAAGTTTGCTTTTTTGCTTAACGGTAGGCTGAGTAATATCTTCTTCAGTTTTTTTCTGAATTTTTTCTACCACCTCAGCCGAAGGGGTGGCCAAAGTACCTTCACTAGTGGCCTGAGCCGCATCAGTTGCTTCATCATTAATAATTTCCAACTCAGCTTGAAGGAGTGATTTTTGAGCCAAAGCTGGGCGCGCCAAAATTGCTCCCGCCAGAAGAAAGACAAAGGAAAAAATTAGTAACCAGCCATTTTTTTTCAACATACCGATATTATATCTTAATTAACTGTTCAGAACAAAAAATTAAAGGATTAAGCCAAACAATCCTTGAATAAATCCAAGGATAATCGACACTACAAGCAAACTAGAAAACTGATTTAATTCTGTACCAAACAAATTTAAATTGTTGATCTGAAAACCTGGCACCAAATAAGTCGCCAACCACAACAAACCCACATGAATAACCACCGAAAATAAACCTAAGGTTACAATGTTAATCGGCAAGAACAAGATCTTAAGAATTGGTCTAACTATTTTATTGAGCAAGGTAATGACAATGGCGGCAATAATCAAAGTGGTCCAATGCATAAAACTGACATTCGGCAAAAAATAGCTCAAAACTACCAATGTCAAAGCTGTAGCAATAAAAGGCTTAAGAAGATTCATAACCTTAGCCTACAAAAAATTGATACCAAGGTCTAGTGGGGCTTTGCGTGTTACAATAACCAGGTGAAAAATAATAATTTCTACCTCACTACAACACTGCCGTATGTGAATGCAGAACCTCACATCGGCTTTGGTTTAGAAATTGTTGCTGCTGACGTAATTACCCGTCACATGCGTGAGATGGGTTACTCAGTTATTTTCAACACTGGTACTGATGAGCATGGTCAAAAAATCTACGAAAAAGCCTTAGAAAACAAACAAGACCCTCAAGCCTATACTGATTTTTATGCTGCCAAATTTGAAGATCTCAAAAAGATTTTCAATCTAAATTACACCCACTTCATTCGTACTACCAATCCAGAACACAAACAAGCGGCTCAGGAATTTTGGCGTATTTGTGATCAAAATGGCTACATTTACAAAAAAATGTATAAAGTTAAATACTGTGTTGGTTGTGAATTGGAAAAACAAGATTCAGAACTAGTTGATGGGCTATGCCCACTTCACCCCAATAAAGAATTAGAACTAAGAGAAGAAGAAAACTATTTTTTCAAATTCTCTGCCTTTGAAAAACAATTACTGGAGCATTACGAAAATAACCCTGAATTTGTCAAACCAGCTAGTAAATTCAAAGAAATTACCGCATTTGTCAAAGGCGGCTTGCAAGACTTCTCAATCTCCCGTCTCAAAGAAAAAATGCCTTGGGGTGTTTCTGTGCCCAACGACCCAGACCACGTTATGTACGTTTGGTTCGACGCATTAGTCAATTATATTTCCACTTTGGGTTGGCCCAAGCCAGGCTCTGAATACGATGAATTCTGGCCAGGAGTACAGATTGCTGGCAAAGACAATCTTCGTCAACAATCTGCCATGTGGCAAGCCATGTTAATGGCTGCCAACTTACCACCATCCAAGCAGATTTTAATCAATGGCTTTATCAGTATTGATGGGCAAAAAATGAGCAAGTCTTTGGGTAATGTTATTTCACCATCGGAAATGGTTAGCAAATATGGCACTGATGGCACTAGATTTTTACTGATGTTCTTAGGTCCAATTGGCACTGACATGGATACTTCTTGGGAAAAACTCGATATCGCCTATACTGCTAATTTAGCCAATGGTCTGGGAAATTTGTGCTCACGGGTAGCCAAGTTAGCTGAAAAATCAGAATTAACCAATCAATTCACCCCACCAGTTAAACCCGAAGCTTACCAAGCAGCCATGAATAGTTTTGAACTTAAAACCGCTTTAAGCTTAATCATTGATTTGATTAGTCAAGCTGACCAATACTTAAGTGAACAAAAACCTTGGACAAAATCTGGTGAAGAGCAGCAACAAATCCTTAAGCAAGCAATTACTCAGATTGTCTTGATTGCCACACTTTTAAAGCCATTCATGCCTCAAACAAGTGAGACCATCCTCAAACATTTTAGTCAGGAAAAAATTGGAGCTATGACTCCACTTTTCCCCCGCATCTAATGTTGATTGATACTCATACCCACTATAACTTTGAAGGCTTGAAAGAAAATTGGCGTAGTCATTGGCAAATTGCTCAAAGTCGAGGTGTTACTCATGCTATTCAAATTGGCACCAACATGGAATCGTCAGAAGAAGTCGTTCAACTGGCGCAAGAAGAGAAAGGGTTTTTTGCCACAGTTGGAGTTCATCCGCATGACATTGCTGATTTGGATCTGAAAAGACTAAAAATGTTGGCCATGAAACCAAAAGTTGTCGCTATTGGCGAGATTGGCTTAGACTATTTCCGTTTAGATAGAAATGACCCCCAAACTACCATCATAAAAGAACAGCAAATTGCTGGCTTCAAAGCGCAATTAGAATTAGCAAATGAGCTCAATTTGCCGCTTTCACTTCATGTTAGAGACGATCAAAATGAGGCCTATCAAGACTTAATTAACATTTTAGCCGCAACACCACCCAAAAATAACTTTGTTTTGCACTGTGTTTCTGGCCCAGATTTTTATATTGATGCCATGATAAAAAATAATGCTTGGTTTGGTTTCGATGGCAATGCGACTTATAAAAATGCAGACTTAATCAGACAAATCTTGAAAAAAGTTCCTTCAAACAGAGTGGTTATTGAAACAGACGCTCCATTTTTACCACCCATGCCCCATCGCGGCAAAACCTGCGAACCGTGGATGTTAACTCTCACCGCTGACTACATTGAAGAAAATTTTGAAATTTCTCGCGAACAATTGTTTGCTAATTCTCGCCAATTATTTCCATTATTCGATCCATATCTGCTTGAGTCTTAGCTTGGTCACCTCTCAAAGTAATAATGATTCTGGTTTGTCTATTTGATCTAGATAATTTAATTTGTCCTGGCGAGTGAATTCTTCTTTGCAAGCTTTCTCTGACTTTTTCGACTTTTTCGTAATCAATATTTGCTGGCTCTTCAACTTTTTTCTCCTCAGCAACTTTTTCTTGGCTTTTATAGTGACGAACTAATTCCTCAGCTCGGCGAACGGAAGCTTTTTCTTTGACAATTTGCCTAAAAACCTTCATCGCCAACTTTTCATCATCAAAAGAAACTAAAACTCTAGCGTGACCCTCAGAGATTTCACCATCGGTTAGGGCATCTTTAATCGCATCAGGAAGTCTTAGCAGTCTCATCGTGTTGGAAACGTAAGATGGAGATTTACCTACCCTTTCACCAATTTGTTCGTTGGTAAGTGTAAACTCTTGTGCCAATCGTTGGAAAGCTTGAGCTCGCTCCAAAGCCGACAAATTGCTTCTTTGAACATTTTCCACAATTGCCATTTCCAACATACCCTTAGGGGTGGTTTTCTTGATGTGAACAGGGACCTCAGTTAAACCAGCCAACTTAGAAGCGCGCCAACGTCTTTCCCCAGCAATAATTTGAAAACCAGCTGGAGTTTCGGCAACCACCAATGGCTCTAAAACACCATAAGTTTTAATTGATTTGGCTAAATCTTGAATATCTTCAGTTTTGACTTTGTCGCGAGGCTGAAAAGGATTGGCTTGTAATTGATCAATGGGAAGTGTTCTTAGGTTAGACATACACCATATATAACACAAACAAATCACTATTTCACAAGCGGAATTTCACGCAATTGATCTGAAAAATGAATCGGGGGAAAATTAGTTTTTAGCGACAACACTAATGGTAGTTTTACCAAAGCGTTTGCCAAATTTAACCAAACCATCAATCATAGCGAAGATAGTGTGGTCTTTACCCATACCAACGCCCTTGCCGACTTTGTATTTAGCACCTCGTTGTTTGACGATGATTTGACCAACTTGGATCTTTTCACCACCAGATTTTTTGAGACCTAAACGTTTGCCGTGGCGCTTGCCTTGAGCATGTTGTGCAACTTTACCTGAAGCTTTGACGTGTGACATATCGGGTTAATTATTTTATTTAGTTAATTTAAAAACAAAGACTTGTCTTTGAACCACTGCATTTTCTCTTGCATATAGTACTGGTTCAGAGGTAGTAGTGTAACCCAATTGCTCGAGCTTGTCAATCAAATTTTCCAAACTATAAGTTGTTTTATAGGTTTGAACCATTGGAAAAACAATAACAACCTTACCACCATTTTTTAAAACCTCTTTGAAGACCTTAAAGGCGCCCAAATAAAGCTTTTCTAAGCCCTTATAAATATTATCCAGTTGTTCAATTTGTGGTCTGGGTTTGCCTAAGAAAGGCTCAGTCACGATTGCATCAACTTGGTTATTTTTAAGGTCAGAGTATTTATTGATTTGAGTAACATCGGAAAGGAAAATTTTCACCTCACCAGACAAACCGTACTCTTTTTTGAGCCAAGCTAAGTTTTTTTCTGCACCAGCAGTAGCGTCACCATCCAAGTCAGAACCGACCACTAGGTCGTGACCAGTCATCAATGCCTCTGCCAAAACTGTACCGGTACCACAGAATGGATCATAAATAGTTTTTGCCTCTGTGCCGGCAATATTAACCATCATTCTGGCAACTTTTGGAGGCAACATACCTTTTTTGCGGTCAGCGTAAGGTTTTCTACGGTCGCGCTTGGTCCAGTCATCAATATCTTGAACCGCAACTGTTTGGCCAAGCCAAACTTGACCATCAACCTCAAGTAAAATTACTTCAATGACTTTTTCTTGATGTAACAATACACTGGCGGATAAACCACTTTGCTTGTGCTCAATAAAACGAGAGGATAAGGACATTTTATCTCGAAGATATTTTTTGATATCAGTTTCAGAAATATCCAGTAAATCTTGGCCTAAAATGCCAAGACTAAAAGTAATTTTTCCAGACGATTTTTTGCTGGCCAAAAATTCGGCAATTTGCGATAAAGCACCTTTGGCGTCAGGATTAAGATTAGTAGTTATCTCAATTAATTTAACTGAACCACCAAGTTTAGCAAAAATTTGCTGTGCTTCTTCACTGTCCAAGTCGGTTTGGGCCACGTTCTCACGTACCAACTCACTTGATGGCACTAAAGAACTAAGTTCTAACCATGATAATTTAGGGGTATTCCCAAATAGGAATAAATATTTAGACATCAAATAAAGTATACCAGCTCAAGATTAAGATTAGGCAATCTTAACCACTTCGACGGTGCTTTGATGTTGGCGGTGGCCATTGGCTTTGCGATATTTAGATTTGGACTTGTAAACAGCCACTCTAATTTTATCGCCTCTGCCATGTTCCAAAACCTTCAAGGTCACACTGGCTTTTTCGACCAGAGGTTGACCAATCTTCACATCGTCGCCATTGGCTACCATGAGGACTTCCTTAACCTCAAAGGTTTCGCCTTCAGCATGATCAACTAAGCGATCTACCACTAATTTTTCACCAGCGGTAACTCGAAGCTGTTTGCCGAGCAATTGGATAATGGCGTAGTGTTGAGTTTCTGACATGTAATTTCTCCTTAATAAAACGAGGTCTAATTATATCATCATCCTAAAATCTTGGCAAAAGTAACTTTTATCGGAACAAATAAGCTATTGTGACTTAAATTTGCCACTGTATTTAGCTTCGCCCTCACAGCGTTGAAATGCCAGCTGGCAAATCCTCTCACCAGCATGAAGAGTTAAAATATTCGGGCTTAAATTGGTAATTTCCAAGACCTGATGATTATCCACACCTGGTTGAATTAAACCAGCAGAAATATGAATCAATAAACCCAAACGGGCAAAACGACTTCGACCTTCCAACCAACCACAGATGTTTCCAGGCAAAGTAATTTTTTCTTTAGTAATACCAATGAGTGTCTCCTGAGGTTTAATGACCATTTCTTCTGACTGAATGTGTCTAGTTAGATCTAGATAATTGGTTGATTCTTTAATTGGAATTGGACCTAATTGTTTTTCATACACCCAGAAATCATTACCCAAAGTCAAGTCAACAGAGGCAACGCTAATCTGATCATCGCTGATATTGGGGGTAATTTTAATCTCGCCTGTTTCCAGAGCTTTTTTGATGGCAAAGTGAGTTAGAACTGGCATGGGCAGAAATTATAACACTCTTCCCTACAACTGTTGATCTCTCTGTCTGTTACGACTATTTAGCAAGGTATAGATAACTACACCAATAAAGCCAACAATCACAGTCGCACCCAAAGCAATAACAATTTGTGTCAGTAATCCCAAAGAGCGACCAGAACTTGCAGGAGCTGGCGATGGCTCGGGAGAACCAGTTGATCCACCTAAATTAGTGACTACAACCTGTTTATCATTACATTCTGGATTGGTGGGATTGGTAGCCAAACGGCATTGACCAACATAGCAACTCAAAGAATCACCACAGTCACTATTACTAGTACAAGTTTGACCACACATCTTTTCCACACCAGCGGTAACTGTGCCATCATTCTGGCAGGTTTGACTTTGTGGATTAGTTGTAGATCGACATTGCCCAGAATAACAGGTCAAACCAAGCTGACATTCGCTAGACTGAGTACAAGTATCGTTACAAATCTTGCTTCTGGTACTAATATCTTGACATGTCGAGCTGGTCAGGTTGGTTGATAAACGACATTTTCCTTCGTAACAAAGAAAACCAGAGTCACATTGACTAGAGTACGAACAAGCAACGTTACACTGACCACGATCTATTGTCTGAGTACCACCTACACTATTAACTACTACGTTGGCAGTAACACTCGATGGAGTCGGTGAAGGAGCTGGGTTTGTCTGACCACCCTTTGTTCCGCCAGAACTTGAACTACCACCAGAAGAAACCACCGGCTTTGGAGTCGGTGAGGGGGTTGGCGAAGGCGCAACTTTCACATCGTATTCTTGAACGATGATTGGTTTCAAGACATTTCTCAATTGTTGATGTTTGTTAGCCTTGGTCATAAAACCATCGAAAACCATGGTTAATGGGCCAGGATTTTTAGCCACAAACGTGATTTCTGCTACATCAACCGGAGAATTACTTTTAAATGGCTTATAAGGATCGCTAGTAATAGCAGCAAAACTAACTTTTCTACCACCCTGAATACCCTCAACTCTATCCCATGCCCACTTAAGACCCGTACTTTCGTTGACCCGCACAGTGACATCATTGGTCACTTGAGTCAAAAGGTCAAAAACGACTTGAACACCATCGATTTCTTCACCCTTAGTGTTTAGGCGAACAAAAACTGTTGATAAATTATTGGTTTGAAGAGGTGTTGTTGAAGGAACCAAAACAATTTCCACATTACCATAGCCTTCACTAGCTCTTTGTCTAATATCTTGTTGATTCAATAAACCAGCAAAAATTCCAGAAAAAACCGCAAACAATAAAAAGAAAACGCCAGCCGCTCTAAAAAGTGACTTCATTTTAAGGTTGGAAAATTTAAAATTTTTCTTCATATTATTTGCCCGCCTCATAAATTGCTTTTACTTCGGCCTCAGTCAAAGCTTTTTTGTAAGCAAAAAACTCATCGATTGTTCCAACTAATTCACCTAGTCGGAATGGATCAGCGCTCACTTGGTTGTCAGCTCTCATTACCGAGGTTACTACGCTACCATTCGCTTGTTTGATTTGACCTGGGTGCGTATCTTGTTTTTTACCATCAACATAAAGGTGAACAGTTTTTGCTTTAGTATCGCGAACTACAGTTATGTGGTGCCAATCATGCAATTTGTTATCAACATTTAAATCCATGTAGCCTTCTACATAACTTCGTCCAGTTGGCTGACCTGCTCTCAAACCATGATCATAACCAAAGAGATAATCTGGGTGTGGATGTGACAAAGCTGCCAAGAAAATATTGCTATCCAAAGCAAAGTAGGAGTAATTACCTTTTTCTTGATCCCATTTTCTGAATAAATAGGCGCTACCTTGATCTAATTTAACCCACATGCCCAAAGTGTAATCACCAGTAAAGTCATAAGCCTTTACATCTTTACAGGCTGTGCCAGAGCCACTACAAAAAGCATTGCCAATACCATTAACCTTTACCCCATAACCCACTTTGCCAGTTTGGCGATATTGAACACTGCCGTTGGGAATAAGGTTGGCAACCGCGTTGCTAGTTTTTTTATTGGTCAAAGATCCCGCTGTCTCTTCCATCGGCATATATGCCACCAAATTTGCATCACTCAAGTTGAAGGGACTTGGTTTACTGGAAGGCGATGGACTTGGACTTGTTGTGGTTGCTGGGGTTGGTGTCGTTGTTGGCGAAACTACCGGAGTGGGACTTGGTGTTGGAGTAGTGCCTCCTGGCCCACCGTACCCACCGTTATTAGCCGTTACTGCTTTTCCTGAGCAATCTGCTGAATTAGATAAACCCCGACTACCCCATTCTTTAAAAAGGATTGATAACTTTCGAGTACTCAAGCGCTTATCGCGCACCAAAACCGTGTAGTCATCCAGATCAGTAATGTTGTCACAGCTATAGTCGGACTCCAAGACTAAAGTACCTGCAACTCCCACCCCCACAACCATAAAAAATAATGACAAAACAAAAAAAGGAATTAGTGTTCGTTTCAAGGAAAAAGATGAAAGCTTCATGGGAATAAGTATGGCGAGAAAACTCGCCTTCGTCAACAACTCATCTGAAAAAAATCAACTACTCAAGGCGATCTTTAGCGCCCCATAGACTGGCTCATCTTCGGGAATCAAAACTTGAATATTAGGATATTCTTGATTGATTTTTTCCTTGAGCTTATTCTTGAGATAATCAGACAATAAAACTTTGCCCGAGAAAACACAGTCACTCGGTCTTTCGTTCAACCTTAGTTTTTCAATTACTACCTTAGCCATTACAAACAAATCATCTGCAGCGCGATCGACAATTTGATGGGCTACTTCATCACCTTCTTCCAAGGCATCAAAAGCCAACTTAGCCAAGCCCGCAACCTGCATTTTAGTCAAAACTGGATTATAAATATGGTGCTTTACTTCAGGAATACTACTGGTTTCAAAATAATCATTTGTCAATTGCTCCAATCTTGTCTTTGCACCGCGACCATCAAAACTCATCGCCGCTGCCTTTAAAACTTTAGCGCCAATAGAATAACCAGAGCCTTCATCCGATAACAAAAAATCTAATCCCCCAGCTTTAGCTGATTCTCCTTCGGCATTAATACCAAAACAATTTGAACCCGTTCCAGCAATAAGTGCCATAGCGTCTTGTTTGTCACTGGCAGCACGAAGAGCAATCATAATATCGTTAATTAAAACAAAATCTTTAACCTGAATATCAGCGATAACTTGTTTAAATGAGGACTCTGCTCTTGAAATTTCTTCTGGAGTATCTAGCCCAGCCAAGCCCATCACCAATCTAGTAACCACAAACCCCGGTGGTAAATTCTCAGTTGCTTGACGGATTGCCTCTCTTAGAGCAAATCCGGCTGCTCCAGAGTTAACTACGGTCAAACTCGTCGGACCAGACAAACCTTCGCCAACAATTTCTCCATTTTCATCAGCACACAAAACCTGAGTCTTGGTGCCACCACCATCAACTGCTAAATAATAGTTCATAGTTCGTGAATTACGCTTTCTGGCGTTTTAACCTCTACCAGCTTCAGCTTAACAAGCGCCTGCTGATAGAGCAAGACCGAACGAACAAATTCTGCATGTGACCAAACTAGTGGCGTAGCTGATTCTGAAGTGCCTGTTTGTGGATCTAATTGCTCGGACAAAACTCCAGATAAGTATTGGTGGTTTTGGATCCATGAAAATACATCTTTGGCAAAATCTAAATCTTCATGATTAACCGTGTCAGATGTCAAACGCCTCTCAACTTCCCACAGCGTGGTAATAAACCAGGGATTGGATAAATCACCACTTCTAAAATAAGCATCATTTTCATAACGAATAAAACCAGCGGTTGCACCTGGATTAGACAAACGCTTCATGACTTGCTCATGAGTTCTCTTGAAATAAGGATCACTTTGTTCAAACATGCCAAAGTACCACAGGCCAAATAATGAGCTGGCATCGATAATCTCAACCCTTTCTACTTTGTCACCACTATATTTGGCAAAACGAACAAAACTCGATTGTTGTTCGCTAAAAAGATAATCGATAGTGGCTTTTTTAATTTCTTTGGCCGCCTGCTTGTATTTGCGCATATGATTGCGTTTTCCAAGTAGCTCTGCAAAATTGGCTGCTGCCATCAACCCTCCATAAACACTCGCACAGGTATAAGTTGATACTCCAATGACTTCTTCCCACAAATCATAAGATGGCAGTGGCAACATGGTAGTTTTGTTACGAAAATCAACCAAGAAATCAGCCGCTTTTTCAATAAAAGGCTTGAATAAATCCTCAATGAATTCAATATCTTTAGTCACTTGATAGTGATGCCATAATGCAAAAATCACAGAAGCTGTCTCGTCTTCTTGAATTGGCAACTGCAATTTTTTGTCCTTGAGCCACTCAAATTGTGCGGACGGTGAATGCCAAGTGGAACCCAAGCTTTGGTCGGAATTAAAACGGTGATGAAGATAACCATCGGGATGCAAAACACTTTGGCAAAATAAAAAGAAATTTTTAGTCACCTCATGAAAACCAGCTGAGTCCAAAGCACTGACAATAAAAGCAGCATCTCTGGGCCACATATAAGCATAGTCGTCTTTGCCGTACTCGATCATAGCCGAATCTGCAGAAGCAATAATACTTCCCCGATTGTCGGCATGGGCGCGAAGAATAAAAAGTGAGGTGTTAAACAATTTTTTTTGCTCTGGAGTCAAAAAGTCAAAAGAATAATTTTGTCGATCAAGCCACGCATGCCAAAAATCCTCCGTTGAATGAAGCATGCCCTCAGGTGTTTTGTTCATCACCATGCTGTTTAAAGCATAAACATCGTCTAAAGTTTTGGCTGCACAAATCCAATAATGAAGTGATGTTTTTTTCTTACCCTCGGCGCTAACGCAAAAGCGAATTGTGCTATCAACACTCCCGTGCTCAACACCATTCTTACCCAGCTCACCATCTTCAGCATCTTTGTATGTGCCCATTTTCCCTTCAAAGTTATATGCACCCACCGCAAAATCATCCATGGTTTTACCATCACTAGTTCGACCATTAACGATAAACAAACGACGACCGCGATAGTGAACGATGGCATTATGAGTTGGGTCAAAAAATGCCGTATTTCGCTTTTTATTCTCGGCAATCATAAACACTTGATGGAAAAAGATTCTAATATTTCTCGTTTGCTCTTGATGGTTATAAACATCTACTTGGCGTAAAAAAACATTAGCTTCGTTATAAACACAATCCTCCATCACCACTGATAACTGGAGGTTTTCGTTTTTACACACCAAATAACCAACCATTGTTTCTGGTTTGTAAGCAATTTTGACGGACCAGTTACCATCATCAAGCCAAGAAAATTGATCGTCAACCCAAACACCAATCCGATGTTTATTACCTGACACGTGATTTTCTAAACCAACATAAGGAAAATAAAAATCTCGGACAAAACCGAATTTATCAAGACAAACTAATGTTTCACCATTTCCAAGGACAAGCGCTCTGGGCATAAAAACAGTTTATCATTTTTAGGCGGTCAAATGCCAGAACGGCGAGCAAGTGAAATCCTCAGAATTTATTTGGAGATGAGCTTTTGTACCTGCTCTTTGGAGAGCTGAATGTATCTTTTTCCGCCAAGCATACTTACATCAAACGGTCCGATTTCTACGCGAATTAATCTCATGACGTCGTAACCGATTCTTCTCATCATACGACGAATCAAACGGTTTTTACCTTCATGAATAACTAATTCCAACCAAGTATTGCCATTTTCATGGCCGAGAATTCTCATTTCATCAGGAGTGAAAAAACCCTCTTTGAGTTTTACGCCCTTTTGTAACAAATTGAGGGCGGGAGTTGAAGGCACACCTCTTAACAAGACTTTATAAACTTTAGAAATTTCATGTGATGGGTGAGTCAAAGCAAAAGTTAAATCACCATCGTTGGTCAAAATCATCAAGCCCTCTGAATCCATATCTAATCTACCAACGGGATAAAGTCTGTCTTTAATTTCTGGAACCAAACTCAAAACTGTTGGTCGACTTTGGTCATCGTTAGCAGTAGAAACATAGCCAACGGGCTTATAAATCAAAATATAAATCGGTTGTGGTGGTCTTTTGGTTTCTATTTTCTTACCGTCCACTACAATGATATCTTCGCCCGCTTTAATTCTTTGACCAATTTTAGCCAAAACACCATTTACCTGAACTTTTTTCTCTCTAATCAAATCTTCAACATGGCGACGAGACATTACTCCCAACTTTGCAATATAAGCTTGAATTTTGGGATAACGACTTCTATCAACTGGGCCACCAGCTGGTTTTGATTTTGCTTGATTAGAATTTGCTGGTTGGGTTTTTGCTTCTGCCATAAAGCGTATTATACCTGAAAAACTCAGCTATTAACCAAGCTTTCTAGTATGAAGCACTGAATGAAAAACTTTAATGTCCTCTTCGTGGTCAGCAATAACTTCACGGTAAATTTGTGAATCATCTTGTGTGATTTCAAAACTTTTGCGAAGTGCACCTGCTACCAAGTCTGCCAATTGAATCAAAGCATCATATTTTGAATCCTGAAAAACCAATTGACACTTGGTGTGGTCGTCAGGGTTACAAACGTGCTCAGCAAAGTAATCGACAAGTCTTTGACGGTAAGCATCTTCACCGAAAGTATCGATTTTCATTGTTGAATGTGTAAGGTGACTATCTGGTCGATCCAAAAGAGATCTAATCGCATACTGATAATAATTTTTCTTGAAGTGCTGAAGTTGCAACTCATTCATCCGCACCTTATCAAAAATCACAGCACGAATTTTAAAAGAAAACTTGGTGGCTAAATGCAAAGCCTCTACGCGCTCAGATTCTGACAATTTGGAAAATTTAAGTTCGAACTTTTTAGGTTTTGACCATCTTCGACCCAGGTCTTCTAGAGCTAATCTTGCTTGACTAGCTTGAGTATCGTCCTCAAAGATAATCACTGCCACCACAAAAAAGCGACTCGAACCACCTTCAATTAAAAAACCAGGGTCACCTGACTCATCAATAAAAATTTGCATTATGATTTTCTTCTTAATTCTACAATCATTCGCAGCAATTCGTCACGTCGCTGCTCTTCCTCTGGACTCAACATAACTTTTTGGTCAAGTTCATTAAGCTCCGTGGAAATTTTATCAACCATAGTGGTCACATATGCTTTTTGCAATCTCACAAAAACTGATTCCCACTCGGTTTGAATATTGAGGTCTTTGATGTATGACTCATAGTTGGGATTAAGAGAAATTTCTGCCACCACCTCTCTAACATCATCAGGCAAACTGGCCACTATATTTTTCAAGACCACTGTTTTTGCTTGTAAAATTGCCTGGATAAATACCTTGAGTTCTGAGTGTGAAAACTCAAATTGTGCCAAAGAAATCGCTTTGTCCTGAATTTCGTGAGGCTCAAAATTCATTAACAGAAAAATTAAATATCTTTCCAGTTTTTGCTGTGAAGTTAATCTAACTTTTGGAGCTTTTACTGTGGTTTCTGGTGGCGCTAATTTAGCCACGGGTGATTGAAGTTTTTTCAAATCTTCCTCAACCAATTCTTTCTTCACTGACAAAAGCGTGGCCACTTTTTTGATGTAAAAATCTTTTTCCACCGCATGACTGATGTAATTGAGAATTGGACCTACTTCTTCAATAAAATCCCTTCGACCTTCTGGTGTATCTAAATGATATTTAGCTTGTGCTACTTGAATCAAAAATTCATAAACAGAAATTGAGCCTTTAACTGCTTCGCGCCATAGCTTTGGTTGTTCGCGAGCAATATCATCAGGATCTTTTAAATCAAAACCTTGTTCTTTAACCAAAGATAAGTTGGCGACTCTTAGCTCTAAACCACTATCTTTGGCAATCAAAATAGCTCTTTTGGTCGCTTCAATTCCCGCACTATCTCTATCCAAAGATAAAATTGCTTTATTGGCCACTCTCAAAATTAGCTTAACGTGCTCTTTGGTTAACACCGAACCTTTAACCGCTACCACATTGTTAACATGAGCTTGGGCGCTAGAAATAACGTCAATTTCACCCTCACAAACTATGATTTCTTTTTTCTTGCGAATTTCTTGATAAAGTTCGGAAAAACCAAACAACATCTCTGATTTGTGGTACAAAGCTGTTTCTGGGGAATTAATATATTTGGCATCTTTTTCTCCAGGTACCAAAGTTCGACCAGAAAAACCCACGACTTGGCCACGATGATTTTTTAAAGGAAACATTAAGCGACCACGAAAGCGGTCATAATAACGATCGCCTTTATTGATAACTAATCCCGCTTCTTCCAGTATTTGTAATGAATACTTTTTTTTATGGTGGAGAAACTTAATCAAGCCATCCCATTCATCTAAGGAATAACCCAGCTGAAATAAATTGATTGATTCTTGGTTAATTTTTCTTTTGCTCAAATAATCTCGAGCAATTTGTCCCAGCTGATGTTCTTTGAGAAGATAGCCATAGTATTGGCGAGCCAAATCTAAAACATCCAACAATTGATCATGGAGATCATCTTGCTGACTTTTGACGTATTTTTCCAGTTTGATGCCAGCTCTTTCAGCCAAATATTCAAGAGCTTCACCAAAAGTCATCCCTTCATACTTCTCTAAAAAATTAATCACATCGCCAGTTTCACCACAGCCAAAACAGCGATAGCGCTGCATTACTTCATTAACAAAAAATGACGGAGTTTTTTCGCCATGAAAAGGACAATTGGTTTTGAGATTTGTTCCTGCGCGTTGCAAAGTCAACCTCTCACCAATAATCTCAACAATATCTGAAGCTTCTTTAACTTTTTTAATCTGACTCATTCTGGAGATAGTATAACCTAATTTTGGGTTAGGACAGATTTGGCTTTGTGATCGGCTATTGCTTCATGGAAAATTTGTTCATAGTGATCAGCGACTGACTCAATTTGGTATTTGGATAGATAACTTTGTTGGGCAGTTTTTCCTAACGACTCAGCCAACTTTTTATCATGCAAAAGTTTTTCTATTTTTTTCGCCAAATCTACAATATCACCATCTTTAGCCAAAAGGCCGGTTTTCTCATCCTCAATAATTTCATTACCAGGACCTCTATCAAAAGCCACAATTGGTTTGCCAAGACTCATTGCTTCAATCATCACCAAACCAAAACCTTCTAAAGGCCAAACTGAGGGAAAAACAACGACCTCTGCACTGACCATTTCCTGTAAAGCATTTTTGACTCTACCAGCAAAGACAACTCTTTCTTGTAAATTATTTTGGTTCACTTTTTCTTGCAAAATTGGCAAGAAGTCACCCTCACCTACAATTTTCAATTTTAATTGGGGATTTTTTTTGGCAATCAGAGAAAAAGCGTCGATTAATAAATCCTGACCTTTGCCTGGTTCCAAACGTGACACACAAACAATAGTTGAACTTTTGGTCGCTCCTACATTTTGACTTTCAACATTTCTACCACACGGAACAATCCTCAACTTAGCCAAAGAAATCCGAGCCGAACTTGTCAGACTGCGACGCGAGTGGTAACTCGAAGTAACAACTTTTTCTGGCAATGATTTGACCAAAAAATACAAAACCTTAGGCAAGCGGAAAAACTTGGCAAAAATTGTCTCCATAGGACCAAACTCAATCCAACAAGCTGGTTTTTTGACTAACACTAGCAAGGGCGAAACTAAGATTTTTTCAATAAAACCTGACATTAAAAATAAATCGGCGTTATGATGTTTTCTAACAACCTTCCAATACTCTGCTAAGAGCTTTGGCCACAAGAAGACACCTTTAATCAAGCCTTTCCAATCGCCAATGACATCAACAATCGTAGTTATTTTTTTAACCACAATCTGCTTTTGTTCAAGTAAGTGAGCGAAAGATTGGTTGTTTGTATAAACAACCACACTCCAATTATTTTTTTGCAACGCACCTAGCAAATCAGCCATAAATACTTCTGCACCACCCATACCCAGAGTTTGA
Source organism: Patescibacteria group bacterium (assembly GCA_023382875.1). GTDB lineage: Bacteria > Patescibacteriota > Microgenomatia > UBA1400 > PJMF01 > JAHDXH01. The sequence continues at coordinate 90,250 of JAHDXH010000002.1, read as the reverse complement.
TTTACATAAACAAGCTGTTTAGTCTTTTTTGAAGGCAAAACCTTTTTGAAAATACCAACAAAATTTGTTTCTTCTTCTTTCAGACTGACCAATTCCAAGTTAGCTAAACTCATCATGGAAACCAAACACACAGCAGTAAAGCCAACTTTATGTGCCCCAAAAACTCCAGTTTCAAAGGTAGTGCCATATAAAAATTCGTTTCTAGTTTCTTCATCGTCGGCAAATCTATTAACAATGTCGGTGACATTGGGTACTCTAATCTCTACTTGTCCTCCAACTCTCAAAGTCCGAGCGATTTCACCAATCACCAAAACAACATCTTCTTTGGTAAAGTGTTCCAAAATATCTTGAGCTAAAATAAAATCAAAACTTTGATCTTTGAATGGTAATGGTTTACTAATGTCGTGAACTACATCAGGTTTCACAGAGGCTACAGCGTCTAAATTGACCCAACCTTGTCTATAATCCTTACCGCAACCAAGATTTAATTTTTTTCCTGAGGTGTTTGCCATAGTTTTTGATATATTTTTGTCACGTTTTCCCAAGTTTGTTCCTGAGCAAAAGCTTTAACTTTTTTAGCAATAAAAGATGCTTGTTTCCAACTTAATTTTTCCAGATGCAAAACCATTTTCTCTGGTTTAGTTTCTATAAACATATATCGGGCTCCCACAAAAGTTTTTAGATAACTTTCTTTAACCGGATTTGAATAAAAAGCACAAACAAGTTTACCCAAAGCTTGGCTATCCAAAATTGATAGATATGAGTTAGCCACAACGACATCTGCTTCATGTAAATAACGCTCTGTATTTTTGACAAAACCTGTAACCCGACCCAATTCCTCACACTCTTTCCTCCAAGCCCCATCTCCCACAAAAGCAATCTTAATTTTAGGATGTTTTTCTTTCATTAACTTTAAAAATTCAAGAACCCTTTCAATTTCATTCACATCTTCCAATCTACCGATAAAAACCAAATGCGAATCATTACCGATAAATAAATCATTGGTATTTTTTTGCTTAGGCAAAGACTCGTTTAATAGCGAACTTTTGGCTCCTCCAAAAATAACATCGGTTGGCTTGTCCCAATAAAATTTTTGAATAAATTTACCAACATGGAGTGTTTTTTTAGCTGCCATCGCATTGTAATAACGGTGTGCTTTAGCCAAAATTGAAATCGGATATTTTCCATCCCATCCGTGAAAAGTTAAATATGTTTTGTAATAAACAAAAGAATAAACAGGCCAAATCCACCAAAAAACATCATGAACTTGAATAACATCGGCCTCAATCAGCAGCTTACTTTTACTCGCAATCCAGGTCCAAACTTTTATTTTGAAATAAATTTTATTTAAAAAGCCAAAAAACAAAAGTCTAGACTTAAAAGAAAGTGCAGGCATTCTCATGACTTTAACGTCATCAATGATTTCTTCAGCAGGCAAGGATTTATCGTGCTCTTCACAAAAAACCGTGACCTCATCACCATTCGCCAGTAAACGTTTATTTAATTCACTCAGGTGTGTTTCCACACCGCCAACATGTGGTTCGTAATATCTAGCTAAATGAATAATTTTTGCCATGTTGATTTGATTTTAGGTTAATGAAAGATTTGTTTGTCAAAATCTTCACATGAGACCAATCGCCGTTTTATTTACCTTGCTGGTCGTAGAATTTTTTAGTCATCTTTACGCACCTATTATAAGGGCAAACACTACTCTAGTAGTTGACCAGTTTGACAGAGCTAGCATTAGCCCTTGGGTCGTTGCTCAAAATGAAGGTTCGGGTGGCTGGAATCATTGTTTGGATGTTTTATCGCCTGCCAAATGGCAAATTGAAAACGGCTGGGCAAAACTTGTTGTTGATGGCGTTGGCTGTACTCTTGCAATAACACCAAGCTCAAATCAAATAATCTCTTCGCCGAATTGGCAAGTCGATTTCGATTGGAGACTTGATGAGTCAATCAACATGGATCGGAATTTTGTTTGGTGGTGGCAAGATAAGGACAATTGGTATGACCTCAAACTCTATGGCACAGGCATTACAGCTCAAAAAGTGGTCGCGGGGCTTTCTCAACCACTGGAAAATAATCACACTACCTTCCCATTTTTGGCCAATGAAATTTATCACTTTACCATTAAGTATCAAAATCAGCGCTTAATTGTTTTTATTAATGGCCAAAAAGTTCTCAATGTTTACGATCAACAGCCACTGGCAGCAGGAAGCAAAACCATTGCCTTAAAAACTAGCTTGGGTAGCAAGAGATCTGTGTCTTCGTTTGATAACTTGCAAGTTTTTTCTCTACCTCAAACACTGACAGATGAATTAGAAGTTCCCCTACTCAAACAAACCGATGTCAAATGGTCGCAACTTGAATATGATTCTGCCAAACTCTGGTCACCAAATCCAACCATCGACAGATGGGGTTGTGCTTTAACTGCCGCGGCTATGGTCATGCGTTATTATCAATTAAATTTTTTACCTGATGGTCAAGAAATAACACCGGCCAGTTTAAATGAATGGCTAAAAAACCAAATCGACGGCTATATCGGTGATGGCTTGCTAAATTGGCTAGCAATCTCCAGACTCAGCACCGCCATTCACCTTAGATATGGAACGCCAAAATTAGAATACCAACGATTGGTGGGCAGTGATCTCACAAAACAAGTCGAAGCACTTACTCAAAATTTACCCCTCATTTTTAACATTACTGGTCACTTTTTGGTTGCCAATGGTTATAACCAAGAAAATCAAGATTTTACTATCCTCGATCCTTATTATATTTTTAGAAACTTCAAACAACATGGAAAAGAATTGCTATCATCCAGACTTTTTACACCAAGCTATACAGATTTAAGTTATTTACTCTTTGTCACAAAACCAGATGTTGAAATAATAATCAACACTGATCCCGCTACTACACTGGAAATAGAACAATTTGAAGAAAAAATTGTTGACCCAATTTCTGGTCAAGAAACTAACTGGAAAATCACTCAAATTAGAAAACCAAAACAAGGTAATTACAAAATTGAAATTGTTAACCATTCTCTAGAAACAACAAATGTAAGTTTTTATAGTTACAGTCAATCAGGTCAAGTTTTGACCGATGAGCTAGTCGTTGAAAATGAAAGCACTAAAACGTGGCAACTTAATTTTGATCCCGCCAGCGAAACAATGGTCAACCCAAGTCCGAATGCTGAAAGTGAAAACAATAGCCAATGGAAAGAATTAATTGACAAACTTGAAAACTATTATTCAAACCCTTTTGGAAAATTTTGGCCAGTTTTTGATTATCTTCTTACCAAAGCCAAACAAGCTGAAATTTCTGACCTACCACAACAATTCAACATCAAACAACAAATCATTGAAACCTTCTCCAGAACTCCGTTGTCAGAAGAAATAACAACCAACTTACTTAAAACCATCAATTTAATAAACTTAGTTATATAATGGTAATGTCATGCAATTTGGATCACGCTCACAAAACAATTTTTTTCTTCTACCAAAGTTTGTTAAAACACCGTTTTTAATTGTTTACCTTTTGACTTTAACCTCTGCTTTGGCAACTTTAGTTTTCTACTTCAGATCGCAACCACAAATTCCTTTATTTTACTCATTGCCTGAACCAGCTCAACACTTGGCTGCAAAAGAATGGCTCTTTTTATTTCCTGGCTTAGCTTTGGCTAGCACCTTAGTTCATGTTGCTATTACCAAATCAATTGCAAATAGCGATAGATTACTAGTAATCCTTTTCTCTTGGTCAACGGTGGTAGTTCAAGTCGTTTTGGTTCTGGCTTTATTCAGAATCATTTATATCATTTCCTAATGAAGTGGCTTATCAAAAACTCTGCGCTCGCCGAAAATCAAACTGAACTCAAAAAAATCCTCCTTGAAAACCGCCAGGTTGTAGACGAACAGCAGTGGTTTAATCCCCCAAAACCCACCACCTTCAAAATAGAAGAACTTAACATTGATCAAGCTGCTCTAAAAAAATCATTAGAAATCTTAAACAAAGTTAAAAATACTCAAGGCCTAATCGTTATTTTTGGCGACTATGACGCAGATGGCATTACCGCCACTGCCATTTTATGGCGCGTGCTTCATAATCTTGGCTTTAACGCCAAACCTTTTATTCCAGACCGCTTGAATCATGGCTATGGACTGACCACTAAAGCATTGGACGAAATTTTTACTACCGCTACCCCCGAGCTACTCATTACTGTCGACAACGGTATTGTTGCTCATGAAGCCGTTGATTATTTAAACAAAAAAAATTGCCCAATAATTTTGACCGACCACCACTTACCTGAAGAAGAATTGCCGAAGGCTGATGCTATTTTTCACTCCACCAAAGTATGTGGGGCAGGCGTCTCCTGGCTTTTTGCTAGAGAAATAATTCGTCATTTTTCAGCAGACAATGATCAACTAATCAGCAAACAGCTAGATTTAGCTGGCATCGCCACCATTGCTGACCAAATGCCATTAACGCAGTTTAATAGAAGCTTTGCAGCTTGGGGCATCAAATCACTCAAAAACACCACTCGACTTGGCTTGACCGAACTAATTAAAAATTCTTCCATCAACCAATCTTTGATTGACTCCAATATTATCAACTACGCCATTGCCCCTCGTATTAACGCCATGGGTAGATTGAAAAATGGCCTGCAAGCACTACGACTTCTTTGCACCACCAATCAGGAACAAGCCGCGAACTTGGCCCAAGAACTCTCAAACACAAATGTAGAAAGACAAGACTTAACAGCTCAACAGATTGAATCAGCAATGGAGCAGGTCGAGGCGCAAGCTCAAGAAAAACTTTTGATTGTTCAAGAACATAGCTTTCATGAAGGTGTAATTGGTCTGATTGCGGGCAAACTCACTGAACAATTCAACAAGCCGGTCATCGTCATTTCTTTAAACGAAACAACTGGCAAAGCCTCAGCTCGTTCTATAGCTGGTATCAATATTATTGAACTCATTAGAGAAGTGAAAAGTGATTTACTTGCTGCTGGTGGTCACCCCATGGCTGCTGGTTTTAGCGTAGAAATCAGTAAAATCGACCTCATCAAGAAAAAACTTCAAGCCCTAGCACAAAAATATGACGACGAACTTTTTGAGAGAAAACTCGAAGTTGAATGTTTATTACCAGTCAAACTAGCCACCGATAAAACCCATCATTTACTCAAAACTTTTGAGCCATTTGGTGTCAAAAATCCAACGCCGATCTTTGGCTTCGACCAACTGAAAATAATCAGCATTAAAACCATGGGGCAAGAAAGTCAGCACCTCAGATTGGCTGTAAGCGATGAAGACGGCCAATATCTAAATATCATTGGTTGGAAGAAAGGCTATTTAGCAGAAACTCTCACCAGCGGACAACTCATCAAGGTTGCGGGAGAATTAAGCCTTAATGAATGGCGCGGACGCACCACAACGCAAATCACCGCTCGATCAATCGAAGCGGTGATTTAATAAATCTCAATATTTTTTGCTAACTTAGAAAGTTTCGTAGCTTAAGTTAACTACGTAAGAATAGGTAGTGCTACCTGGCTCGATACTAGTGGATTCACCGCCAGAGCCGTAAGCATCTTTATTCATCATAACTTCAGCACTTCTGTACATTGGAGAAACTGGCCAAGTATCCATTCTACTTTCACTGACATCGACGACTCGACCTAATCTAATACCACTCAATCTCGCTAACTCCTGAGCACTTTCTTGTGCATCTTTAATAGCTTCTTGTCTAGCTTGTTGTTTAAGCTCGGCTTCTTTTTCTTTGCTCAAAGTAAATTGGACACCACCAACTTGGTTGGCGCCTTCTGCAGTAGCCAAATCAATCACAGAATTGAGCTTATCAAAGTCAGAAATTGTCACCTCTAAGTTAGAGTTGATGTTGTAACCAATAATACGGTTGGTGCCATTGGTGTAATCGTAGTTTGGATAAATCGAATAATTGGAAGTTTTGACATCTTCTTTATCGATTCCCAGTTCAGCTAATTTTGCAGTAATAGCATTGATAACTTTATTAGCTTCATCTTGAGCTACTCCAACAGTATCTTTTTGAATGTTAATACCCAAGGAAACTTTGGCTTCATCTGGAACTACTTCCATTTCACTCTTACCTTCACTATAGAAAAGTGAAGCTTTTTGAGAAACAGTAGAGTTGATAGAAAGTGGCAATGGACCAAAGAATTTCATGACGATCACAACTGTGAGAACGCCTGCTCCGCTCAAGAGCACAACTGTTAAAAGCTTGATTAAAAGAGATTTTAGTTGCATAAAATCATCATAACATGATTTTTTGGTAGCATGGTATCGACAATCTTGGTAGAATGTTTTTTATGAAGATCAATCTCACTAGAAGCTGGAATAAACTGAAAAGACAATTCACTAACCGCCGCTTCTCGAGACTTAACTACAGTAGGCTGACTCCGGCTGAGAAAAAACTCAAGCTCATCCGTTGGGCAAGATTTCTCACTATTTTAGCTCTAGCTGGAACTGTCGCAGCCATTGTTCTCTTCTTTATTACTTTTGCCTGGGTATCTAGAAATCTCCCCAAACCCGGCCAAATTGTCCGTACCGAAGGCTTCAACACCCAACTTCTAGATAGAAATGGCAATCTTATTCATGATCTTTATCAGGCGGAAAAAAGAGAACCGGTTGCTGTTGACCAAATGCCAACCTACTTAAAACAAGCCACTGTCGCTGTTGAAGATAAAGATTTTTACAAACACAAAGGCTTTGATTTTTTAACCATCATCCGTATTCCTTATAACTATATATTCAAAGGCGGTCGAGTTGTGGGTGGTTCCACCCTTACCCAACAATTAGTCAAAACGGTTCTTTTGACTAACGAAAGAACTATTACTCGTAAATTCAAAGAGTTAGTTTTGTCTTTGCAAATTGAGAGAAAATTCACCAAAGATCAAATTTTGGAAATGTATTTGAATGAAGTGCCCTACGGTGGCGTTTCTATTGGTGTAGGCGCAGCCAGTGAGAGTTACTTTAATAAAAAAGTTTCAGAATTAACTTTGGCTGAATCAGCAATCTTAGCTGGCTTACCCCAAAGACCCTCTGCTTACTCACCATTCCTTGGCAAAACTGATGAAGATGGCAAGTTACTTTGGAAACTCAGAGCCGAAGGCGTTTTGAGAAGAATGGTAGAAGATGGCTATATTACTGAACTCGCCCGTGAAGAAGCATTAGCCCAAATGGATCAAATGACCTTCACTAGACAGCAAACCAGCATCAATGCTCCACACTTTGTTTTTTATATCGAAGATCAATTGGATGAAATGTTTGGCGAAGACATGCTCAAACGAGGTGGTCTTAAAGTTACCACTACCTTGGACTTAGAACTGCAAAAGGACAGCCAACAAATTGTTTACGACGAATTGGAAAAAATCAAAAACTACGATATTTCCAATGGCGCTGCCTTAGCCATGAACCCCAATACTGGAGAAATTTTGGCCATGGTGGGAAGTAAAGATTACTCAGACTCATCTATTGGTGGTCAATATAATGTAGTTGTTGATGGTTTGAGACAACCGGGTTCTTCGATCAAGCCGTTGACCTATTTAGCCATGTTCCAAAAAGGTTACTCGCCTGCCTCAATGATCACTGACGTTGAAACTACATTTACTCCTAACGAAACTGCTGACAAGCCCTATCAACCCAAAAACTACGACGGCAAATTCCACGGACCAGTTAGCTTGAGAACTTCTCTAGGTAGCTCACTCAACATTCCTGCCGTTAAATCTCTAGCCATCGTGGGCGTTGATAACTTCTTAGAATTGGCTTTCAAAATGGGCTTCCCTACACTCGAGCCAACTGCAGAAAACATGAAGCGCTTTGGCTTATCAGCAACTTTAGGTGGTGCTGAGGTTCACTTAATTGACACTGTTACCGCTTATTCAAGCTTCGCCAACCTAGGTACCAAAGTCGAGCCTGTTTCAATTTTAAAAGTCGAAAATCTCAATGGTCAAACCCTTTACGAATACAAACCAGCCAAAGGACCAAGCGTTATTACCGAATCCGAAGCTTTCTTAATCAATCATGTTTTGGCTGACAATGACGCTCGTTCATTAGCTTTCGGACCAAACTCACTGCTCAATATGGGCAAAGGTGTCTCAGTCAAAACTGGTACCACCAACGATCAACGCGACAACTGGACTATTGGTTGGAACAAAAATATTATTGTCGGTACTTGGGTTGGTAATAATGACAATAGACCCATGAAACACGTCGCTTCTGGTGTTACTGGTGCCTCACCAATTTGGAGAAATATTATTAAAAAAGCCATCGATGAGGGCTATGTTTCTGAAGAATGGAAAGTGCCAGAAGGCGTAGAACAAGTTGAAGTGGATAAAATTTCCGGCTACCCATCTCACGATGGCTTTGAATCTCGCTTTGACTACTACATCAAAGGAACCAAACCAACCACTCCGGATCCAATTCACTCCAAGCTCAAAGTTTGTCGTGATGATCAAAGGAAACTCGCCACTGATGCCAAAATTGGCGTGGGCGATTATGAAGAAAAAGAATTCATTGCCCTAAGAGAAGAAGATCCTGTCAGCCAAGATGGTAAAAATCGCTGGCAAGAAGGAATTAATGCTTGGGTGAACGCTCAAGGTGATCTTTATAAACCACCAACTGAATATTGCGGTGAAAATAGCGACATCGCCATTCGCATCACCAAACCAGAGAACGAAAAGAACTATCAGGAAACAGAAATTGAGGTTAATATTGATGCCGATAGTGGTGATGGTATCGAAAAAATTGAGCTTTGGGTCAATGGGTCATTAAAAGAAACCATCAATAACAGAAGCTACAAAGGCAAGATTAAACTAGATAGAGGTCGTTACAAAATTCAGGCCAAAGCATTATCTCGATCAGGAAAATGGGCCAGTACCGGTGAAGTTAAAATCGGCACTGGTGGTGAAGATTGGCGAGAACCAGCTCCAAGCCCAACGCCATCACCAAGTCCTAGTCCAACGCCGATAGTTTCACCAGTCCCATCACCTTCACCGATCATCGAACTTTAATCACAAGCAAGAACGAAATGACCGAAAAAAAAGAAAAACGATTTGTTAGCAGTGCTGTGGTTTTATTTTTACTAACCGTTTTAATTTCATCGCTTGGCCTACTGTTTGTTTTTGAAAGTTCGGTTGCAGAGAGTTTCTTAACTTTTGGCACTGCTTATCACTACGTAAAATCTCAAGCTATGTGGTTAGTTTTGGGATATGTCATTTTATTCGTCGCCAGTTTCACCCCAATCAAACTGTGGAAGAAGTTTTCGCCCATTTTTTTCTTTGGCGCACTTATCACGCTTGTTTTGGTTTTCATCCCCCACATTGGTCTTAAGTTGAATGGCGCCAATCGTTGGTTTAGTTTATTTGGTTTAGTAACTATTCAACCGGTGGAATTTGCCAAATTGGCTTTGGTAACTTTTTTTGCGACTTGGATGACTAAGCATCAACGCCTAATGCCGTTTGCTTTTTTGACTTCAATGCCAACTCTACTACTTATCTTGCAACCAGACCTTGGCTCAACTTTGATTTTTCTTGCCATAGCCTTTGGCATGTATTTTGTGGCAGGTGGAGAAATGAAATACATTTTCACTATCGCTGCGGTGGGCTTACTTTTTGTGACCATCGCTATTTTCTCCTCACCATATCGCCTACAAAGAGTGACAACTTTTTTCAACCCAGAACTTGACCCTCTGGGCTCAAGCTTTCACATCAGACAGATTACTTTAGCTCTAGGACAGGGCGGATGGTTTGGACAAGGTATTGGAGAATCAAAACAAAAACACAACTATATTCCCGAAGCCAGTTCAGACTCTATTCTGGCCATTGTTGCCGAAGAAATTGGTTTTGTGGGAGTAATCACCATTAGCTTTATTTATTTGGCCTACATTATTACGGGCTTTAGAATTTCTCTAAAATACGAAGTAGGTAGCTTTGAATATTTATTAGGACTAGGAATTACCATCTGGTTCAGTGCTCAAACTTTATTGAATATTGCGGCAGTAGTGGCACTAGTCCCATTAACGGGCATCCCCTTGCCCCTCTTCTCATCTGGAGGTTCGGCCCTAGTTATGATAATGTTAGCCACAGGTATCCTAATTAAATTGGCAAAAAGTAGTGAGGCTTCATGAAAAGAATCTTGATCTCTGGAGGGCATCTAACTCCAGCTCTAGCATTAATTGACTATCTTAAAGACAATAAGGTTGAAGAATTAGAAGTAATTTTTGCCGGAAGAATTTACAGCCAAGACATCGACAAACAGAAAGCTCAAGAAAAAACCGAAGTAGAAAAAAGACAAATAAAATTTGTTAGCTTCGACGCTCCCCGACCTGCCACTAATATTTTAGAAAAAGTTTTAGTTGGACCAAAGCTTGCCATCTCAATTTTAAAAGCATTCTCAATCATGGTTAGACATCGACCAAAAGTTTTTGTTTCTTTTGGCGGATATTTGGCGGTACCACTGGGGTTGGCTGCATGGATTTCTGGTATTCCTGTTATTACTCACGAACAAACAGTTTCTGCCGGCCAAGCCAACTTATTCCTAGCCAAATTCGCCAAAATTGTGGCTGTTTCCCATAAAGAAAGCTTGAAGTTTTTTCCCAAAAATAAAAGTGTTGTCACAGGCAACCCAATTCGCCCCGACCTAATTTCCACCAAACCCCAAAGACCCGAGTGGTCAAACGACCTTAACCAAGAAAAACCAACCTTATTGATTACAGGTGGCAACCAGGGCTCTTATATTATCAATACTACTGTTTCACAAATTTTGCCCAAAATTATTCATAACTGGAATATTATCCATGCCTGCGGCAATCCCACTAGTTCTATCAACTACACTATAGAACTGGAAAAAATTAAACAAAGCTTACCCGCCGGTCATCGCAAGAACTACATTGTCAAAGAGTGGCTCACCACGAGCGAGATGGCTTGGGTTTACAACATTGCCGACGGAGCTGTTTCGAGAGCTGGTGCTAATACCGTTCAAGAAATTGCCTTCGCGCAAATTCCCACCATCTTTATTCCCTTACCTTTTGCCAAGGGCAACGAACAGCTTCTCAACGCTAGAACTTTAACTGATACTGGCGCGGCTATCTTACTAGAGCAAAAAAACTTAAGTGCTGAAACATTGATAGACAAAATCAATCAGTTGAAAAAAATGCAAAAATCGATGAGAAGAAAATTAGAAACCCATAAACCCAATACCAATGGAGCTGCCAAATTATGGAACCTCATCAAACCTCTCCTCTAGAAAAAAACCGATTAAGCAAAGTTAGACCCTTACTTTTTTTATTTATTTTTGGCTCACTACTTTTCTTAGCTAATTCTTTTTTTTCTATTAAAAATATTGAGTGCTATAGTCAAAACTCTCAGTGCACCACCCAAACTCTCGAAAAAATTTCCAAACTAAAAAATCAATCATTATTTTTTAGCGATCTTGATCAAATTTCTGGGCAATTTTCAGAAGTGAAAATCCAAAAAAAACTTCCCAACACTTTGGTTGTTACTTTAAAAGAAGAAAATCGAGATTATTTCAATTTAGTTGGCAGTGAAATTAAAAAATCAGACTATGAAAACCACGATCCGCAAGTAACTGAACTCGCCAATAATTTGACTAATGAGCTTAAAAAAGCTCAAATTAATTTCAACAAAATTGAATTTATCAATCAAGTTTTAATTGTCTATTTTGAAAACCGTGGCAGTGAATATAGAGCGCTAATCGACAAGCAAGATATTGTCACAGGTATTTACAGGCTCAAAACTACTCTTGATCATATTGACATCAAGGGGCAAGTCGATGCATCGATTAAAGAAATTGACACACGGTTCAAATTGCCGGTGCTGAAAACTCAATTTACTAACATATAATACCTATATGTCTTACAAACAAGATTTCCCAATCTTCAAAACCTATCCACAGCTAGCATACTTGGATAACTCAGCAACTACCCAAAAACCACAAGCGGTTTTAGATGCCATGAACAATTATTACGCCACTTCTTGTGCTAATGTTCATCGTGGAGTTCACCTGCTTTCTGATTTAAGCACCACCGCTTTTGACCAAAGTAAAGAAAAAATCGCCACTTTTTTTGGCGCAAAAAATCACGAATTGATTATTACTCGTAATGCCACTGAGGCTCTTAACGGCATTGCCTACGGCTGGGCTTCATATAACTTACATGCCGAAGACGTCATTTTAGTTTCACTAATGGAACACCATGCCAATATTGTGCCATGGCAAGAATTAAGCAAAAGAAATCACACTAAATTAGTTTTTATCAATCTAACAGCAGATGGACAAATCGACTTGGCTGACTTTGAAAACAAACTCAATACTTTCAAAGAAAAAATTAAGCTAGTTTCTTTGATTCACGTCAGCAATACACTTGGTACACTAAATCCAATTGGTGAAATCGTGACCTTAATCAAAAAATATAAAATTAACTGTCGCATTGCTATCGACGGTGCTCAATCTGCTCCTCATCTCAAGATCAATTTTTCCAAGATGGGTGTCGACTTTTATGCCTTTTCTGGCCATAAAATGTTGGGTCCGATGGGAGTGGGAGGCCTACTTGTCAAAGAAGAATTACTCCAAAGTGAGGAGATGAAACCTTGGCTTTTTGGAGGTGGGATGATTGAATCTGTTTATCAAGATCAAACAATTTTTAATAGTGATTTAAGTGAAAGATTTGTGGCTGGTACACCAGATGTTGCCTCAGTAGTAGGTTTGGCGGCAGCCTGTGATTATTTAGAAAAGATTGGCATGGATAAAATTGAAGATCATGAGCGACAATTAACAAACTATGCCTTGCAAGAATTAAGCAAAATTCCAGAAATCAAAATTATTGGCCCACTGGATCCAGAAAAAAGATTAAGCTCAGTCGCCTTTGTTTATGATGGTGTTCACGCTCATGATGTGGCTCAAGTTTTAAACCAAGATGAAGTGGCAGTTAGAAGTGGCCACCACTGCACTATGCCTCTCCATTTAAGCTGTGGCTGGGTGGCCACTGTTAGAGCCAGTTTTAGTGTTTATTCCACGACCGAAGATATTGATAAATTAATTTTGGCCCTCAAAAAAGTAAAAACCATTTTTAAATAAAAAATCATAAATGTCTGATCTTTTTACCCAAATTATTTTAGACGAAGCCAAAAACCCCGCTCACTATGGAGCCTTAACTGGCAATCATTTAAAAACAGCCAAGTACAATCCGTCTTGTGGCGACATGATTCAAATCACTTTAAGAATTGATGATCAAAAACAAGTCTTGGAAGATCTAAAATGGACTGGTCAAGGTTGCAGTATTAGCATGGCAGCAATGAGCTTGCTATCACAGGAAATTATCGGTAAACCAATCACCCGAATTCTTCAACTGACACATCGGGAAATGCTAGGGCTTTTGGACCTAGAATCTATTGCCCCTGGAAGATTAAAATGCATGATGATTGGCCTCACAGCCGTTCAAAACTTATTAAGCGAAAACCAGAAAAAATGATCATCTTTGTTGGCTCCACTAACCCAGTTAAAATTAATGCAGTCAAAAATGCTTGTCAAAATTCTTGGCCAAATGCTGAAGTAATTGGCATCGAAGTCGAAAGTGGCATTAATGCTCAACCACGAACGGATGAAGAAACTAGAACTGGTGCCCAAAACCGAGCCGCTAATGTTTTACTGGCCGGCATAAAAAATCTCTCGCCAGCACAGCTTGAAAAACACCAAAACCAAATCTTAGGAGTTGGACTTGAAGGTGGTGTTTACGAACACCTACCACAAGAATTGTGGTCAACTGTTTGGGCCTGTGTCACCGATCAAACTGGTCAAAAATTTGAAAGCAATGGCGCAAGGTTCAAACTACCAAAAATTATTTCTGAAAAATTATTAGCAGGTGAAGAAATGGGACCAGCAGTTGGCCAACTTTTCGCCGATCCTTCAATCAAACAAAAGCAAGGAGCCATTGGCGTTGTGACCAAGGGTTTTGTGGATCGTACCGAAGAATATTCCATTATTGTCAAACTAGCTTTAGGTTTATGGAATGGACAAGACTGGGAAAAACAAATTCCACAGGCATAAACCTCAACTATTTGTTATGCTTAAGTAAAGATGTCGAAAAAACCGATAGTTGCCGTTATTGATTTAGGAACAGACAAATGTGTCACGTTAGTGGCTACTGTTAATGAAGAAACACACAAACTCCAAATTATTGGCTTTTCCGCTGTCAAATCTAGAGGTATTAAAAAAAGTGCCATTATCAACCTCGAAGAGGTTTCTGCCACTTTGACCGAAAGTTTAGACGCAGCCGAAAGAATGGCAAGTGTTCAAATTACTGAAGCCTTTGTTAGTGTGTCCGGACTTCATATTCGCTCACAAAATTCCAAAGGCGTAGTCGCCGTTTCTTCACCAACTGGTGAAATTACCAGAGAAGATGTCGACAAAGTTATTGAAGCTGCTCGTGCCGTCACTCTTCCCAACGACCGTCAAATCATCCATGTTGTTCCTCGAGATTTCAAAGTTGATTCTCAATTAGGCATTAAAGATCCCGTTGGTATGACTGGCATCCGCCTAGAATCGGAAGCTCACATTATTTCTGGATTAACAACTTCTCTTAAAAACACTCACAAGGCTGTTAATGACCTTGGCATCGAACTCAAAGGTTTCGTTTTTTCTGGCCTAGCTAGTGCCATGGCTGTTGCTACCGAAACAGAAAAAGAGTTGGGTGTAGCCGTGGTTGATATTGGTTCTGATTGCAGTACTATTTGTGTTTACGTCGAGGGTTGCCTTGAATACTCCACTTCGATTCCTGTTGGAGCCAAACACATCACCAAAGACATGGCGGTTGGTTGTTCGATTAGTCTTGAATCCGCAGAAAAATTAAAACTCAAATTATCCAGCAAAGATTTTGAATTACCTCAACCCAAACCCGGAGAATCAAAAGAGGACCTCAACCGTCGTCGCAAAGTTGCCGACAAAATTGACCTAGAAAAACTAGGCATTGAAGAAGAAGGAACTAAAGAACTCGCTCGATCCAAAATCATTGAAGGCATCATGATTCCCAGAATCAAAGAAATTTTTACTTTGATTGGGACTGATCTTGAGAAAAATAATTTGCTCAATCTTATTCCTGCTGGAGTAGTCATTGCGGGTGGTGGCGCTGAAACGGTCGCCATGGTCGAAACAGCCAAACGCACCCTCAACTTGCCAGCCAGAGTCGGCAAGCCAAGAGAAGTCGAAGGAGTTACCAGCGATCTAGTTAGACCAGCTTTTGCTACCAGTCTTGGCTTGGTAGAATATGCTATGGCACAGGGTGCAATCAGTGAACCTAAAAAATCAATGGATTTTGGCTCAGTCTTCAAAGGACTTAGCAGCATCAATCTTTCCGGCATGGGCTCTTTTGGTGAAAAAATCAAAAAGATTCTTAAATCAATTATTCCTTAAATCTACTCGTTACTCGATCAAAAGCAGTGATACACTTTGAGACAATTTTGTGGTAAAAGATATTACCATTCATTTTATAAACGGAAATTACTATCATGGGACTCGTTAAACCAAACAACGCCACATTCGCCAAAATCAAAGTTATTGGTGTTGGAGGTGGTGGTGGCAACGCCGTCAATTCCATGATTGAGTCAGCTGCTATCAAAGGTGTAGAGTTCATCGCCGTTAATACAGATGCCCAGGCTTTACTCACATCAAAAGCTGACACCAAAGTTCAAATTGGTAATAATTTTACTCGTGGCTTAGGCTCTGGTGCCGACCCTGAAGTTGGCCGTGCTGCCGCTGAAGAATCACGAGAAAAAATCAAAGATTTAGTTTTTGATACTGACATGGTCTTTATCACAGCCGGCATGGGTGGTGGCACTGGCACAGGCGCATCTTCTGTCATTGCAGAAATCGCCAAAGAGTCTGGCGCTCTGACCGTCGCTGTCGTCACTAAGCCATTCATGTTTGAAGGTGTTAGACGCATGCAAAGTGCCGAAGAAGGCATTGCCGCTCTCAAAGACAAAGTCGATACCTTGATTGTTATCCCTAACCAACGCCTCATGGAAGTGGTCAACAACAAAGTGACCCTTCTTGAAGCTTTCAAACTTGCCGACAATGTCTTAGGACAAGGTGTGCAAGGAATTTCTGATCTCATTACCGTCCCCGGTCTTATCAATGTTGACTTTGCTGACGTCAAAACTATCATGCTTGACTCTGGTTCTGCCTTGATGGGTATTGGCGAGGCTTCAGGTGAGAATCGCGCTGTCACCGCTGCTCGCATGGCAATTTCTTCTCCACTCCTTGAAATTTCTATCGATGGTGCCAAAGGCATTCTTTACAACATTATTGGTAGTTCTGATATGTCGATGTCAGAAGTTGCTGATGCATCCGCTATCATCGCTAACGCTGCTGATCCAGACGCAAACATTATTTTTGGTGCTACTATCAACGAAGAAATGGGTTCAAACATCAAAATTTCTGTTATCGCCACCGGTTTTGAAAACAGTGGCTACGGCACAGCCAAACGACCATTCTTTGGCGCTTTCACTCAAGATGCTAATCGTCGCTTGGGTTACAACCCTGCTACCTTCACTTCCAAGCCAACCGAACCACCAAAGATTGATCGTGCTCCAACAGGCTTTGTTCAACCGACCATGAGCGGTGAAAACAATCCCACTAACACCTCAAAACCCACCAGTCCTTTTGTTTCCAGCCAAAGCTTCAATCAATCAAAAAAAGATGACCAAGAAGATCAAAAACCAAAATCTTCTGGTCAATCCACCGATCAATCTGATGATTTTGGCGAAGAATTCGAAATTCCTGCCTTCTTAAGACAATAAAAATTGTCTCTATCCACTGTGCTATAATTCCTATAACACCGATTGAACTCGCTATCAACGAGTAAGGTCAAAGAAGAACGGCGAACAGCTTAGTAGAACTTTGCGGGTAAGCCCGTAATCGCAGGAATAAGTAAAAAATTAGGGTGGCACCACCTCAAAAAGAAGGTCCCTTGGTCAACATGAATTTCGTGTTGAGCAAGGGATTTTTTTATTAGCAATTACATAAAATTTAAATATGCCAAAAGTAACAGACTTTAGCAAAACACCAGACTTCTCTAAATTAGAAGAAGAAGTCCAAAAATATTGGGAAGATAATCATTCATTTGAAAAATCAATTGAAATGCGCGATCCCAAAAATGGTTATGTTTTTTATGACGGACCACCCTTTGCTACTGGTCTGCCGCACTATGGACATTTACTAGCCAGTACCATGAAAGATGTAGTACCACGTTATTGGACCATGCGCGGCAAAAGAGTCGAAAGAAAATGGGGTTGGGATTGCCATGGTTTACCAATCGAAAACATTGCTGAAAAAGAATTGGGCATCACTCAAAAAAAAGAAATCGTAGAGTTGGGTGTGGATAAATTTAACGAAGTTTGTCGCTCCAAAGTTTTGAGTTACGTCAGTGATTGGAAAGTCATGATCAAGCGACTTGGTCGCTGGGCAGACATGGAAAATGACTACAAGACCATGGATTTAAGTTTTATGGAATCAGTCTGGTGGGTCTTTAAAGAACTTTATGACAATGGACTTGTTTATGAAGATCACCGCTCCATGCACATTTGTCCTCGTTGTGAAACTACTTTGTCACAGTCTGAAGTTACCGAAGGCTACAAAGATGTCACTGATATTTCTGTCGTCGCAAAATTTCAAGTTACCAACGCCAAAGAAAAACTTAATTTGGATAAACCAACTTTTGTTTTGGCTTGGACCACTACTCCATGGACATTACCAGGCAACTTCTTGCTCGCGGTTAATCCAAAAATGAAATACGTACTCTTCAAAAAAGCCGATGAAGAAAACTTCTACTTAGCAGCCGAAGAAAGAATGAAATTTGTCAAAGGTCAAAACGCGATTGAAGTTATCAAAACTCTTACTGGAGAAAATTTGGTTGACCTAAACTATGAGCCACTTTTCCCATATTACAAAGGCACCGCTAATGCTTTCCGTGTGGTTGGAGCTGAGTTTGTCTCCAGCGAAGATGGCACTGGCGTGGTGCACATCGCCCCTGGCTTTGGTGAAGACGACTACAAAGTTGGTAAAGTTGAAAACGTTGAATTAATCCAACATGTTGGTATGAATGGTCGCTTTGTCAGCAAAGTTACTGACTTTGCCGATCTAGAAGTCAAGCCAAAAGACAATCCGCAACAAACCGACATTGAAATCATTAAATATCTAGCACACCATGATTCATTGTGGAGCAAACTCAAAGTCACTCACTCCTATCCACACTGCTGGCGATGTGACACCCCACTACTTAATTATGCTACAGGTAGTTATTTTGTAGCAGTTACTAAAATCAAAGATAAGCTCTTAAAATTAGCCGAAGATATTAATTGGTCTCCTGACCATATTAAAACAGGCCGCTGGGGCAATTGGCTAAAAGGTGCTAAAGATTGGTCAATTTCTAGACAAAGATTTTGGGCTAGCGTCATTCCAATTTGGAAATGTGAATGTGGTGAAAGTAAAGTTTATGGATCAGTTAGCGAACTTGAAAATGATTCTGGTGTAAAAGTAACTGATCTTCACAAACATATCGTTGATAAAGTTACCATGCCATGCCAAAAGTGTGGCAAAACAATGAAGCGTGTTCCTGACGTCATCGATACTTGGTTTGACTCTGGATCTATGCCCTATGGTCAAGCTCACTATCCTTTTGAAAACAAAGATACTTTTGAGCAAAACTTCCCTGCTGAGTTCATCGGCGAAGGTGTTGACCAAACTAGAGCTTGGTTTTATTACTTACACGTCATTGCTGGCGGTATTAAAAATTCCACTGCCTTCAAAAACGTCATCGTCAACGGAATTGTTTTAGCTGAAGATGGCAAAAAAATGAGCAAGCGCTTGATGAACTATCCAGATCCTGCGGTTGTGATCAATAAATACGGTGCAGATAGTTTGCGCTTATACATGTCTAGCTCCCCAGTTTTAAAAGCGGAAAATCTTAATTTTTCAGAAAAAGAAGTGGCCGACCTACGTCGCAAAGTTTTTGTAATTTGGTGGAATGTTTTCAGCTTCTACCAAAGCTTTGCTGATCAAAGTTTAGATTTCAAAGCCGTGCCAGCTAAGCCAAAACATATTTTGGATCAATGGTTATTGGCTAGATTAGCTACTTTGATTGAAGAAGTTACAACCAACATGAACAATTATGATTTAGTTAGATCTAGCCGTTTGTTGATCGATTTTATAGCTGATATGTCTAATTGGTACTTAAGATTGTCCCGCGAGAGATTAAAAGATAATAAAGAAGCTGGCCAAGTTTTAGGACACACCCTATACACTCTAGCTCAACTTTATGCGCCATTTACTCCATTCTTTAGTGAAACTTTACACCAAAGCATGACAGATGAAACAACTTCTATTCATCACACCAATTGGCCAGAGTTTAGCTCGTATGCTCAACTAAAAAACGAATCACTCACCAAACAAATGGAAACAATCCAAAAAGTTACTGAGCTAACCCATAGTGCTAGGAGAGATCAGGGAGTCAGAGTAAGACAACCATTGTCATTGTTGACGGTGACCGGCCCACAGCCAGCAGAGTTTTCTCACCTCAAAGAGTTATTAATGAGTGAACTCAATGTCAAAGATGTGGTTTGGCAAAACGAAGATGGAGAAATTTCTATCAACCTCGACTTCAATTTATCTCCAGAATTAAAAGCTGAGGGTGAGGCCAGAGAACTAATGCGCTCTATTCAGAGTTTAAGAAAAGAAGCTGGATTAGATGTCAACAAAATTGTTACAGTTGAATGTCCAGAGTGGCCAAGTGCATGGCAACAAGCGATTGAAGAAAAAACCAAAACTAAACTTGCAAAAGGTGAAAGATTAAAGCTAGCATAAGCTATGCCTTATCAATCTGATTATTTAAGTAAAGTCAAAACTGCAAGTGATTTTTTACGACCACACACAGAAGGCCTTAATCTTGAATTTGGCCTAACGCTTGGTTCTGGCTTAGGTGATTTAGCAGAAAAAATTAAGGTTACTGCTGAATTTGATTATTCAGAAATTCCTCATTTCCCCACTACTACTGTGGCAGGGCATGAAGGCAAGTTAATAATTGGCAAGCTAGCTGGTATTCCCGTAATTGGTCTAAAAGGACGCAAGCACTTTTACGAAGTGGCCGATTTGCCTAACAATGAAGGTATATTACAAACCGTTTTTGCCGTTCATTTTTTAGCAGAACTTGGTGTCAAAAACTACTTTGTTACCAATGCAGCCGGTGGTCTCAACCTCGACTACGAGGTTGGGGATCTGATGATTATCAAATCTCACATTAACTTTTTGCCCAATCCTCTCTTGGGACAACATTTCGCATTTACTAGAGTCGACAACGGACAAATAATCGAGCGCTTTCAACCAATGAATGGCGCCTATGATGAAAAGCTCAGACAAAAATTAAGTTTGGCGAGTTTGGAATTTAAGAAAAATATTCACCAAGGAACTTATTTGGCTGTGACCGGACCAACATATGAAACAGAAGCGGAATGCATTGCTTTTCGTGACGGACTTAAGGCTGATGCTGTAGGCATGTCCACTACTCCCGAAGTTATAGTCGCTCGTAATCGTGGTATGAAAGTCGTTGGCTTGTCATGCATCACCAATAAAATAGCCAAAGATGGCACCAACGCCACCAATCACGAGGAAGTCAAAGCTATTTTAGAATCCAGCGAAGTTAAAAATCGCCTCTCAACCATAGTGACAAAGTTTTTCGAATCGCTATACTAAACCAACATGGAAGTTTCATCGATTAGGCATTTCTTACTGCCAGCTATTTTATTGAGCTTTGCGCTTATCAGCTTAGTCACGCTCAAAAGTATTGCCCCTAGTCTAGCTACAGATCAACTTATTTTCTGGCTGGTTGGCATCACTTGTTTTGTGATTTTTTCTCAAATCAAATTATCATTCTTTAGAAGAAATCATTGGCTCGCTTTTATTGTTTTAAATGTTTTACTCGTCGCCGTTTTAATTAATGGCACAGTTACTAGAGGTTCTACGAGATGGTTTAAAGTTGGTGACTTTTTTGCTATCCAACCATCACAACTCGCTGTACCAGTAGTAGGCATGAGCTTGGCATTTTTTGCGAGTCGTTACCCACTTAGTCGCAATAAATATTTAGTAGGATTTTTGGCATTATTAGCCATCCCGTCAGCATTGGTTTTAATTGAACCTGACCTTGGCACCACCATGCATTTAGTTGTCAGTGTTGGCATAATTTTATGGCTTTCGGAAATTAAAACAAAACAATTATTGTCATTAGCCGGGATTGGGCTAGTTGCTGGAATTTTTACCTGGCTTTTTATCTTAAAGCCTTACCAAAAAGCTCGTGTTACCAGCTTTTTAGTGGCGCAATCCGACCAAACCCATGAAACTAATTACAATGCTTTTCAAGCCCAAATTGCCGTAGGTTCGGGACAGCTTTATGGAAAGGGCATTGGTCAGGGTAGTCAATCACATTTAAGATTTTTACCAGAAAGACAAACTGATTTTATCTTTGCTTCATTTGCAGAAGAATGGGGGTTTTTTGGAGTCACAATACTTCTCTCACTTTATTTAATTTTATGTACTTACTTAATTTACAAATCATTTTTACTACCCAACAAATTTTCCTCTTACTATCTAATAGTCACAATGACAGCAGTTGCTTTTCAAGCTTTCGTAAATATCGGTATGAATATTGGCATCTTGCCTATTACCGGCATTACCCTACCTTTTGTTTCTTATGGCGGTAGTTCACTAATTTCATTGTGTATAATGCTTGGTATTAACCAAAACTTAATTTTAAGAGAACAACGAAAAATGGTTTTGGATATTAAATAAGCGGGTATGGTTCACCGGTAGAATGCGTCCTTCCCAAGGATGAGAAGAGGGTTCGACTCCCTTTACCCGCTCACTATGATTCAAAAATACACGCTCGGCTTTCTCTTCAACAAAGAACTGACCAAAGTACTCCTTATTCACAAACAAAGACCTACTTGGCAAAAAGGCATGATTAATGGCTTGGGTGGAAAATTTGAAAACCAAGAATCAGCACTGGAGTGCATTACTAGAGAAGTCAAAGAAGAAACAAATATTTCAACCAATCCAAAAAGCTGGATAAAATATGCCCAACTTCATTCAAGCAAGTTTGCGGTTGATGTTATGGCCACTATTTATTCAGGACCAGAAGCAGACGCCACAAACAATGAAGATCAACCAGTTGAATGATTTAACACCAAAAACTTACCAAAAAATGTCATGACAAATTTAACCTGGCTGATTCCACTTGCATTAGAAAAACTTAAGGAAAAAGAATTAAAGACTGTTGTCGCTACTTATAACTTTTAGTGCTAATGCACTAATTTAAGCTTCTCAACTTTTAAAACACCCTTTATATCGTATTTTTTGAGCGCCCAAGAGTTTTTATCTGTAATATAAAGCATACCCCCGCTCACCTCCATTTTTTGGCCAGCCTGCAGAACACTACTCATTGTTGGATCTTGATCAGTCATATCAAGGGCGTAGTAACTTCCATTATTAGACTTTAAACCAAGTGCGCACTCTAATGTCACCGGAGCATCGGTAGGCCTATTGGGAAGACAAGCATACTCACCTTTCAAACTCACGTAAACAGGAATATCACCACCCCTTTGTCTAATAATAAAGCGGCGGCTAAATTGTTTCCAGGCTGAGTAAGTCAAAAAAAGAAAGATTAAACTAAGAAAAATAGCTACAGCTAAATTATACTTATTTTTTTTAATTGGCATTAATTTCATTATAGCCCAAAATTAACATCGCATCACCAAAACTATAAAAACGATAACCATTTTTAATCGCAACCTCATAGGCTTCGCCCACCAACGAATCGGCAAAATTTACAAATTCCACGTCAGTATTTGGCTGAGAAACAAAAGCAGAAATCATCATCAACAAAGTTGACTTGGGTAGGTGAAAATTGGTCACCATAGCATCAACAAATTTAAATTTGTAGGGTGGGAAAATATAAATGTTAGTCTCAGCTTGACCCGCCACCAACTCACCAGCCTCATTAGTACAAGCTTCCAACAATCTAGTGGTAGTTGTACCGATGGCCAAAATTTTCTTCCCATTTTTCTTTGCTTGATTGAGTTTTGTTGCAACTTCCTTTGTCAAAATATAGGATTCGCTATGCATCTCATGAGTCACCACATCTTCAACTTTGACTGGTAAAAAAGTTCCCAAACCAACGTGCAAAGTTACCTCTTCTATTTCAATGCCCTTGTTTGCTAATTTTTGCTCAACTTCTTGAGTAAAATGCAAACCAGCCGTTGGCGCTGCTGCTGACCCAGAAAATTTAGCATAAATAGTTTGATAAATTTCTCTGAGATGAGCTTCATCATCGTCAGCCCAATCAATATAAGGTGGAATTGGTGTGTGGCCAATTTGGTCTAAGGCAGCAAATAATGCTTCGCCTTTCAAACTAAATTCCACTAACCTGGTGTAGTTTTCCAATTGTTTAACTTCAGCAGTCATCAAACCATAACCAAAAGTAATCACTTGACCAACCTTCACTCCGGGCTTTGACAAAACTTCCCACAATTCACCAGCCTCACCGATACCAACTCTTTTCAAGAGCAACAATTCAACTTTACCCCCAGTAGCTTTTTCCCCAAAGATTCGAGCCGGCATAACCTTAGTGTTATTGCGCACAATCACATAGCTATCATCAAGTAGATTGGGCAAATCAAAAAAATGGTGGTGTGAAATCTGACCACTTTGTCGATCAACCAAAAGCAGCTTTGAGCTGTCACGAGGCACAGCTGGCATCTGAGCAATATTTTCTTCTGGTAAATGGTAGTCAAAGTCAGTGAGCTTTAGCACGATGAATGGTAAAATACAGGCTATGAATGGACTCAATTTTAAATTAAACTCGCAAAAAGGCAATGCCAGAGCTGGTGAATTCACCACAGAGCACGGCGTCGTCAAAACTCCGATTTTCATGCCCGTGGGCACTCTAGCAACGGTTAAAGCCTTAGACTCTCAAGATATTGCTGCTACTAATCCAGAAATTATTTTAGCCAACACTTATCATCTTTATTTGCGACCTGGTACTGAAGTTTTAAATAAAGCCGGTGGCGTCCACAATTTCATGCTTCATCAGGGTCCAATGCTAACAGACTCAGGTGGCTTTCAAGTTTTTTCCTTAGGCCAACAAGCCGAAGGCAAAGGTCAGGAAGCTATCGCCAAAATTACCGATGAAGGTGTTAAGTTTAAATCTCACTTGGACGGCAGCGAACATTTTTTCACTCCAGAAAAATCAATTGAGATTCAACGCCAAATTGGCGCTGATATCATCATGGCCTTCGACGAATGTACTCCCGATCAAGCTGATGAAAAGTATACAAGAGAAGCATTAGATAGAACGCACCGCTGGGCAAAACAGTGTCGAGATTACTGGGAACAAAATGAGCGTAAAAGTGCTTACGGCAAATATCAATCGTTATTTGGTATCGTTCAAGGCGCTATGCATAAAGATCTACGAAGAGAGTCGTTGCAAGCCATTATTGATCTCAATTTTGACGGCATTGCTTTTGGTGGTGAAACTGTCGGCTATAACATGGAGGGTACAACTCAAATTTTAGATTGGGTACGCGATATTCTACCCGAAGATAAGCCTCGTTACGCGATGGGTCTTGGTCGCGACCCACAAAATATTGTTGATGCAGTTTTGGCAGGTTATGACATGTTTGACTGCGTTGCTCCAACCAGATTAGCTCGCAATGGTTCAATTTATTTTGGTGAATTAGATTTTGCAGAAGATAAACCCAAATTTGTCTCACCATATAACAAAGGTCGAATGCAAATTGGTAATAGCGAATTTAAGTATGATCAAAAGCCGATCTCAGAAAGCTGCGGTTGTAGCACTTGCCAGAATGGCTATTCCAGATCATATTTACGACATCTCTTTAAAACTGATGAGTTAACCTATTATCGACTTGCCTCAATTCACAATGTCTATTTTATGGTCAATTTGTCAAAGCAACTTCGAAACTGGATTTTAGAGAAATAATCAGACTAATAGCAAAAAGTTGGCTTTTTAAGCTCAATTATGTAGAATGAGGCTATTATGACATACGAAAAACCAGTTACCTCTCGCCTCGCCAAGAAAGAACAAAAGAAATTGATTACTCAAACTGCACTAATGTTTGGTTTAGTAGTTTTTCTGATTTTAGCTTTTCTGTTTTTCGTTTTGCCCAATATTGTCAGAATAGCTTTTAACGTTTTAGACTCCGACCCGATTGCCAAATCCGAAGACACAATTCCACCTCAAGTTCCAATTTTAGCTGCACCAGTAGAAGCAACTTATTCTGCGCAAGTTAACTTGAGTGGTTACGGCGAAGCTAAAAGTGAAATCATCTTAGTTCTCAATGGTAACGAAGCTGACAAAAAAACTATTGCGGATGATGGCACTTTTAGTTTTGATGTCACTTTGACTGAAGGTGAAAATAGTCTTGCTACTTTTTCTAGAGACGCAGCTCAAAATGAATCTGTTTTATCCAAAAAATATACAGTTGTCCTAGATGTAACGACCCCAACTATTGAAATCGAGTCACCCAAAGATGGTGATCGCATTACTTTGCGAAAAAATCAAATCACCACTATCAAAGGAAAAACTGAACCAAAAGCTCGAGTCTTTATTGACAGCAGATTGGTTCTCGCTGACGCTGAAGGTAATTTCCAAGGTAGCTATAACCTCCAAGAAGGTGACAACAAAATCATCATCAAAGCTACTGACGCAGCAGGCAACCAAACTGAAAAAGAATTAACTGTCAATTTCGCTTATTAGTGACAAGCCCAAAACAATAAAAACAAATGGTTGGAAAAGACTGTTGTTAAACATGGCGTGAACTAAAACAGCCACTAAAAAAACATTAGCTTTGGGGTGTTTTTTATTAAGATAAAAAAACACTTGAAGCCCGACTATCAGCGTCAGCATCAAACCAACAATGCCTGTGCCCTCCAGAATCATCAAAACTAGGTTGTCAGGCAAAGTCGCATGATCTGCTCTCGTGTACATTTCATTGACATAACTATCTTTGGTTGAATTAAAAAGTCCCTTACCCATTAACCAGCGCCAACCATTGAGGTTGGTTACACTTTGATGCGAACTTTCCAAGCGTGCTTCAATACTTGCAGTTCTGGTTAAAACCACACCTTCGCCTGCCGGCTTTGGAATCAAAAAAATTAAGATCGTTAATAAAACTATCGGCCAATATTTTTTTATTTGTAATCGCCAGAAAAAAACCTGCGAAACAAAAAAGCTTAAAAATGCAGAACGAGAAAACGTCAGTGCCAATCCTAGTAAAAGCAAAACCTGCAATCCTAAGACAATTTTTTTAGTCTTTTTTTCGACTGTCAAGGTTTGTGACAACAAGAATAATAAAACAAAAATAACTCCCATAAAATTAGGATCAAACTGCGTTCCCACCAAACGGAAATAATGATCATCCCAACCCAAAATACTCAGGAAACGCATGTCAGGCAAAAACAAATACTGGCCGAGTCCCCAAACCAACATCCAAAAACCAAAACCCAACATTCCAAACTTAATCAATGATGGCTTCAAATATTTAGCTTTTCCCAACCAAAAAAATACTAAACCATAAGTAAAAAATCTCATCGCATAAAAAAGTGCTTTGAGCGACAAATCACCGATCAAAAAATTAACCAGCCAGCCCACCAAAATCCAAACCAATAAAAAACCAACCAACAGATATTTTTTCTGAAAAATTTTTTTTAGAACAGCCTTAATTTTGGCCGAATTAACAATAGTCAACCAGCCAGCCCAAAAAAGCATCCACAAGTCATGCAAATAAAATGCTGGCCAAGGTGAAATCTCAACTCTTTGTAATTGTCCCAAAATCACAAGTCCACCCAAGCCTAGAAAAAAAACTATTGCACTTGTTGCCATATTTGCGGTGAATTTCTGAGTAAGTCGGGCAAGTTTACCATAAAGTCTGGTCGATAAACGAACAACTCGGTAGGCTTATCTTTGTTTTCTTCTGCCCTACCAGCGCCATCATCGAAATCACGTTCCAAATTAACACCTTGCCAACCAATGAATGTGCCCTCGCCAATAAAACGATCGTCACCACCAGCAGACGAGCCTCGACTTTGGATGTTGATTTGACCATTTACCACAAACACACCTTCAACATTGGCTGTCAAACTATTCAAGTCAGAGTTACCCAAACTTTCTTCAACATATAAGTTATTTTTGACAATAAAGCCTAAAAAACCACCGGGCTCAACATCAATCAAGTGATCGCTCAAGCCATTGCCATCACTCAAATACAAATCACCATTTACAAAAATAATATAACTTTCATCACTCGCCACCGACCATGGTGAGTTAATAGTCAAATCACCATTACGGTAATAGGCTGTTTTATTTGGATCGTAATTAGGTTTTTGAGCATTGGCATAGCTTGAATAAAAATTGTCTTCCGGATTCAAGCCGAAATCTGCCAGACGGTAGAAAAACTCATAATATTCATAAAAGCGTGATTGACCAGTACCAATAGAAAAAATATTAGTTGAGCCGCTAGTTACACCGCCATTAACTTTTAATGAGCCACCCAAAGTCAAAACATAGCCAGCTGTTTCTGCCTGCCCACTCCAATCTGTTGCCATTAATGATGGGTCACAATCAGGAGGAGTACAAGTTTGCACAGGCACTTTTGATTTGATCGCAATTCCAGACTCAGTGTTAGAACCAACTAAACCACCTCGAACCTGCCACCAACTCCCGCTTTCCAAGACACACGTACCGCAGTCATTCTGACAAGTTAAACATGATTCAAAGCCAGTACACATCGAATCACCGCAAACTGGCCACTCGCTACAAGTTCCACAGTCGCTCGAGCAGTCACCGCAACTTTCGCTGCTATCACAAAGACCATTGCCACAACTATTTGGGTCTGGGTCGGCACAATATTGGTTGTAGGTAACAACCGATCCGTCAGCGCAAGCACAACCACCTTCACTATAACAATAGCCATCATAATTGGCAGGCGGCTCATCATCATCACCAATACAAGCCTCATATGTACTGCATTCAACGCAGCTTTCCCCATCTTCTGGTAAACAAATAGATTCACAACCCGTTGGATAATAAATTGTTATTTGGTTGTTACAAACAGCTTGCACACTTGTAACATTAGTCAAAAACCACCCTCCTAAAAAGAAAAATAGCGATAGTTGAAAAGCTTTATAACGCATAGTTTAAATAAAATAATGGCTCTGGATATGATTTGTGCAAAACTAAATATGTGTCTTTAATTTGTTGTGTGGGAACCTTTGGTGTTTGCAACCTATGGCTTAACAACGCCCTTATCAAAAGCAATTCATTTTCACGCTGGATTTTTTCAGCTCCCCAGCCACTTTCGCTCAACGCGCTCCAATTGTTGTAAAGATAAATGTCCAAACTCGTGCCATTAACTTGAACACCATACCCAAGATGGTTAATCATCTTATTTTTTTTATTCATCCAAAAGATTTTATTGGGTTGAGTTGCATCGGTAAAAATAATGCTAATTTTATGGTAACCATGGTTGAAAATAAGATCAGAGAAAACATTCATCAATTCATCTAATTTCTTTTGGTTGGCCAAGCCAAAGTCCAAACTGCTGTGATAATCAATTGTTACTATTTCAAGTTGTTTTTGAGAATTAACTGTTTTGACAAATAAACTAGGTAAAAAGGAAATTCCAAGTCCGACTAAAATAGCTAAAACAAAAAGTAAGGCCAAAACTGTTTTTCTCTTAAGTAGAGCCATAATTTATCTTACCATTTTTTGGCGATGTCTTAGCTCCCAACCATTGACCCGCACAAAAAAGGAATGAAGTGACATCAAAACCACATACACCAAACCCCTCATCCCATCTTTATAACCACCCATCACCGTCCAGTTAAAGATAAATTTCAAAGGTGGGAAAAAAAGCATCGAACTAATCAAATAAAAATCATCATTTTCTTTTCTCACTACCGCATCAATAAAAGAGTAAAAAGAAACTTTTTGAAAAAAAGAGAAAATATCAGGGTGAGAGTGGTGCAATAATTTTATATTACTAGTTAACAACTGAGCATCTTTGTCTACAACTACGATCTCGTGAACTGGCCTAATAAACTTTATTTTATCTTTCTTACCCATTCTCACTAATCTTTGATTGGCAGCCTCACCACCCAATAATTCTTTACCCAAAAAAATATCAGATCTCAAAATACTGACTAAATCAGCTTGCTGATCAGACACAATTTTTTTAATTTCTGTCCAAGATGATTTAGTTAAAACCTCATCGGAATCAACAAACAAAACATATTCTTGGTTGGCTTTAAGCAAGGCTTCATTTCTAACTTTGGCAAAATCTTCAATTGGCTGATCACCGGTATCAAAAACAATAATTTGTTCTGCTTGGGAGAGTGAATCCAAAACTTTAGGTAAAACTGGATTATTTCCTTTTCTATTGGCAATGACAATTGCACTCAAAGGTAATTTGCTACTCATAGAAGTAAATATCACTACAACCAAAATGCCTCACTTTGATTTCAGTTTCCAAAAGCAATGGCGAATTATTACCTTCAATGTAAAAAACTTTTTTAGACTGACTATTCTCTGATGCAGAATTTTCTTTTGCCAACCAACGTAAATTGTCAAAGGTTGCAGCGAATTTTCTCATATCTCTAGTTGTATCAAATTTAAAATCACCATGTGATTGATTGGTAATAAAATCAACCATCTGGCGCTGATTTTTAATCGAGCAACCATATGAAAATGATTGTGAATTGCTAACAAACAAACGATGAGCAAAAACTGAGCGAATATTGATTAAACCCCAAACCAAAAGTACTGCTGTTAAAAATGCACTTTTATTTTTGAAAATATGATTAAGAATAAACGACACCAAAAGTGGCAAAACCACAATTAGCGGTGGAAAGTAGGCTTCTGATGGACTGCCGTGCAAAAAGTAGCCCAAACACAAAACCGAACCAAAAACTAAAATCACCTCCATAGCTGGTTCAATTTTTTTCTTTTTAAATTGCTTAACCAAAACTACTACAGCATAAATTATTAAACCTAACGCTATCAAACCAATCAGCAAATTATCTGTAGAAAAAATTCTACCTCCGTACTTAGCGAAACTCGTTAGCGTTCCAACCACCTTGTCGCCAGAAAAACTGTGCTCACCTCCAAATAAGCTGACTAGTCTATAACCCACCCAAACTATAAATAACCCCAGTTGAGAAAAACGATGAGTCAAATCATAAATAATTTGTGGCAAAAGGCCAATAAAAATACCAAAAACTACCTGACGAATTTTTGCCCATGAAAAACCTAACTGTTTGGTTCGATACAACACCCAAGGAATAACTAATAAAGTGGGAAAAACTGCTAGCTCAAATTGGAATAAAAACGCCCATGCCAAAACAGCCCAAAACAAAGAGTGTTCTTTTTTTTGATAAAGTCTAACCAGTGAAAACAAAAATAAAACCGTAGCCAAAGGAATTGGATTGGTATGATATGGCATACGAGCTTGAGCAATGGCAAATGGTGAAAGTGCCATTAAATATGTTGCAATCATAGAAATTCTCTTACTCAAATAACGGTCACAAAATTCATAAACCAACACCAAGCTTATTAGAGATAAAGCCACGAAACCAAGGGTAATTAAAGTCAAATTTTCTCCAAAAACTTTGATTAAAAACATCTCGTACCAAATAGTAATCGGACCTTGTTTGAAGCGAGGCACGCTAGAAGCAATGCCGAGCAAAGGCAAGCTTTTTTCTTCCAATGACCGCCCTGCAATCAACAAATCGTGTCCAGCGTCATCAAAAAAAATTGCCGTGTTGGATAAATCCCAAGTTCTAATGATTGTGGCCACTAAAAAAATTAAAATTAAGAGAAGATTGTCTTTGATCAGTTTACTGATTTTCATTTTTGATCTGAATAATTTGCCAAATTAAGATTGGAACGTTGACAAGCCTTGATATAAATATTGCAAATGAAGCCCCAGAGAGCCCTCCGCTCTTGCTCATGAAAAAGACCAAAACTGCCATCAGAAAAACAGAACTAGCTAAGTGCAAATTGACCATAGAATAGGCTTTTTTTGCCATCATTAAACTGTAACAAAGGGCAGAAAAACTTTGAATAATGCCGGCCAAAACTAACCAATGCAAAAACCCAGAAATTTCCAGCCATTGTTCGCCCAACAACAAATTAACAAAGAATTCAGGGAAAAGTAACAGTGGCACAGAAACAGCAGTGACAAAAACCATTGTGCTCAAAGTGGCTTTCATAAAAGCCCGCATTAGTCTTGAAGGATTATTTTGCAACTTTGAGTAAATAGGCAAAGTTCCATGCGTTACCGACTTGGCTTGATCATAATTAACACGGTGTGCAAATGCATAAGCATTATGATAAAGACCTAAATTCCTCACACCAGACAGTTTTCCGATTAAAAAATTGTCCAAATTTTCATTCAAGTAATCAAAAAGTGCAGAAAAACTAAGCCATTTAGCACCGTGAAGAATTTCCTCAGCTCGCGATTTTTGATAAACAAATCGAGGACGATTTTTGAAAAAAATGAAAGAAATCACAACTTCAACTAAGGCAGAAAAAACCATTGCACCGATCAAAGCAAAAATTGATTTGGTTAATAAAGCCACCACAATAGAAAAAGCAGCTTCACTTAAGGTCACCAATAAACGAAAAGACGCGTCATGAAAAAATTTAAGTTCCTTTTGCAATTCAATGATGCTTGGATTAATAAATCCTTTAATCACGGGCACTAAGGCAGTCAAACAAACCAAAATCAATAGCTCAGGTTGGTCAAAAAATTTACTTAAAACAAAGCCTAACAAGATCATGACTACACCAATCACCAAGCCGCGAATAATGGCAATTACCCAAGCTGAGTCAAGAAAGTATTTAACCGATTGCTTTGACCGAACAATAGTGAGGTTAACACCGGTTTGAGTAGTAGCTTCAGTAACGCCAAGACTAATAGTGACCAAGGAAAAAAGACCAATTGTTTCTGGAGTTAAAACACGCGCGATTACCGCCCATTTCGCAATTGCCACTACCGCCGTAGCAATTTTTAAAAAGGTCTGAAAAGAAAAACCTTCAATAGCGTTGCGCGTATATCCCATATTTAGTAGGTAGCTTTGTTGATTGGACCAGACTTTTGTGGTGGCCAATATCTAAAGAATGCTCTACCTACAATATCTGATTTGCTGATTGGACCCCAAGCTCTTGAATCACTGGAGTATGGTCTATTATCGCCAGAAACAAAGTATTCATCGGGACCCAAAGTGACAGTTCTACCTCTAATAAAATCACCTGGCAAAGTTTCGAAGTCACTAGGAATATAACTTTCTTTGACAGGTTCTCCATTAACGTAATAAGTACTATCACTCAAAGAAATAGTTTCTCCTGGCAAAGCAATGACTCTTTTGATGTAGTCACAGCCCGTGCCCTCTGGGCAGTGTGCGGCTTTAGGGGCGTGGAAAACCACTACTTCACCCTTATCTGGATTTCTCATTTTATATGAAACTTTGTCAGTCAAAACATATTCGCCGCTTTGGAAATTTGGCACCATCGATTGACCATTCACTTGGTGTGGTTGCATAAAAAACAAATAGACAACCAAGAAAATTGACAAAGCGATCACTACTGTTTCAATGATGTCCAAAAAAAACTCACCGATTTTACGAATACCTCTGCTCATATTTTTACCTAGCTACAATATAGAGTTCCATCAAAGGAGCTTTATTGACTGTTACTAACTTACCATCAACTTGACCACCTAGATTGGTCCATTTAGTGCCATCAAAGCCCCAAATTGCCAACTCGCCCTCTTCATTAGCTCTGATACTAACAGTGGCCTCACCTTTGAGAGTGGTAGCTGAAGTCAATGAATACGGATCAGAAACTGGTGTTTTGTCCAAACCAGCTGGAATACCAGGTGTATTGTAAACAATCAACAAACGATTAGTTTTCAAATCAAGAGAAGTAATTTGGAACTTTGCATCCTTTGATGAAAATTCAGTGGCCTTATCTTTATTATCAAAGTAACGCCAATCTTGCTTTAAAACGTAATTTTCCTGACCAATAAAGCGAGCCTGCAAACTTCCACCCTTGATATCTTCATGATAAGTAACAGCACCACCAGCAGACTTAGAACCAAATAATTTGGTAGTTTTAGCTGGCAAGCTATCAAGCTTGATCACTTCTTGGAAACCCTGCAACAAAGTTCCTGATTGATATTCCAATTCATACTCAACTTCGGTGGCTGGCTTTTTGACATCGACGATAGCAATTTCTAAGTTGTGACCATCTGCAGTTGGAGTCAGCTTAATATAAGGTCTGAGTGCAAACTCAAGGATGTTTTTTGGCTCCAAAACTGTTTTCTTTTTTTGTGTGGTTTGATCAGTTGTTGGTTTTTTGCTTGTCATTTTCATAGCAAAAACTCCGCCAACCACCAAAAGTAAAACAATAGCGCCGATAATCAAGAATTTTTTGTTTTTCATAGGATTAAAAATGTACTCCTTAATTTAACACATTCGCGAGATAACTCTCAAGGTCAGCAATCTTGATTCTTTCTTGAGTAGTGGTGTCGCGATTGCGCACTGTCACAGCCTCATCCTCAAGTGATTCAAAATCGATAGTTAAACAGAATGGGGTACCAATTTCATCCTGGTACAAATATCTTTTACCAATATTGCCCCGATCATCCCAAGTCACAGCATATTTTTTGGCCAATTTATCAAAGACCTCTTTAGCTTTTGCCACTAATTCTGGCTTATTTTTGAGCAACGGGAAAATTGCAGCCTTATATGGAGCCAAACGTGGGTTTAATCTCAAAACAGTGCGATTATTTGCCTCATCAAACCAGTAAGCATTGATTAAGGCAGCCAAAACCAAACGATTAATACCAACCGCTGGTTCGATCACGTGAGGTACAATTTTTTCACCAGTGTGTGGGTCGGTGTAATCCAAAGCCTCACCCGAGTGCTGAATATGCTGTTTCAAATCGTAATCGGTACGATAAGCCAATCCCCACAGTTCTTTCCAACCAAAGGGGAAATTAAAATCAATGTCATAAGTATCTTTAGAATAGAAAGAGCGTTCTTTATCAGTGTGACGACGCCAACGTAAGTTTTCTGACTTGAAACCAAGGGTATCGGTCAAAAAACTCATCATATCGTCTTGCCATTTTTCGAACAACTCTTCCCAGTTAGATTGATTTGGATTGAAAAAGTATTCAATTTCACCTTGTTCGAACTCCAATGTTCTAAAAATAAATTGACCAGTTGTGATCTCATTTCTAAAACTTTTACCAACCTGACCAATACCAAATGGCAATTGCAATCTGGTTGAGTTCAAAACTTGTTTGAAGTTAGAAAAAATACCCTGTGCTGTTTCACCGCGCAAATAAACTTTAGCTTTTTCTCCAGCCACTGAACCAATTTGAGTTTCAAAAAGCAAGTTAAAAGCTTTAGGCTCACTTAGTGGATTGCCATCTGGACTTTTAACTTTGTTATCGCTTAAGAAGCTCGCCATTTCATCAATGGTCAAATCTTCGACTACCAATTGTGAAAATTCTGACTTGCCCTCAATGAACGCTTCAATCAAATGATCGGCTCTAAATCTTTTGTGGGTAATCAAATCTTCGACCATTGGATCAGCAAAAGAACCGACGTGACCAGAAGCTACCCAAGTTTGGGGGTGTAACATGATCTGACTATCAATACCTACCATATCAGATCTCAAAGTAATGAAATTTTTCCACCACAAATCTTTGATGTTTTTCAGAAGCTCACTCCCCATTGGACCATAGTCGTAGGAACTAGTTAAACCACCATAAATTTCTGAGGTGGGAAAAACAAATCCCCTGCGCTTAGCCAAAGCGGAAATTTCATCAAGAGTCGGCATTTTTGCTTCAGACATTTTACCTTTCACACTGTGTAGAGTAATAAAAAAAGAGTCTCTACAAAGTATAACTTTTATACCTTGTAGGGACCCTTCTTGGGCGGTTCCACCCTACTTGCAAAATTGTGTGAACAATCATTGCCTCTTTTCGAATTAACAAAGTGGAATCAATTTGCCATGACTGATTTTTGTCCACTTCAATACTCATTATAACACGAACCAAAAATCCCAAGCCTTTTGGGCTTGGGATTTCATTTTTTCTAAACTTAGTTTTAACGTTTTGGTGATTGTCTAGATCTTCTGGCTTTACCACCCATACCGACTTTGCGGGTTTCTTTCATTCTGTCGTCTCTAGTCATCAGACCTTCAGCCTTAAGAACTGTCTTGAGCTCTGGGTCATATTTGACCAAAGCACGAGCAATACCTAAAACTACAGCGTCTAATTGAGAGCGAATACCTGAGCCAGAAACTTTAACAGTCAAAGAAACATTACCTAAAAGATTAGCGGCAACCAATGGTCTGTTATATAAAGCAGATGCATTTGGCACTTCATCAAAATATTGACCAGCGGCCAAACCATTGATCAAGAAATCACCTTTAGTGACATAAAGACGAACTCTAGCAATAGCAACCTTGCGGCGACCAATACCTTCGAAGTAATTGCCAGCTGGGGTCTTCATTGATCGAGCAACTTGACCAGCTTTGCCAGCAACTTTGACTTTAGTTGGCTGAACTTTTTTGACAACTTTTTGTTTTGTAGTGTTTTTTCTTAATTTAACTGCCATAGTTTGAATTATTTCTTAAGCTGACTTTCGTGTTTGTGATTGGCATCTGCATAGATTTTCAATCTATTCATACGACCAGATCTTAATTTGTTGTCAGGCAACATATTATAAACAGCAGCTTCGATGATTCTGGTTGGGTAGGTGTCTCTGAGTTTACCTAAAGGCAAACTTCTTAAACCACCTGGGTAACCTGAATATCTAAAGTATTCTTTGTCTGTTTCTTTTTTACCGGTAACAGCAATTTTACTAGCGTTAATCACAACTACAAAATCTCCACCGTCAATGTGAGGGGTGTAGGTTGGTTTATTTTTACCCATTAATTTGGTTGCGATTTGAGTAGCTAAGCGACCAAGAATTTGACCTTCAGCATCCATGAGATGCCAATCTCTCTTGACCTCAGCTGTTTTTTGCATGTAGGTTTTTTGCATCTTATTTCTTCTCTACTTTCTTTGTCGCTTTTTGTGCTTCAGCTTTTTTAGCAGGTGCTTTTTTGGCCACTGGCTTAGCTTCAGCTTTGGCTTCGTAGGTCTTGCCAGAACTCAAAGTTCCAGTGCGATCATACTCAGCAACAAATTTCAAAGTGACCATTTGAGCACTGTCACCTCGGCGAGAACCGTTTTTACTAATAGAAGTAAATCCGGAAACTCTTTCTTTCATAGCTGGAGCAACACGTACAAACAAAGTGTTAACGACATCGCGTCGACCAAACACTCTGTGCAATAAACGACGGTTTTCGACTGTGTCAGTTTTAGCTTTATAGACCAATTTGTCCATCAGTCTTTTGATCTCTTTGGCTTTGCCGTCAGTAGTGACGATCTCACCTTGTTCGATCAAATTTCTCAGCAAACTTTTGAGTAAAGCTTTGCGTTCGTTTGTATTGCGATTAAAATGGTTTTTTTGAACTCGATGTCTCATATTATTTATTCACCCAAACTAACTCCTTTTTTCAGAAGAGCGTCGTTGATGACATCCACACTTTTTTCACCCAAGTTCTTGACTTTAGCAATCACATCTCTTGGAGCGCCTTGGAGGTCGCCTACGGTTTCGAATCCACCTTTGCGCAAAGCGTTAGCGATGCGAGTTGGCAAATCCAATTCTTCTACGGTTAATTTCAAAACTTCAGCTTCTTCAGGGCTTAAGATTTCTTCCTTAACTTCCACTTCTGGAAGAACTGGGTTGAAAACCTGAGTAGCTTGTTTAGCCAAAACTTGAGCAGCTTGCTTTAAAGCTTCAAGTGGACTAATAGTACCGTCAGTAGTAATGTCGAAAACGATTCTGTCGTAGTCAGTTCTTCGGCCGACGCGAGTAGCTTCGACTTTGTAAGAAACTTTGACGACTGGTGAGAACAAAGC
The DNA here is from genome assembly GCA_023382875.1 of Patescibacteria group bacterium. GTDB lineage: Bacteria > Patescibacteriota > Microgenomatia > UBA1400 > PJMF01 > JAHDXH01. Next base: position 53,112 of record JAHDXH010000002.1, on the reverse strand, counting down.
GTCAACTGGAATTTCACCAACAACACTAGTTTCTCTACCGGTAGACATATCGTAACCAATACCTGATTCGACAGTCATTTCGATGTCCAAAGTTTTGCCTTTAGCTAAAACAGCAATGTGTTGATCTGGGTTGACGATTTCAAAACCAGCATCACATTTAATGTCTTTAGCGGTGATTTCACCTGGACCAGAAACGTTTAATCTCAAAATACCAGATTCAGAACTGGTTTCTGATTTAATTCTCAAAGATTTAATGTTCAAAATGATTTCAATGACGTCTTCACTGACACCCTCAAGACCAGAATATTGGTGGTCAACACCGTCAATTCTGACAGAAGTAACAGCGACACCTGGCAATGAAGTTAAGAGAATTCTTCTCAAAGCATTACCTAAAGTGTGACCATAACCATTTTCCAATGGTTCAATCACGATAGTAGCTTGTCTATCAGTAGTAGCAGCTTCACTGACACCAAAGACAGGGCTCATGACTGGGTATTGTGCAAGTTTTTTCATATTTTTCCTTTGTTTCATCCCTAGCTCTGCTAGGTCCGTTTTCCAGATAATTATTATCTTGAGTAGTACTCAACAATGAGTTGCTCCTCAATATTTTCTAATACGTCATCTCTTTGTGGGAGGCGAGAAACCTTAGCCACTTGAGCTTTTGATTCCAACCAAGTAACACTTGGGACGGCCTCTTTGACTCTTTCAGCCAATAAGTGAGATCTCATACTACCCTCACGGATAGTCAAAACGTCGTCAGTGTGAACCTGATAAGAAGCAATGTTCATTTTTTTGTTGTTAACCAAAATGTGGTTGTGGGTCACTAATTGACGAGCGGCAGCTCTAGTAGCAGCCCAACCTAAGCGGTAAACAACATTGTCTAATCTTCTTTCGAGCAAACTAAGCATGGTTGCACCAGTAGCCAATGGATTCTTCACAGCTTCATCATATTGGCGGCGCAAGTATTTTTCCAAAATGCCATAAATAAATTTGACTTTTTGCTTTTCCTTGAGCTGTTTACCGTAATCAGAAACTTTTCTTCTTCCTTTAACGCCGTGTTGGCCTGGGAAAATAGAAAGTCTTTTGGCAACTTTCAATGAATTGGATTTTAAACCCAAATCTTCACCGATTTTTCTTGCTAGTTTGTTTTTTGGACCTGTATATCTTGCCATAGTTTTATGTTTTATCTGTTGTGTTTAGCTTTTCTTGGTCTAGTACCATTGTGTGGCATTGGGGTCATATCGGCAATCATGCCAATTCTCAAACCTTGTGCCTTAATAACTCTTAAAGCCACATCTCTACCTGGACCTGGACCCTTTAAGAAAACATCAATAGTGTGCATTCCATAGACTTTAGCTTTGTTAAGAGCGTTTTCCATGGTCACTGTAGCTGCGTATGGAGTAGATTTTCTGGAACCAGAGAAACCTGCTCCACCAGTTGATGCCCAGCAGAGAACATTACCTTGCTCATCAGTCACACTAACTAAAGTGTTGTTGAAAGTAGCGGTAATATAAACTCTACCATTAGGTACTGATCTAAGTGCTTTTTTAACTTTACTAGTATTGGCTTGTCTTTTTTGCATGGTTCAAATCTTATTTCTTTGCTTTTGCTGCATCTAATTTAGCTGCCATCTCTTTGGTAAGAGCACCAACAGTCTTTCTCTTAGCACCACCGCGGGCGTTACGAGAGTTAGTTTTGGTTCTTTGACCTCTAGCAGGGAGTTTGGCAATGTGGCGAAGACCACGATAAGCTCTGATTCTCTTTAAACGATTAATGTTCTCAGCAACTTGGCGACGAAGATTACCTTCGTTGATGTAGTTTTCTAAAACTTTATTAATCTTACCAACTTCATCTTGGGTCAAATCTCTAGCACGTTTGTCTGGATCAACACCTGACTGAGCTAAGACTTTCTCTGATACTTTAAGACCCACGCCATAAACGGCTGTGAGTGAATAAAGAACTTTCTTGTTATCTGGAATGTCGACACCGACGATACGTGGCATATTCTTTTATCCTTGACGTTGTTTATGTTTCTTATTTTTACAAATAACACGTAAAACGCCTTTGCGCTTTACAGACTTGCAATGAATACAGATTTTTTTGACTGATGCTTTAACTTTCATCTTTTGTTATCTTTTTACTGCGAAAATAAAATTAACAGACTTGAAATATACCTCAAGAGGCCAGATTAGACAAGTATTAAATTGACTGCGAATCAGTTTTGGTTGATCTATAGGTGATTTTACACTTTCCGAGGTCATATTTACTGACATAACCTTTGACTAAATCACCAGGCATAACCCTGATTCGATACAATCGCATTTTTCCTGCCAAAGTACCTAATAAAGTTTTGCCAATAATAGGCTCAACTTCACTCTTTGTAACTTCAATTCTAAACATGGTATTAGGCAAGCATTGCAAAACCTCGCCTTCGATCTCAAAACGGTCAACCGCTTGAGATTTTTCAGAGGTTAAATCAACTTGTCTTTTAGCTTTTGCTGCTCTTTTATGAGCTTGAACTTTTCCCATAGGCCTATATTATACCATTATTTGACTAAATTTATCTTCCCAAATGCTTTTTAATTTCGGCGAAGACGTCATCGACATCTTTTTCACCATCGACTCTAACTAACATACCACGATCTTGGTAGTACTCAACCACGGCTGAGGTAGATTCATGGAAAAGAGCGATTCTTTTTCTAATGGCTTGCAAAGTTTCATCTTGTCTGTCTGCAACTCTACCAGAAATTCTCCACAAAGCTTCTTTGTCAGAAACGTCGATCAAAACTACTTTATCAACACCTTTTCGATCTGTGAAAACTTCTGCTTGAGCTAAAGTGCGTGGGAAACCATCGAGAATATAGCCATTGGAGTACTCAGGCTTGTCTAAGTATTCAAAAATAATATCCATGGTTGTTTCATCAGGAACTAAAGCTCCAGAATTAAGAGTTTCTTTCAACCAACGGCCTAATTTAGTTTTTTCTTTAGCCATTTCTCTAAAAATGTGACCCGAGGAAAGGTAAGGAACGTTTAACTCTTGTGAGAGTAAGTTGCCCTGAGTGGATTTGCCTGCACCTTGGATACCAACCAAAACAATTTTCATAGTTTTTTCTTTTAATATTTACTAAATATATTGGTCGTAATTTTGACCAACAAGCATACTTTCTATTTGTTTAGTGGTTTCTAAAACCACAGAGACGACGATCAAGACACTAGTTCCACCAACAGCCAAGGAACTAACTCCGGTAAACACCTGGGCTAGTGATGGCATAACGGCAATAAAACCAAGGAACAAAGCACCAACTAAAGTGATTCTAGTCACCACAAATTCGAGATATTTCTTAGTTGGACCACCAGGTCTAATACCAGGTACAAAAGCACCACTCTTTTTCAATTCTTTACTAATATCTTCTGCGTTAAAGAACACCAAAGCTGAGAAGAAAGTGAAAATAAAGACAATTGTGAAATAGGTAATGATGTAAATTGGGTTGGTTTGAGTGAACCAAATACTCAATTGTTGACCAACATTAATCCAAGTTTCTTTACCCGTAGAAATTAAAAGTCTACCAATAAATGAGGGTGCCATCATCAAAGAAACCGCAAAGATGATTGGCATCACGCCAGCAACGTTAACGCGAATTGGCAAATGAGTAATTTGGCCACCCATTTCTCTACCACCACGCATTCTTTTGGCGTATTGAATTTGCACCTTTCGAATGGCTTCATTCATGAAAACCACCAAAGCGATAATCAACACGAAGACTGCAACGAAGACCAAATTAGTCATCCATTGGTCACTGGTGGAAACGGACAAGGCTTGAGCAACAGCTTGTGGGAATTGAGAAATAATACCGGCAAACAAAATCATAGAAATACCATTGCCAATACCGTATTCAGAAAGCAATTCGCCAAACCACATCACAATCATCGAACCAGCAATCAAACTCATAATCATAACAACCAACAATAATGGGTGTCCAGCCTGCATCAATCCTTGAGAATTGAGCAATGCTAAAACGGAAATACTTTGTACCACACCCAGTGGTACCGCCAAAAGTCTTGTGTATTGATTATATTTTTCTTGACCAGCTTGACCATCTTTTTGCATTTCCTTCAAAGCAGGAAAAACCATGGCTGCTAATTGCAAGATAATACTAGCGGTAATGTAAGGACTAATACCAACGGCGACAATAGAAAAATTAGACAAGGTTCCACCAGAAAAGATGTTAAGTAAACTTAAAAATTGACTTGAAGCAAACAAAGTAGAAAGCTTATCTACATCAATAGCTGGTAAAGGAATGTGCGAGAGCAACCGGTAAACAAAGAAAATGGTTGCAGTGAAGATGAGTTTCTTTTTTAACTCTTGATTTTGGAATATTTGTTGAAGTTTTTGTTGTAGTTTTTTCACAAAGTAAGTTTATACCACTTTGCCACCTGCTTTTTCTATAGCAGCCTTAGCGCCAGCGGTTACACCGACACCTTCAACTGTTACTTTTCTCGAGATACTACCGTTTCCAACAATCTTTGCTTTTTTGAATCTACCATCAATAGCCTTCTCTAATTTGAGAGACTCTAATGTGATAACTTCAGTTTTTAAGTTTTCGATTTCTGTGAGAGATAATTGAGCGGTTGGATTGACAATTTCGAGTCTAGATTTACCACGCATCATTGGCATTCTCTTGATGATTGGTAATTGACCACCTTCAAACCATTGAGCCACACCGCCACCACGTCGGGCGTTTTGACCCTTGGTACCTTTACCTGAATTGTGTCCACCTTTACCACTGCCATAACCACGACCAACGCGTTTCTTGGCTCTACTGGTAACACTGGTTAATTGGTTAAGTAATGACATGGTTATTCCTTCTTAGCAGCTGGTTTTTTGGCAACAGCTGGTTTCTTTGCAACTGGCTTTTTGACAACTTTTTTAGCAGCTGGCTTAGCTTCACTAGCCTCTTTGGCTTTAGCTTCCTGAGCAGCTTTTTTGTCTTTAGCTTGAATTTCTTCAGCTTTTTTCTTTTCTTCTGCTTCAATTTCAGCAATGGATCTTAATTTGATATTTTTGATTTTAACTAATTTAGTGATTTGAGTTAAGGCTTCAAAAGTAGCGTAAACACTAGAAGCTTTGTTTTCACTGCCCATAATTTTACTAGAGATATCTCTAATACCAGCAGCTTCGACCACAGCTCTAATTGGGCCACCAGCGATAACACCTGAACCTTTTGGAGCTGGTTTAAGCATAACTACACCAGCACCTTTTTTAACTTCAACTGAGAAAGGAATTGTTGTTCCATCAAGTGGAATAGTGATCATTTTTTTGCGGGCTTTTTTAATACCCTTTTTGATCGCGCCAATAACGTCACTTGCCTTACCTAAACCAACGCCAACCTGACCTTTTTTGTCACCAACAACCATCAAAACTGAAAAGCCGGATTTGTTACCACCTTTGGTTTTTTTGGAAACTCTAGAAATTTGAATAACTTTTTCTTCAAATTCCTTTGGTTCTCTCTTTTGTTTCTGGTTTTTTTGATCTTCGTTGTTGTATGCCATATATTTTAGACTTCAATACCTGCTTCTCTCAATGCATCGGCGACTGCCTTGAGTCTGCCGTGATAGCGGTAAGAACCGCGATCAAATCTGATTGCTGAGATCTTTTTAGTTTTAAGTTGCTTGAACAATTCCTGAGCAACTACGACAGCATTTTCCATCTTTTTGCCGTCCAATTTAACACCTGCTTTTTTGACTGAAACGTCACTGGCAGCAGCCAATGTTTTTCCAGCTTGATCATCAATCACTTGTAAGTAAGTGTATTTGTTTGATCTGAAAACAGTTAATCTTGGACGCTCGGCAGTACCAGAAATTTTACTTCTGACTCTGCGAGCTCTTTTTTCAGCTAGGGTTAAGTTTTGTTTAATTTTTTGCATTTTAGGCGGCAGTCTTACCTTGTTTTCTAATCACTTCTTCATTTTCATAGCGAATACCTTTGCCCAAGTAAGGCTCTGGTGGTTTAATCGCTCTAATCTCAGCAGCTTGTTGACCAACGACTTGCTTATCAATACCTTCAACATGGATAGTATCTTGTCCTTCAATGGTGAATTTGACACCAACTCTTGGCTTGACTTCAACTTTGTGAGAAAAACCAACAGCTAATTCTAAACCTGCACCCTTGAGAGCAACTCTATAACCGGTACCGATCATTTTCAATGTTTTTTTGTAACCAGTAGAAACACCTTCGTTAGCATTTTCAACCAAACTTCTCACTAAACCGTGGAAAGCTCTGGTTTGATTTTCTTCGTTAAGAGCGGAAACAACAACACTGTTGTCTTCAATCTTAACTTCGATGCCAGCTGGAATAGTAACTTTGAGTTCGCCTTTGGCGCCTCTGACTACTACTTCGTTGCCAACTACTTCAGCTTTGACGCCGGTAGTAAGAGCAACTGGTTTTCTTCCGATTCTTGACATATTATTTACCAAATTTGACAGAGTACTTCGCCGCCGATGTTCATTTTACGAGCATCTTTGTCGGTAATAACTCCCTTACTTGTACTAACGATTGTAACGCCGTAACCACCCAAGGATCGTGGGATTTCTCCAACAGTAGCGTACATTCTGCGTCCTGGTTTAGAGAGTCTTCTCACTTCAGTGATCGCAGGGATCTTACCAATATATTTAAGTTTAATTTCAATAGTTTTTTGTGGAGCAGTTGGTTTGACTTCAAAACTTTCCACATAACCTTCGGCTTCGAGAATTTTAGCCAAGGCTTCTTTCATTTTTGAGTGAGGAATACTAACAGTAGCTCTACTAGCTAAGAAAGCATTCTTTACTCGGATGATCATGTCTGCAATAGGATCTGTCATATTATTTGCTTGCTTTCGTCACGCCGGGCAATTCACCCTTCATTGCTAACTCTCTAAAGGCAATACGACTCAAACCAAAGTAGCGCATGTAGCCTCCAGCACGACCAGTCATTTTACACCTATTCTCACCTCTAGTCGAGAATCGGTTTGGTTTTTTAACACCAGACTTAGCATATGCCTCGCGCTTGGCTAACAATCTTTGAGCTTTTAGGACTTTTGATTTTGTTCCTGCCATATGATTTATTCTTTAACCTCTTCTTTAGCAAATGGCATACCTAAAGCTTTGAGTAAAGCGAAGGATTGCTCATTTGAGTTTGTGTTAGTCACAAAAGTAATTTGTAACCCACGGACACTTTCGATTGAATCAAAAACGATTTCTGGGAAAACAATTTGTTCAGAAATGCCCAAATTGTAATTACCATGACCGTCGAAAGCGGTACGAGAAATACCTGTAAAGTCTCTAACACGTGGTAATGCTGTTGAAATAAGCTTATCGACAAATTCCCACATTCTCTCACCGCGTAATGTTACCATAACGCCGAGTGGTTCACCCTCACGAAGCTTGAAACCAGCGATTGATTTTTTAGCTTTGGTGATTTGTGGGTGCTGACCGGTGATGACTTGGAATTGCTCAACTACGTTTTCAATAATAGCCATACGAGCACGAGGATTTTGTGGCATATCAACCACACCCATGTTCAAGACTACTTTTTCTAGTTTTGGAACTGAGAAAGCATTTTTAATACCCAACTCTTTAGTGAGTTGTGGTACGACCTCTGTCTGGTATCTCTGTTTTAATCTATTCATTGTTATTATTTCTTACTGGCAGTAGCCTTTTCCTTTTTAGCGGAATCAATGGCCTTACCGGTTTTCTTAAAAATTCTCACTTTAGAACCATCTTCATTGACTTTGTAGCCAACGCGATCAGCTTGACCTTTTTCGTTCAAAATCGCAACTTTAGCGGTAGACATTGGTCTTTCACTAACTTTTTTCTCACCAGCTCTACCTGCGTAAGGCTTGATGTGTTTGGTGAAAAGGTTGATGCCTCTTACAGCAACGCGGTCAGATTTAGGGAAAGTCTTAATGACTTCACCTTTTCTGCCTTTGTCTTTTCCGATTGTTACTAGTACTTGATCGCCGATTTTTAATTTCATAGTTTTATAAAACTTCTGGAGCTAATGAAGCGATTTTGTGGAATCCCTTGTTTTTAATCTCCCGAGCTACTGGTCCAAAGACACGAGTACCGATTGGATCAACTTTGTCTCGACCTTCAATAATGACGGCAGCGTTATCATCAAATCTGATGTATTCGCCGTTATCTCTTCTGAATTCTTTGTGTGTTCTGACAATCACAGCTTTGACTTTTTCGCCTTTTTTCAAAGAACCTTTAGTGTCAGAAGCAATGACTGAAGCAGCAACAATATCACCAATGGAACCAAATTTTCTCTTGGAACCACCATGAACTTGAATTACTCTGAGGCGTTTTGCACCTGAGTTATCAGCGACGTGTAGGATTGATCTTAATTGAATCATGGTCGGTTATTTATTTTGCTACTACGTTAGCGACAACAAATCTCTTTGTTTTGCTAATTGGTTTACTTTCGTTAATTTGCACTTCTTGTCCAAGCTCTAAGGTCATATTTTCATAATGACAAGCATATTTCTTGGTACTCTTCATGTACTTCTTATACAAAGGATGAAGTTTACGACTACTTACCGTCACAATCGCAGTCTTAGCATTCTTTAAAGATGTGATGGTTCCTTGTAAAGTTTTCATATTATTTGTTTAATAATTCTCTTCTTCTTAACTCAGTTTTGACACGAGCAATGTCGTCAGTCAAAACACGAGGTAAACTGATGTTAGCTAATTTCATAGCTCTCTTTTCGAGTCTAACTTTAGCCAATTCATTTTGTAATTGACCGAGTTGCTTTTCGAGTTGAGCTACGGTTTTTTCGGTTAGTGCTTTAATATCGTTTCTTTTCATTAGATTTTTTCCACGACGGTAGTACGAACTGAAAGTTTGTGACCAGCTTTTTTCAAAGCTGAGTGTGCCACTTCTTTGGTAACACCACCGATTTCGTAAATAATCATTCCTGGTTTGACAACACAGACGTAGCGGTCGATTTCACCCTTACCGGCACCCATTTTGACACCAACTGGTTTACTAGTAACTGGCTTGTGAGGGAAAACTCTCAACCAGAATTTACCAGCTCTTTTGGTAGAGAAGGTAATTTTCTTACGAGCAGCTTCTAATTCACGAGCAGAGACCCAACCACAAGTAGTTGCCTGTAAACCATAATCACCAAAGGCAACGGTGTTACCACGAGTAGCAATGCCCTTCATGGAACCTCTAAACTCTTTTCGGTATTTTGATTTTCTAGGTTGTAACATACTTATTTCTCGTCTACATTGCCTTTATAAATCCAAACTTTAATACCAACAAAACCAGACTTGGTCAAAGCTGGACCATGATGGTAATCAATGTTAGCTCTTAAAGTTTGAGTAGGTACTTTGCCTTCAAAGTACTTTTCGGTGCGTCCGATTTCGGCGCCACCAATTCTTCCAGAAAGAGCAATTTTAACACCTTTTGCGCCAGCTGCCATAGCCTTTTCCATAGCTTGCATTACAGCGCGGCGGTGTGGGAATCTTTTTTCCAATTGCTCTGCGATTCTTTGAGCAACTAATTTTGCACTAATATCTGGTGTCTTAAATTCATCAACCTTAAGATTGATCTTAAGTTTTTGACCTTTTTCTCTTTTAATGTTGATCAAACGGTTGAGGTCAGCTTGAACTTTTTTCAAGTTTTCGCCACCTTTACCAATGACAACACCTGGTCTTGAGACAACTAAGATCACTTTAATTGAAGTTAAAGATCTCTCGAGTTCAATAGCAACCACGCCAGCACTAGCCAACTTTTCATTAAGGAAAGTACGGATAGCGTTGTCTTCCAAAACTACGTTTTGGTAGTCTGCTGCCTTGGCAAACCATCTTGATTTCCAAGTGAAGGTGTTACCAATTCTAAAGCCGGTTGGATTTACTTTTTGTCCCATATTTTATTTTTCAGCTTTTTTTGCGACTGCTTTTTTTGCTGTTTTAACAGCAGTTGCTTTTTTAGCAGCTGGTTTTTTACTCTCTACTGTTTTGACGGCTTCAGTCTTAACTTCAGCCTTAGCTGCTGGTTTAACTTCAGCTTTCTTTTCTTCTAAAGTGACACTGATATGACAGGTTCTCTTTAGAATACTGTGACCTCGACCACGACTAACTGCGTTGTATCTCTTGTAACTTGGGCCAACATTGACCAAAATTTCTTTGATAGCCAACTTATCAGCGTCGACACCGTGGTTGTTCTTAGCGTTAGCAATAGCTTGCATGATAGTCTTGAGTAAAACCACAGTGGATTTTCTCTCAATAACAGCCAATTGCTTGATTGCTTGTTCCAAAGGAAGTTTCTTAATGGTGTTGGCCACTAATCTAACTTTTCTTGGACTTTGTCTGGTATTTTTTTGTGTTACTTTAAATTGCATTTTTACCTTAGGTCTTAGTCAATGTTCTCTTCACAATTTTACCGTGACCTCTAAAGGTTCTGGTTGGAGAGAACTCACCTAATTTGTGACCAACCATGGCTTCATTGACAAAAACTTCAGAAAAGATTCTGCCATTGTGAACCATGAATGTATGACCAACGAAATCTGGACCAACAGTACAACCTCTACTCCAGGTTTTGATTGGAGCTTTCTTGCCTGACTCTTTTTGCTTAAGCACTTTGTTAAGCAATTTTGGGTCAATGTATGGTCCTTTTTTACTTGATCTTGACATATTTATTTACTTCTTCTGTCTCTAATAATGAATTTATTATTGACATGATTCTTCTTACGAGTTTTCTTACCCATTGCTGGTCTACCCCATGGAGTTTTGGAGAATTTAAGACCGACACCACTTCTACCTTCACCACCACCGTGTGGATGTGAATCTGGGTGTTGAGCAGTACCACGAACAGTTGGTCTGATACCCATCATGCGTTTGCGACCTGCTTTACCAAGTTGTTGATTTTTGTGATCTAGGTTTCCAACCTGGCCGATTGTAGCGAAACATTCGCTATTTATCAATCTGATTTCCTTAGATGGCATTAAAACAGCCACGAAAGCACCTTCTTTGGATTGGACCATAGCTGAGACACCTGCGCCTCTAACTAATTGTCCACCCTTACCAATTCTCAACTCAATATTGTGAATTGGGGTACCTACAGGAACGTTTTTAAGGGGCAAAGCATTACCAACACTTGGTTCAACTTGTTGACCAGCTACGACTCTGTCGCCAGCTTTCAAGTTGTTTGGTGCGAGCATATATCTTTTTTCACCATCAGCGTAGATAACTAAAGCGATATTGGCTGAACGCATTGGATCGTATTCCAATCTTTCAACGAGACCAACAATATCTCTTTTATCTCTCTTCCAATCAATAATGCGAAGTCTCTTTTTGACACCACCACCTCGATGACGAACAGTGACGTGACCTTTAAAACCACGGCCTTGTCGTTTTTTGTGACCAGGAACTAAGAGTGACTTTTCAGGTTCACCTTTGTAAAGTTCGGAACGATCAACACTGACTAAGTGTCTTCGTCCTGGTGTGGTTGCTTTACTGATTTTTAACATTGTTAGTTATATCTATTTATTTCTCTTCGTTAGGGTTGAAATCAAACATGTCAATTTTGTGACCTTTTTTGAGTTCAACAACTGCTTTTTTAGTTGCTGGAACCACTACAGTTTGTCGTTTTCTACCAGTTTTCTTGGTGGAACGATTACTTCTAATAGTGTTAACAGCTTTAACTTCAACGCCAAAGAACTCTTCAACTGCTACTTTGATTTGATCTTTATTAGCCAAACGACTCACTTCGAAAACATATTTGTTTTCCATTTGAGCGAGACTCAAAGATCTTTCAGTAATAATTGGTTTTCTAATAATGTAGGCGTTCATATTAATTAAGCAGCTTTCTTTGCGGCTACTTTTTTGGTTGTTTTGACAGCGGTTGCTTTAACAGCTGACTTTTCTTCTTTAACCTCTTTGACTTCACCCAATAATCTAGCTTCAAGAGCTTTGACTGCTTCAGAAGTCATAATAACTGCGTCAGCGAGAACGATTTCCAAAGTGTTAACTCTGGAAGCAGAGACAACTAAGACAGTTTCTAAGTTTCTCAAACTCTTTAAGACATTTTCTTCACTCTTGTTAATGACAACTAAAACTTTACCAGCTTCTGGAGCAACTTTAGTAATTAAAGCAGCTGCCTCTTTGGTTTTGCCGGACAAGTTCATGATGTCATCAGACACGATCACTTTACTAGCTTGAGCTGATAAAGCAGAGATCATGGCCTTTTTCTTTAAAACTGCAGTCAATTTTAAGGTCCAATCAGTGTTACCTTTTGGTCCATGAGCGGTACCACCGCCAACAAAGATGTTAGCTGAACGCGCACCGTGGCGAGCGTTACCTGTACCTTTTTGTTTGTACCATTTTTTCTTGGTTCGATTAACTTCACTTCTGGTTTTAGTGTAACTAGTACCTTGGCGTTTGTTAGAAAGATAAACCCTAACAGCTTGAGCCAATAAGGTTTCGTTGACTACTGAGCCAAAGACAGCATCACTTGCTGTTAAGGAACTATTGGCGCCGGTTAAGTTAACTTTAGTTAATTTCATTAGTTTGTTTGAGCTTCACTAGCGACTTCACTAGCTTCTGCTTTTTCTACAGCTACTGGAGCTTCTTTGATTCCTGAAGCTTTTTTGTCTAAAACAATATTTTTCTTTTTACCCATCTTTTCAATACGAACGATGGAGTTGAATGAGCCTGGAACTGGACCAGACAACCAAACTTCTTGATTGACACTATCAATGTGTAAAACAGTCAAGTTAGAAATACTGATTGTTTCGACACCATAGTGACCAGCCATTCTCAAACCTTTGAGAACACGACCTGGAGTAGTACCAGAACCAATAGAACCTGGTGCTCTTTGTCTGTCTGATTGACCATGAGTGCGACCACCAACACCTTTGAATCCGTGGCGTTTCATAACACCACCGAAACCTCGGCCTTTTGATGTTCCTTGAACCTTGACGATGTCACCAACTTCGAGCACTTGCTCCAAATTGATGGAATCACCAACTTTCACGTCTTCACCTTCATGATGAACACCTTGCAAACCTAAAATACCATTAGAAAAGCCGCTCTTCTCTAGTTTAGTTCTTAGCGGCTTAGACATGTTTTTGGCTTTTTTGGTGCCATATCCAATTTCAAAAATCTTCTTAGAATCAGTTTCTGGGGACTTAACTTCTGCTACAACAAGATTACTTTCAACACGGCAGCGTGTGATTGCCACGCGTTTGCCTGTGGTTGTCCAACCCTGGCTCATTTTGAGTTTGGTAGCAAATACTTGGTTTAACATATAAGTTATTGTTCTCTACTTCAGAGAATCTTAGTTTCATCAACTTGATTCTTAGTGTTGTTTTTTCGTTTGTTTTCAGACTGTATCCTAAAAAAATTTTTAGGTATAAATTACATTTTGATTTGAATGTCTACACCCGCTGGGAGGTCAAGGTGCATCAAAGAATCAATAGTCTTACTGGTTGGGTTGATAATATCAATCAACCTCTTGTGTGTTTTAATCTGATAATGCTCTTGAGCGTTTTTATCAGTGTGTGGTGAAGTTAAAACTGTGAACTCCTTGCGATGAGTTGGCAAAGGCACAGGACCAACAACGTTGGCACCAGTGGATACCACGGTTTCCAGAATTTTTTTAGATGCCTCATCAATAACTCTGTGGTCGTAAGCCTTGAGTCTAACTCTGATGTTGTAAGATGAGTTCTTATCTGTATTCACCATATTAATTTATATTTTTAATTTCTTTGCTGCTCTTTTTTGAAGAACAGGACGTGATTATATCAGGTATATCTACTCGTTGCAAAGGTGGAATTTATTATAACGTAAAAGGGTAAAAAAAGTCGATCGATAAGGAAAAAACTTGAAAATTACCCCAAGTCGTCTTCAAAGTGAGTTGTAGGTTTTGCTTCCAATTTTGTCAAAGCGCGCCTCGTACTAGCCCAAACCATAACAATAGCTAGCACTGCCGAAAACAGGTCTCCCACCATCTGCGAGTTCCCATCCCACACTTCAAAATTCAAATTTATACCCAAAAGAGCAATAGCGCTCACCACTTGCAAAAACTGAGCCACCTTCTTAATTTCATCAAATTCCGCCATATTCTCTATAGTAGTGGTCAAAGTCGTAGCCAAATACATAGCCATAGCTGATCCAAAAAAATTACTAACATGTTCACCGATCAATGAACCAAAAGCATAACGGTCTTCCCTAGTGACTATATACATATACCAGGAAGCTAAAACTAAGGCGGGAGAAAGGAAAATATTTACTTTATCTAAAGTAGAAAATGACTCTTTTTGATGCTTTTTTGTCACTAATATATATTTTGACATCAAAGTCATTCTTTGGCAAAATGAGTTTTGTGCTAAAAAAACCTGACATTCCAAATCTTTCAATTTTATTAAAAGAAAGAGAGGTTGCCGAACAATATATAGAAGATCTGGTTTTATTTCTTCAGGCTGAAGGTTTTTGGCCATGGTTGCTCGAATACTTTGCTAAAGTCAGCACTACCGACCCATATGAATCATACCCAGATCAAGGCTTAGTTATTACTGACTACGACGAACACTCAGAAAAACTCAAAACAACTGAACTACCTCCCGAGCTTTTCAACCTAACTGTGCGCGCTTGGCTCTATTACCTCGATTTATTTAATCACCCCGAAAGAATCGAACAACTATTCTTAGTTGATTCTGGAGAATTTATTCCACCAGCTGCTAGCGATAACCAGCTCCTAAACAGTAAAACCAATGAAATAGTTGGTATTAATGAGTTTGCCCTCAGACCCACTGGCGCAGATAAAGATCGAACTAAAAGAACTGAACGCTTCAAACAAGGACCCTTTGTCAAACTTGGTAGACAAGCTCGCAATGTTTTTGTCGGCTCAGCCAACCCAGATATCTGGGGTAGCTCGGCTGCTATTGCCAGCATGGCCATGTCACACAGCCTTTGTGGCGTCCCCAGAGATGGTTTTTTCTCGGACCCACATCGACAAAGCGAGTTAGCTCGTGAAGCGTTTGCCTTTTTAGAAAACAGCCCCGCTCTGATCGGAAAAAGCGAAGAAACCAGGGAAAAACTTCTCAATATGTGGCGTCACAACGTCATGGGTGTCCTTGAAGCAGATGGCGATAAAGCATTGGATAGAGCAAAAATTTTATATGAAACCGGAGTGAGAACCTTCCGCATCTATTCCCCAGAACCAGGCCTTGGGCCACTGGAAACATTGCAAGCCCTACGCCAACTAGAAGAAAAACAAGGTTGGGAACCAATTGAAATCTTTGTGGGACAAGTCGTGGACTTAGATCAAGCACTTGCTCTAGAAGCTGCTGGCGCAGATGGCATTTATCTAGGAATTGGTGGAGGCGGACGCTGTACCACTGGAGTAAGAAGTGGAGTTGGCATTAACTGGCCTCAACTTGTTTGGGAAATGCGCGGCAAACTTAGGATACCTATTATAGTAGAAGGTGGTGGCAGTGATTATGTGGCCCAAACCCTTGCTTTGGGCAGCACCGGCATTGGTGTCACCAGAGCAGTTGGTGGTGGCACCATCGAGTCGCCAGGTGGATATTTGTACTTTGAAGACGAAGATGATGGAAAAGGACCATGGAAACCATATCGAGGCGAAGCATCGGCCGGCATGAAAGCCATGGGCGATCGCATTGGACCTTTTGGTTTAATTCCTTATGTGGAAGGCGAAGGTACTAGAGCTCACTTAGAACATGGTCGTGGCAATATTCCTACTATATTACAAAAACTGAACTTACTGATTGGTGACTGTGTCATGGCGCTCGTTTTTCAGAATGTCAGAGATATTGCTGGACTACAAAAAGTGGGAGCAGAATCCTTACGCCTTTCTTCTGGCGGCGAAATGATGTTAAGAAAACCGCACTAAATTTAGCTTTGGATTGACATTCCCCTATCAAACTTGCTACTTTTAGATTAATGAATCGCAATTTAAACATTTTCTTGTGGATAGTTTTTTTCAGTTTAATGGCTCCTAGTGGTATGGCACTAGCATCTTGGATGCTGTTCCTGGTGATAGCACATATGGCATGAAACTAGCCATGGAAAAAGTGCTTTTACTTGCGATTAGTCCATCAAGTCAACTTCAATCTACAACAAATTTCAAATTAACTGAACGTCGCATGGGCGAAGTAACCAAAGTTTTATCAGGAGTTCACGCCAAAGAAAGTTTGGATAATCTAACCATGCAGATTGAGGCTACACGTAAGTCTTTATCAGGCATCACCGACGAACAAGCCAAAAAAGAAGCTATCGCCAAATATATCGAAACACTTCACCAGGTTACTACCCAACTTGAAGAACAAAAAGTTAACCGAGCTATTTCTTATTTACCACCCCAACAAAAAACTACAACCAGCTACAAAATCGTTAACCCCAGACAAACAACTACCACCCCAACCACCACCCAACCCCAAACAACTCGCCCTGTCGTAAATAATGTTACAAATAATTATTACTACCAAAACCCACCGGCGACTGGCGGCAACACCAATACAAGACCAACCACCACCCAACCTATTACAACTCAGCCCACAGCTACTCAACAACCTGCTATTCCGACTACAAATCCCACTAATTCTCCAGTCACACCAACCGCTCAACCTCCAGAGGAAGAAATTATTCAGCCAGATGTTGTAGAAAATATTAATGATACCCAAGAAGAAATTGATCAAGTTATTGAGGAACTAGAGCAAGAAGCTCAAAACATTCCCAATACAACCAGCGTAGAAAGCCAACCACAAGAATCAGAACCCCCTCAACAACAAGAGCGACCTCAACAGGAAAACAATGGCAGAAACAACGGCCAAGGACAAGGCAATGGCAATAGCAACGACAACAGCCAGCAAAACGAAAATAACGGCCAAGGACAAGCTAATGGAAATTCAGAGACCAACGGCGGAGAATAGCCACAACAATACCATTTTAAAACTAGCCTATTGGCTGATTAAAATCGGCGCCAATCTACGTGTAGCTGATGAAGATAAGGAAAACCTTTCTCAACTAAATCAAGAGCTGCTAACTACTTCTGCCATTCTTTTCATTTATCATTCCGGCCTATCTGATGCTGTCATTATGCCTGTAGCCATGAGAAACGAACTTCCTAATCTAGGCAAGATGCTTGGTCCTGTAGCTATTAGTCACTACCAAGGCTGGCAAAAAATCGGCCTAGACATGATTGGCCAACTTACCGGTTCAGTACCCATTCCTGTAATTAGAAAGAAAGATGAGGCTAGGTTTTCTGATGAAGAGAAAACTCACCTCTTCAGAGAATTGGCACAAAAAACTGATCATTATTTATCTCAACCCGGAAACCTTTATGGTATTGCTCCCATGGGTACTAGAGCTCACACCCTAGATTCAAGCAAAGTTAATTCTAGTTTTGCCAAACTGGCTCATGGTAGACAACTTCCAGCCATTCCCATGGCTTTAACTCACACTAATGGACAAACCAATTTGAAAGTTGGTGAAACCATTAGACCATCATCTGCTGGCTCACTTATTGAAGCTACTAATTACTACATGAGTCAGCTAGCTAGGATCTTGCCACTCGAATTAAGGGGAGACTATTCCTAAAAAAGCAAAAGTGGGGAATAATGATATTCATGAAATTTCTAAAAGATCTTTACCTGTTTTTAGCCAAACATCAAAAAATTGTCAAAAAAATATTTTTTATTGGTTATATTGCCATGGTGGCAATGTATATTGTTGGACTTTGGGTTTATCCCAACTATCCAAGTCTTAGACCGATGTTTGGTGAAATTGGCAGCAAATTTGGCGAAATTTCCGTTGTTTTGCTCCTAGCTAGTATGACTCCCGGTATTCTCAAGCGCTTGGGAATTTTTAGACAAATTGAGTCACTCCTGCTTATTTTTAGAAGACAAATCGGCATTACTGCTTTTTTCACCGCCATACTTCATTCAGGATTTACCAGTTTAATCAGTCTAATTTCAACTGGTAAAAGCGTCATTCCTTCACTTTTTGTCTACAACCAAACAGGCTTCGCTGCGATTAGTATTTTCTTTTTGTTATGGGTAATTTCTAATAATTTTTCCATGAAAATGCTAGGTGGTGTTTGGAAACTTTTGCAAAGATTGACTTATGTCGCTGCCCTAGCCATTATGTTCCATGTTTTTGATGCCCAAAGCAGTTGGTGGATGCCAGCTGGTGTTTATCTAGTCCTAGAAGCTGTTTCTTGGGTTGTTTTCCTGTTCCGTCAATTTCGAGCCAACAAAAAACCGGCTGTTTGATCGAGCCGGTTTCTTTTTTGATACGATGGCGAAACTATCTTTTTAGTAGTAGTAATCTTCTACCACTTCGTTTTGAGCCGGTTCCCTCCTGAGGAGACCAAAGCAAATTACCAAAACGACAAACAGTCCACCACCAATTAAAACACTGCCGCCGGAAAGAATTATCATTCCCAGCACCACATTGCCCAGAGTTATTGGTTGCTTCATACCCAAAAGAGCGAAGCAAACAATCATAATCATCAGCGAAACTCCAGACAAACCACCAAATATCTCTGCTTGTTTCATGATTTTGTCCTTAAAACAATGCGAGCGATTTGGTAATTATACCAAAAAGCGCCCAACAATGGGCGCTTTTTAAGATCTAAGTCAAATACTTAGTTTTTATTTTGTCCTCACATTGAGTTTCTTTGGCAAGACTTCTTCAGCTTTTTTGAAAGTGACAGTCATAACACCATTTTCCACCGCTGCATCTGGCTCAGCGTTTGGATCAAGTCTACCAGGAACAGCTATCTTATATGAATAGCTCCAAGAAGAACGTGAGTAGTGTTTTTTCTTTTCGTCATCTTCCTCTTTAACTTGGTCGGCCTTAATCCACAGCACACCTTTCTCAAAGGTGACGTCTATTTTATCTGAAGGCACGCCGGCAACATTAGCTTTGACCACCACTTCTTTTTCGGTTTCGTAAATATCGAGGTTGTTAGACGCGGTGGTCATCAACGATGAAAAATCATCGTCCCAGAAGCTAGGCCATCTACCCAAAGAACTTAAAACAGGAGTTAAACTTGTAATTGACATATCAATGTTTCCTTTCTATTAAGGTTAATTAATAATCAACTACTTTTTTACTAAAAAGATGAAATTTTGTCAATCACCGGCTTAGACTGCTAATTTTTCTTTAACTAACAAGTCACAAACCAACTTCGATTCAAAACCAATTTTTTCGTAGATTTTTTCTGGCGCAGCACCTTGCTCTGCAATTAAAAAATGCGTTTGGTTGCCATGTTTTTTGGACATCTCTACTCCAAAGAGTGTAATTTGTTTACCAAGACCCAAACCTCTATAAGCTGGTAAAACACCGATATTAGAGATATAGCCCATATCTTCATAATTGGTTAAGGAAATAATTCCAACGGGTTTATTTTCAAAGTATAAAATGAAAAACTCGACGCGGTTGTTTTTGTGAAAACGATACCAATCATCCTTGGTGGATTGTAAACATTGATTAAAGCCACTACCTCGACCCGCTTTTTCGTCTTCACTACGATAACAATCATCAAAAATTTTCATAAAAGTTTCGAGTTCGGTC
Source organism: Patescibacteria group bacterium (assembly GCA_023382875.1). Classification (GTDB taxonomy): domain Bacteria; phylum Patescibacteriota; class Microgenomatia; order UBA1400; family PJMF01; genus JAHDXH01. The sequence continues at coordinate 33,531 of JAHDXH010000002.1, read as the reverse complement.
TCTGAACTAACTTTTTTTAAAGAATCAAAGTTCAAAACAGGTACATTTTTGCCATCATGGAACATAAAAACTTCGCTGGTTTTAGTTTCATAACCCTGATTTTTAAGTGCCAAAGAAAAATCTGCCAAATTATCTTGTTGTGGTAAGTAAAAAGCTGGTGTTCTCTTGATCTTTTCAAACTCGGCTTCAATTCGATCTATTTGGACATCGGTTAATGGTTCAAAAGCTACAGCCTGATTCCAAAAAGGTGTTTCGCCAGAGGCATTAGAACAAAACCATGAATCAGCGACCGGCTTAATTTGATCAAACAAAATACCGAGTTGAAGATTGAGATAGTGATGTAAAAAACGTTGCTTGTCCATAAAATTGGGATGCAAAAAACCGCTCCCACTCCCTAGAAGAAAGAGTAAGCGGTTAGGCAATAAAAAACTCAGCTCTCTTTAAAGCTTTGGCAATAATCTCTGTTGAAAAAGTTGCAACTTTTCATCAAGAATAAGGGTAGATTTATTAATTTTTCCCTATATATGGGTAATATTATATCACAAAGTTTCCACCATTACCAGAGGTATAAATATTATGGGATAAAAAATTTAAACATTCATGAGCGTGCCGATCTTGGCAAAAATTCTCGACAACTCCCCAACACCCACGCCTGATAAAGGTGGTGAAAAGTAGTCAGAACCACGACCAACGCGCTGATAAACCTCACCTTTAGACAAAATTATTTTTAAATAAGCATAAAAAGGATCAAAATCGGAAAAGGGATAACCTTCCAGAGAAGCTGTAAAAAGTATCTTTGTTTTATCAAGCTGAGCTATCTTTGCCAGTTCTCGGTGCTCTTGAATTTCAGTACTAACCAAAGCCAAAGTTGTAATTTGTTCGACAGTTTTAAAACCTACAATTGGAACTCTAAACACTCCAGCATGAAAGAGAACACTAGCCAAATCCATATAATCTTCTGGTGTAACGACTGGAAAGCCATCCGAAATATCAATGATTCTTTGGTCCAACAAATTTTTTGCTAATTCCTTAGAAGTAATACTTGGCATGTTAACGGGATTATATACCTACAGAAATATTGTTCGAAAAGGCGTAAAATCTAGATATGTCTACACAATCTTCTGATGCCGTTTATGGCTTTGGCGTGATCGGAGCGCTAATTTACTTTATTACTACCTCACCAACTTTTGGCGAAAAGTTACTTGGTGTTTTGAAGGCTTTGGTCTGGCCAGCTTATTTGGTCTACCATTTATTGAAGTTTTTCAAAATTGGTTAATCAAGACATCATACTTTTGGCGTGATAATCTCAAATCATGTCAGAAATTGTTACTCTCACTTCGATTACTAATCCTAGTACTACCTGTCAGGTCGATCCTGTTGGTTGTGGCTTAGGAGAAGTTTGGTTGAATGGTAAACAAATAATCTGGACTGGTATTAGACCTGACGGTGGAAAAGGTTTTACCCATCCCTGCATTCCCAACTTTAATCTGGCTGAAAACCTACCCAATCATGGCCCAGCCCGCAAAGAAACCTGGACCAAAGAAACTGATAGCAGCTGGACCTGGAAAATGAGTGAAATTCCAGGTATTTATCCATCCGGAATCGAAGCTCAACGCGAATTTTTACTTGGCGATCAGAGTCTGACAGTTACTACTACTATTAAAAATATCTCCCCAGTTTCTTTGCCGATCAACATCGCAGAGCATCACTACTTTGTTTGTTCACCAGAAAAAAGATCTCAGGTTAAAGTTAACGGCTTGCCTTTTTCTAAAACTGGACTAGTTGGTGAAGCTGAATTTAATTCTTGGTCCAAAAACGAACACGTTATTGAAATACCAGAAGTTGGTATTATCAAAATGGCAATTACAGGTTATGAAGCTTTTGCCCAGTGGTCGCAACCAGATGCAAACTTTATTTGCGTTGAGCCTATTCAGGTCATGCCACCAGCTCCGGAGAATTTTGCCATTCAGGCGCCAAAAATAAATTCAGAAGCAATAAAAGTATTTAGCTACACTCTGTCACTACTTTAACCACATCGCCAGCCTAACTTTTGAGACCAAAAAATCTTCTTAGGCCCTGATAAAACTGCATGGTTGAAGATAAACTAATCCATTCTGTTAATGCGTGGATATCTCCACCCATTGGCTTGAGCATTAAGACTGGAGTTTTTAAGTGTGCGAAGTGACGGGCATCAGATGCACCATAAGCTCCCATAGTTTCAAGTTTTTGTCCAACTTCCATCTCCATTGCGACAAAGAAATCTTTAACCACTGGCAAACTGATGTCAGTAAAAGTTGGCAAACCTGTCGACATTCTTTCAACTTTTAATTCCGGATCGATAGCTTTAGCCAACTTTTTTACCATTGCTTCAATTTCTTCGACCGAACTGGTTTCTGGAAAACGAAAATCCAATCTCAAAACAGCCAAATCACAAACCTGATTGACGGAAATTCCAGCATTAAATTGACCAAAATTAAGAGTAGTTTTCCAAGTTTCACTTTGATTGTTTTTACCAAAAAGTTTATCTAACTCAACAGTTAGTTTGGCCAAAGACGGAATGGCATTTTTACCCTCCCAAACTCTGGAAGCGTGCGTCGCCACACCGGTCGAAGTTACTTGAAGCTGACAAACACCCTTGCCTTTTTCAACAAATCTTAAATTGTCTCCACCATCGGGAACAATCAAGGTTCTGGGGTTCCAGCCATACTCTGTAGCCAACCACGCACCACCGGCATAGCCACCCACTTCTTCATCAGTAGTAATGCATAAAGTAAAACTAAGATCACTTTTTTGTTCAATTAACTCATTAAGCAAAGCCACACCTAGCGGTACAGAAAATTTCATATCTGAAACCCCTCGGCCCAACAACTTATCTCCATCAACACTGACCTTAAACATTGAATCAGGCGCAGCAACCACATCCATGTGTACCATATAACCAAAATCTGGAGTCATGGTTTTCTGATTGCTAGCCAACAAAATCTCAGTACCTTTATTTTCCAAACGAACAATCTGTGCTGATTTTGCTAACCACGACACCACTAAATCCAAAGCTTTTTGATTTTCGGCAAAATTACCTGGCAAGGTTGGCAACCTGACCAATTGATCTAATTGTTTGATTAATTCTTCTTTTTTTAGCATGCGATTAAATCTTTCACGATACTTTTTATTTGATCACGAATTTGAGCAATTGTTTGAGCATCTTTACTGTGCGGATCTTCAAGAGTTTTGATCGTCAGTTTTTCACCAGCATTAAGCAGAAAATCCGGGCAATACTTTTGGTCACACAAAACCACTACCTTATCAGCTTTTTTTACCATTTCTGGTGTCAACAACTTTATTTGTTTGTCTCGCAAATCAATACCTACTGCGTCCATAGTTTCAATAATTTCACTGGTAATTTTGCCATCATATTTCTCTCTAAAATCCTCGCAAGCCGCACTCGTAGCAAGATTAGAGTTAGTCATGTGATTGAAAAATGCTTCAGCCATTTGACTTCGACCAATATTAGCTTGACAGACAAAAAGAATTTTTTTCATTTTTTCCTTTCTTTACATAAAAAAACCTCCTGATTAAGGAGGTTGGTTTTTGCTTTTTATTTATTCTTTATGCAACAAAAACAGACCCTCCTTTGAAGGTGAAATACCAAATTTGGTGAAGTCTGTTTGCTAATTGCATCAAGGCGAGTATAACATAAATTTTTCATCTATAATAATTTTTATGGCTTTGACAAAATCGCAATTCAAAACGTATTTAGACTGCCCTATGCACCTTTGGGCTGAGGTAAATAAATTGCTTGACCCTGTTAAAAAAAGTGTTTTTTTACAACACCTTGGCAGACAAGGATATAAAGTTGAAGATTTGGCCGAACAAATGTTGGTAGAAAAGATGAATACCAATTATCCCAAAGGCAGTTCACTAAAATTTCAACAACAGCTCAAAGATGGCAATTATGAAGCTGTTATCGACGTTGTCATTCATAATGCTGAAACAGACACTTATGATCTCTATGAAGTCAAAAGCTCCAGTCATGCCAAAAGAGAACATGGCTATGAAATCACTTTCCAATATTTGTTGGCCAAATCGCAATTTAACGTTGGCAAATGTTACTTAGTCCACATTAATAATAGTTATGTGAGAAAAGGAGCTTTAAATTTGGAAAAACTTTTTGTCATTGAAGACATGACTGAGCAGATTAAAAAATATGAAGACGAAGTTTTGTTACTAAGACAACAAGCCAAAGATTTGCTTACCAGCTCCACTCCACCAAGCAACGACACCTGTTTGGACCCAAAAAGTTGTGTTTGTTTGGATTTGTGTCATTATAACTTGCCCAAGTTTTCCATTTTTGACCTCCCAGATACCAACCGTCAATCAATTCAATATCAAGATTTATTAGCGCAAAACATTCGCGATTTAAGCTTTATTCCCAAAGATTTTCCCTTAACCACTCATCAAAGAAGGTTCTTAGAGTCTTTTATCAAAAATAGTCCCATCATCGAAAAAAACCAGCTCAAACAAAAACTCAGCCAACTCAAATATCCACTTTATTTTCTCGATTATGAAACCTTTGGACCAGCTGTACCCATGCATGATGGCTACAAACCTTATCAAAACTTAGTTTTCCAGTATTCACTCCATATTGTTTCCAAACCCAACGATCGAAAAATTTTACATAAAGAGTTTTTACATACTACTGTTGACGAACCCAGTCGAGCTTTTTGTGAGAGTTTGTTTAGCCATATTGGCGAGAAGGGATCAATTATTTCTTGGTACAAAGGCTTTGAAAACTCACGCAACAAAGAACTTGCCCAGTTACAACCAGAGTTCAAAGATCGCCTACTTTCTTTAAACGAAAGAACCTTTGATTTGATGGAAATTTTTTCCAAACTTACTTACGTTGATTATAAATTTAGAGGTAGCTCATCAATTAAAAATGTTTTGCCTGTTCTGGTACCGGAATTAAGCTACGAAAACTTAAACATTAATAAGGGCGATGTGGCCATGTTGATGTGGGCTGAGATGGTTTATGGAAGAAAAAGCCACCCTTCATCTCAATTAGATCATGAACAAATTAAAAAAGATTTACTCGAGTATTGCCAAATGGATACCTGGGCAATGGTGGAAATTTGGCAAAAATTAAAAAAATTAATTTAATCAGATTTAGCTATCTTGCTCGATCTATTTTGATGTAGTATTATTGTTGAACTATGTTTAAGCTTTTAACTCGTAAATCAAAACAAATTCACGCTCTCTTTACAATCTTCCTTTTACTCTTCCAAAATTTAGCCCCTCTTTTCTTTTTAGTCCCAACCGCAAAAGCTCAAACCAGTGTCAATTCTGTTGCTTTATCTTTCGATAGCGAATCCAATCAACTAACCTTGAGTGGCGAAGCTGCTGAGCCTGTAGAGTACTTAATTACTTATGACGACAACGATGAAACCACTCCAGTTGACGCAATTACCGGACTTACCAATCTCGAAAACAATAAATTTAGCACTGATCTTTTTGTTGGCACCTGTTCTACTGATGACAGCTGTACCAAAGACACAATTACCAAAGGTACTTTAAACTTCAAAAATACTAGCTACGAAGCTTCTTTTGAAATTAAAGATGGTCAACTTTGGCTCAAAGAAGGTAACATTTTCAAAACGACAGACTTGAAAACTGGCAAGGCCTACGTCGCCCCACAAAATAGCCAAGTCACTATCACTTTCACCAAGTTACCAGAAAATGTTGGCAACTTAATGATTGAAGAAATTCTTTTAAATGAAGAACAAGTTACAGCTCTTGGTGCTGCTTCTAACGTCGCCTACGACATTACTTCTAACATGGAAAATGGCAGTTTTGAGTATGACCTAACTTTGCCTGTTCCAGAAAATATTGAAGGTGAAACAAAAGTAGTTTTTGCCGAAAGTGTATCTGAATTAGCTCAAGCTCAAGAAGTTACCAGCGAGGTAGTTTCCGATGACCAAGTTAAAGCCGAAGGCTTAGATCACTTTACGGTGTTTGTAGTAGTACCTGCTGATATTATTCCAAGCAATATTTTTTCAGCTACACAGCAAGGCTGGAGATTAACCAAAAGTGGCAATGCCAATGTTGTATTAGCCGATAGCGCTAGCTCTGGTGTGCCAATTAACTTTGGTCCAGACGTTATTAAAATGAACAGACCAGGTGGGGGCGGTACCAACAGATCCTACCTTGGTTACTATCCAACAGGCAAGAAATTAAGTGATATTGAAGAAGTTAAATGGAATAGATACACAAAATCAGGTAGCGATACTTATCTCAATATCTTCATTACCAGCAATACAGGTCTTGATACAGCTACTGTAGTTTACAGCCCAAGCATTGTTGCAAATACTTGGGAGCAAGAAACGTTCAATAGTTCAACAACTGGCATTCAAATCAGAGTTAACGGCAATAATGGCCAAAACATTTCCTGGACAAACTTGATGAATAATTATGGAAATTGGAATATTTCCAATCATTGTCTTGATTTAGTCACATGTGGATTAGGTGGCAATGGGTTTATTGGGGGCATTGTCCTTGTTTCTGGTTCATCCAATTCTAATACCGGAACCCAAGAACACTATTACGATGGTATTACGCTAAAGATGGGTGGTACAGACTTTTATGATTTTGTTGATAGTCTTCCAGACACAGATGGCCCAACTACCCCGACCTTAGTTTCACCTGCTAATAGCACCACACTTAGCACCAACAATTTTGACTTCGAATGGAACGATTCTACAGACACAAGTTTGCCAATTACTTATGAGTTCCAATCATCACTAAATCCTGCTCAAGTTGATGGAGTTTTAACTACCGGTCTTTGGCATTCTGGAGTTTTACCCACCAGCATGATTCATTCTTCTGGTGCACCAGATGGCACTTGGTATTGGCAGGTTAGAGCCAAAGATAATGTTGGAAACTATAGCGAGTGGAGTGAAATTTGGGCTGTAACCCTCGATACAGTGGGCCCACAGGCACCAATCATCACTTCACCAAATGAAGACCAATACTTCGCCACTACTCCTATCTTAAACCAATGGACAATTCCTTCTGATGCCTCAGGAATTAATCACTATCGAATTGAATACCAATATGATGATGGACACACCTTTTCTGGTGCACCATATCGAGAAACAACTGTTAATTATAGAAATCATGCCCCAACTACCGGTGAACAAGGTGGTGTTAAATTCAGAGTTCAAGCTTTCGATAACAATGGTCACGAAGGTGCTTGGAGTGACTGGAGACACTATTATTATGATGCTTCTAAGCCAAGTGTAGACTTAGTCTTCTCTGGAACAGGTCCAGCCTTCAAAAGCTTCCAGGCTGTATTTAGTGAAGCTGTTAACCCTGCCGATGCCACTAATCCAGCTAATTACTATTTAAGTAACTGGCCAGGTGCTGGCGGTAGTGGCGATTTGGTTGGTGATGCCACTATCACCTACGATGAAACATCTAAAACCGCTACTATTACCTTTATTCACGGAGACTGGTATGTTTCTCCAGAACAACTCTGGGGAGTCCAAAATATTCACGATTTGGCTGGTAATTTATTGACTGCCAATCCATACCAGAAATATTCCACCATAATGGTTCCTCCAGTTACCACTGACTCTGGAACCGATGCCAACTGGCACAACACACCAGTCACAGTTACTTTAAACTGTTCTGATGTGAGTGGTAGTGGTTGCAAAACCACCTATTACACCGTTGATGGATCTGAACCAACTACTTCGTCCGCAACCGGAAATAGCGTTACGCTCAATACTGATGGTATTCACACCATCAAATACTTCTCCATCGATAACGCTGGAAATGTTGAGTCAACTAAAACAGCAGCTAATACTGTTAAAATCGACATTTCAAATCCTACAACACCAACTGTGTTGGGATTTTTAAATCCGTCACTAAGCTGTGGAGTAGTTACAAATATTCACAACACTACTGTTGATTGGTCTAATTCAGTAGATAACAATGGTGCTGTCACTTATGAATACAACATTGACTATCCATTGCCCGGAGGAGGTAGAGGTGTCTGGTCAACAAGCCTTGCTAATTCTCAATACGGTGGTTCACTCAACGAGGGTCTTCACCGCATTAAAGTCAGAGCTAAAGATAGCGTAGGCAACTATTCTGATTGGTCTAATACATGCGACATTACAGCAGACTGGACCACTCCAACAACAACGCTAACTAGTCCAACTAATAACTTTATTACTAACACTGGAATCGATATTGTAGGCACAAGTAACGACTTCAACGGAGTTGACCTTGTCACAATCTATTACAGCGAAGCTGGTCAAAATAACTGGCAAGAAATTACCACTTTAGATAACACTGATTCCACACTTTTTGACTTTAGCTACCTTTGGTCACCAGCCGAAAACGGTACTTATGACATCAAAGTTTCTGGAACTGATATTGCCGGAAACATTGAAGCTAGTGCCTATGCACTTAATGTAAAGTACGACACTGTTTTGCCAAGCAGCATCATCACTAACTATAACCTAGCCGATGGCGGTTCAATTGAAACCAATGAATTTACCGGCTTAATTGAAGGTACTGCAACAGACCTAAACTCTGGTATCAACCATGTTTTAATTAGCATTTCTCACCTAGACTTTGGTGCCGATGAAAGTGAAACCACTTATTGGGATGCTACTGCCTCTGCTTGGGTGGCCACCGAATCAATGTTTAGCGCCACAGGCACCAATGTTTGGAATTACCAACTTACTGATGTTCCCAATGGTATCTATAACATTACTTCCCATGCCGTTGATAACGCTGGCAATGTAGAAAACACTTACAACATTAGAATTGTTTATGACAAAACAATTCCTGAGGTCGCTTTGGCAATCAACCCAACCTCACCAGATGGTGACAATGGTTGGTACAGATATACCAAACCAACCATCACTTTGACTGCAAGTGATAACTACAACTTAGATCATATTGAGTATCAATGGAATTCAACTAGCGGTAGTTGGACTACCTACGTAAGTCCATTTGTTACTCCCGGCGAAGGACAAAATATCCTTTACTATCGATCAATTGACAGTGTGGGCAATGTTTCCGGACTTGGTATCAAAGAAGTTAAATATGACAAAACCAACCCCGCTGGTGAACCCCTCGAGGTCAAGGTTGACAACGTCACCAGCAATACCGCTGATGCCACTTGGAAAAAACCCACCGACGATAGTGACGTTTCTCACTATCGCGTAGTTTGGAGACATGAAAATGGCACCGAGTATAACGCAGAAACTGGGAAAGATGACTTTGCCCACCAACTCGATAAATTATTCAACGGCCTCTGGACGCTTACCGTTCAAGCTGTCGATAGCGCAGGCAATTTCACCGAAAAGAAAATCGACTTTAGAGTTGGTCCAGGACCAGGCTCAAGCGAATCATCAACAGGCGGATCTGTTTTGGGCGCAACCACCAGTACAACCAACGGCACCGCCCCATTCATCACCCAAACCTCAGTTGATGAAGATGAAGCCACAACAACTTCTGATCAAGGATCAAACACAACCAACAACCAACCAGAAGGTACAGTTCTTGGCGCAACTACCTGCAATGGCCTAGAAAGTTACTTACCAATTATCTTATTGGTGGCTCAACTTTTAGTGCTCTTAGCAGTTGAAGTCTTGAATAGAGATGCGGGCGTAGGCAAATTTGTAGCAAGTATTGCTATCACTGTGGCTATGATTCCACTCTATTACTTACTCAGAAACCCTGACTGCTTTACTCAAGGCTCAGGCTTAGATGTAATTAATAATTGGTTCGCTGGAATTACCATCGCAACCGGATTAGCTGCTAAGCTAATTGGCAAATCTCTGTTTGAAGAGAAATAAACTAAGTAATTAGCAAAAAGCCTCAGTGTTTAGCTGAGGCTTTTTTATTGGCTATAAATAAAAATTATTCTTCAACAATCAATGTACCAACTTGGCCTTGTTGTCGGTGTTGGCCAACTGAACAATAATATTCAAAAGTGCCAGCTTCATTAGCAACAAATTCAAAAGTGCTGGAATTACCACCTTTAACCACTTCAGACTTAATGTTGAGCTCATCGACATTAAAATCATGCATCATATCGACGCTTTTGAAAACAATTTGGACTTTTTGACCTTTTTTGACTCTAATTGAATCTGGTTTGTAATAAAAAGCACCAGCTTCCATTTCAATCACTTGAACATCACTTACTGTGGTGGTGTCATCAGCTGCCATTTTCTTTTCCATCATGGAGTCTCCAACAGGTGAAGCAACAGGAGAACTTTCTACTTCTGGACTAGCGGTCATCACTGTATCTGACTCAGCAGGAACTTGACCCATATTCTTTCCCATCATTTGGCTAGCAAATACTACGCCAGCAATAACCAATAAACCAACCACCAACAAGGTATTTTTTGACATTTTTTAATATATAATTACTTGTTAATTTGCTATATTTTATATAGCACTATGCCATTCATAGTAATAAAGACTCTGGTTACATGTCAACGTCCAAAGCAATTACCCAGCAATTCACCACCAACGCCAAGTTACTTGGCGATACTTGGATATTAATCATCATCAAAGTTTTAGAGAACAAGCCGCTGCGCTTCAGCGAAATTGAGCGTGGTGCTAGCGATATTTGCCCAGTGACTCTTACTGACCGCCTTAAGAAATTGGAACAAGGTGGGATTGTTAGACGTTATAAGGAGACAGTCGACAAACTATCTGTAGTTTATGAGTTGACAGATAAAGGTAGGGAAATTTTACCGATTTTGAAATTGATTGAGGCTTTTTCGCAAAATTAAAACACCTGCTCCAACCAACCATAAACCCAATCCTAAGATACTCAAACGGTTAGCTAGCTCTCTAGAGGTTTTCTTGTCATCAAAAAATACTTTGACCTGATTTGCACCACCACTCACCCAATAAGTAACTCTCCCGCTCCAGCTGGCAACATTATCATCAACATTAATTGGCTGACCGTTCACTTCTACTTTCCATCCTGGGAAATTGGCTGTTTTTTGAATAACTCGGCCAGACTGAGTGGTTTCAAAGTTATAGCTAATCAAGTTCCCTGTCCAAAGCAAATTAATTGGCTCTAACTTAGATAAGTTGTCATTACCATCAAGAAAATATAGTTTTTCAGGAAAAGCTAAGTTCTCACCTCGATCAAAAGCCACTGGTGTTAATTCAGAATATGAGTCGCCCGTTAAGTGATATTCTAGCCACTGCTCAACTGGTTTATGAAATGTTGCCACTGGCTTTGCCCAAAACCAAATTGCCCAAATACTACTCAATAACACCAGTCCATTAATCAACTTCACTATGGCACTATTTTTATTATTAATTAACCACTCAAGCCAAATCATTGTGCCAGCGACCACGCACCAGCCAATTAATCGCCAAGGATGTTGAATATACTGAAGTGGTGGACAAATTTTCCAAATACCAAGAGAAATAGGCAACATTAAAAATAAAGTCGTCCAGAACGCACCTAACCAGAAAAAATACTTAGCTTTGTTTTTTGATTTTCCATAACCCTTGCCAATTAACCACACTCCACCAACGGCTACCAGCCAATACTCAAAACCAATCATTCTCGTGAATCTTCCGTTTTCGCTTCGATCAACTAAGCCAGAATACTCCCAAGGTGAATAAAGCAACCAACCATTAGGAGGAAACTGCTCTGCATACGAGTGCGGTTGATAATTGTCATAACCCAAAGCCACAAACTTCTTTTCCGTAACCATCGGCAGCCATGAAAATAAAACCATAAGCAGTGATAAGAAAATTAAGCCGAGCCACGTCCGCCAGTCAGAACGCAAAAACTTTTTAACCCCCCCGACTTCAACCACCTGCCATAGAATCAAAACCGGTAAACTTAATAACACCAAGACTTGATGAGATAAAAACCAAGCAACAAGCAGAATGGGAAAAGCTAACAGATACCACCATTGGTGAGTATGCTGCCTTAACAAGAAAAAAATCATCACCACTGGCAGCAGACTCCAGAAACCAATTTCGCCCAAGGCTCCCCTGACAAAGACATTGAGCAAAATATAGGGTGCAGTTAAGTAGGCCAAAGAAATAATAAAAGCCTGCCCAGATCGTCCTTTATACTTTTCACCCAGTTTTAACCATGCCAATAAATATACTCCCAACCCACCAATCAACACCGAACCGGCCATAAACAAATTCAAACTCAACTCAACCGAATCTGTTATTCCAAATAACAAGGCTGAAACAAAGTAAGGATAATGATAAGAAAAGTTATAAACAGGATAACCAAAACCATAGTTCAAATTGGGTGCCCAACGTGGAGGAAGCTGACCCTGTTTTAAGGCAAGATAATAATTGGCTGTCCTAGCGGCATGAATTTCTAAATCATGGGTAGTAGCCAAATTATTATTAAAAAGTGAACGAGAAACAATTAAAGAAACAAAAACCACCAGCAAAGCATAAAGCCAAAAACTTTTAGCAAAAAATTTATGTAAACCCGACAACATAGAGCTATCATAACCATAAAAAGAGTCAAAATGTTATAGTAAATTATGGGCAGCGAACAAAGAGAAAATCCAATTATTATTGATCTTAGTTTTAATGACTCTGATGAAGATCGGAGCAAAACGGCTGAAGGTGCTGACCCAATGAATCCTGACTTTTACTCTAATCATGGATATATTTACAATTATGAACGTTTTCCAAAGTTTCCAGAGCACCTTCAGGAATACTTCTCTATTCCCATTGTCAAAAAATTCTTAAGTCAAATGAAGCGTGGACCCCATCTCTTTAAGCGTCTAACCGCTGGTAGATTTGGCAACCCAGAATTATCTGAACATGAATTAAAAAAGAAAGTTTTAGATTTGGGCAGTGGCATTGGAGCTGAGTCAGATGCTTTACGCACGGCTTTGCCAGATAATCAAATTATCAGTCTTGATATTAGCGACACCGGCACTAGACACGGCAAAGACGTTTTTGATCTCAATCAAGTTCAAGCTGATATTAATGCCCCACCCTTTCCTAACAACACCTTTACTGGAATTCACTGCAAAGATGTTTTTGTTCATGTTTCAGATAAAGAAAAGTTTTTTGCTAACGTCGCTAGAATGTTGACCATGGGTGGCAGCTTTTTACTAGTCAGTGCCGATGAAGCTTACGAAGAAATTGACCAATTTGAATGGCAACTCAAAGAAACGATCGAGATCGCTGCAAAATATGGCCTTAAATTGGTCAAAAAAGATAAACGCATCTTCAAAATTGATGATTGGTATGAAAGTGGCCAAACTAGAATGTATTTGTTGTTTAAAAAAGTTAAATAACTTAGACTGCTTAGCACCCCCAAACCATTTCCCCTATAAAAATTTATTATTAGACATACTGTGATATAATTCTAATCTTGGTTTTTGGGGCCATAACACTCACACTTCGTGACTAAAAAATCCCTGAAATCAGGAAAAATCAGCTCTTTAACACTCTCACAAGTCAGTAAGACAAACATCTACCTAAAATCTATCAAACAAAGGACAAGTGAACACATGGCTGAGAAGTCATCAGATATTGCATTGAGCGTTGGCGAGTTTCTGTGGTTACAAACCATCAGTACCGGACGCTATACCACCCACGTTGGGCCAACCAACGTCACCACCTCCGAAAATCAGCGACACATGATTCCTGATGGTCGAGGCGGGTTGATGGCGGTGGAATCTGGTCAACCCAAAGACAGGGCGATTCAACGCTCCATCAATGCTCGGCGTAATCAATACGTCATCTTGAGCAATCCAGCAAGCAAGGACAAACCGCATCCCACATCGGGTCAAGCCAATGACGACACCCCGTTGAAATTCGGCGAGATACAAGTCATTCCCGGACCATGCCACTTCGCGCTATGGCCCGGTCAGGAAGCCAAAGTGATTGATGCGCACACACTGCGCACTGGTCAGTATTTGGTTATCGAAGTTAACAACGAAACCGAAGCTCTGGCAAACTGGAACGAACAGACGATGGGCATTGCCCCTTGGACTTTGGGGCAAGAAGTTGTTGCCAACAATGTCATCGATACGGATGGAGGCACTCATGTCGTAACCAATGGTGAAACTGATGGGAATAGTGGCGACGAAAGTCAAAACAAACCCATCGTCCAGAAACCTGCGGCAACCGACAATCACCGCATTCAAGGGCGACAATATATCATCACGGGGCGCGAAGTTTCATTCTTCGTCCCGGTGACAGGCATCGAAGTCGTGAAGGACGGCACTGGTAAGTATGTCCGTGAAGCTCTCGTCCTCCAGCAGTTGGAATACTGCGTACTGGTCAGCGAAACAGGTCAAAAGACCGTTGTGCGCGGACCGGGCATCGTGTTCCCGCGCAATGCTGGCGAAACTTTCTACACCTACCAGAACAATGCCACCTTCCGCCCGATTGAACTCGGCAAGAAACGGATGGGCATTTACGTCAAAGCTCTGGTGGACTTTACCGATGAGTCAGATAAGCAATGGCAAGCTGGCGAAGAAGGCTTCATCACGGGCGAAGACATTCCGTTCTTCTATCCCGATGAAAGGCTCGACATCATCATGTACGGCGACAAGCTGGTCTTGTATGCCGTCACGGTGGAAGCTGGCAAAGCCTACTACCTGCTCAACCGCGATACTGGTCAGATTGAGTTGGTCAAGGGTCCTGAAATGCTCTTGCCCAATCCTGTCCAGCAAGTCTTTATCGAAAGGATGCTCACTGAAAACGAGCAACGCCTTTGGTACCCCGGGCGGATAGTTGAAAGGGGTAATCGAGAAACTCACCGGATGGATTTTGGTGAGTCTGATACCCTGCGCGGTGGCGGACGTAGCAACCTGCAATTGTCAGATACTAAGCAGATTGCACCCACCCGCAAAGGTGGGTTTGAGGCTTTAATCGCCTTCTCCACTCAGCGCGATAACCAGTTCTCTGAACCTCGCGTTATCAAAATCGGCAACGAAGTGCCGCAAGCCCCACGCATCAACGTCTGGCAAAACTTCGCTGTGCAGATTAAGAACGCCGCCAACGAAACCCGCTTTGTGGTCGGACCGCAAAGCACCTTCCTCGAATACGATGAGGAACTGGTGACGTTCATCAAGCCAAACGACTCCACACAGTTAGATGTTTACCTGCAAGTCGCCAACAACGCATGGACGTTCAGCGTTGAAGGTCAGACCAGCGATGGTGTGGATGTCGTGCTGGAACTGGTGGCAAACGTGAACTTCACTGGTGAAGTCGGCAAGGCATGGTGGAGCATCGAGAATCCTTGGCGAATGGTCTTTGAGACCTTGCAAGCCAAGCTCGTCCCCTACATCGCCGCCCACCAGTTGGAAGAACTAATCACCCCAACTGGCTACGCCAACATGCTGGCACAGGTCATCACCACCGCCGAAACAGGTGAACAGACCCCGATTGAATTTGCGAACAACTCCATGCAAATTGAGCGCATCTACATCAGTGACTTCGCCGTTGCCGATGCAGAAGTGCAAGCTCTGCTGGAACGTTCCCGCGTCAACATGGTCAAGCTCGACCTGCAACGAGCCACCGCCACCGAAGAAGCTGAAACCTTCACCCAGCTTGCCGAACTACAAGCGACCATCACCGAGAAAAAGCTGGCGATTTTGGCGGAAACAACCAGCATCAGCGAGGCAGAAGCTCGCGCCCGCGAAGCAGTCAATGACATCGTTGCCGGTATCGTGATGGAGCGTAACCTGCGACAAGCAGAAGCTCAGGCGACTATCCAGAAGGGTCAAGACGCGCTCCGCATCGAAATGTTACAGCAACAAACCGAAGCGATGGTCAAACGCCTGTCGGCAATCGCGCCGCATGACTCAGCGTATCTGCGCCAGATTGTCGGCGGTCAACTGCTCAACCAGTTTGCCGAAACCTTCGGCGGTTCAGCACAACGGGCTGGCGTTCCATTGATGGAATACGTGACCAGCATCCTGAAAGGCACACAGTTCGAGAGTTTGCTTGGACTCTTTGAACTGCCCGCTATCGAAAGCAACAAAGACTAAGGCGTAAGCCGAAGTCAAACAAGCATCAGCAAATCACTTGTGAGAGGGTGACTAGACTGAGGTAACAAACATAAAAGAGCCTGGCGCATAACCAGGCTCTTTTTTATTACTAAATACAAAAAAAGACGCCTAAATGCGTCTTTTTTAACCTTGTGACCCCACGGAGAGTCGAACTCCGCTTACCGGGATGAAAACCCGATGTCCTAACCGATAGACGATGGGGCCGTCTATATATTTACCAAGTAATATTTTCAAAATGTTCAATACCACTTGGACTAACTGTCATGATATCAAATCTAAAGTCTTGCTCCAATTGCTTAGTTTTCAAATAAACCCAAGCAAGTTTATGTAGTGATGAAATTTTTTTATGGTCAACTTTTTGACTAGGGTGACCATAGTCATCACTGGAGAGAGTTTTGACTTCGACGAAGACTAATTCGTCAGTTTTTTGATCTAGCGCCACAATATCAACTTCATGATTTTTGTAGCGAATGTTAAGGTCCAAAATTTTATATCCTGATTTTAGCAAAAAAACTTTTGCCAGCTCTTCACCACGAGCTCCAATCAGATTTTTATTTTGTCTGATCTGCTGTAACGTTAAGAGCCTTTTCTTTAATACGGGAAGCGGCTTTACCAATTCTTTCACGTAAGAAGTAAAGCTTAGATCTCTTAACTTCACCTTTCCTCTTGACGTCAATTTTTTGAATAGAACTCAAATTAACTGGGTAGATTTTTTCTACACCAATAGAGTTGGCACCGATTTTACGAACGGTGAAAGATTTACCAAGACCTTCGTTTTTGATGGCAATAACGATGCCTTCAAAAGTCTGGACTCTTTTCTTACCACCTTCGGTAATTTCTTGGTAGACAGCGATAGTGTCACCAACGCTAAATTTTGTTGTTTCGTTAAAAGCCAAATGTTGTGCCATATATTGTTATTTAGATTTATAGATCAAGAAGTGTATTTTACTTGAGATCGTAGAAAAGTTCAACTTCAGCTTTAGAAAAACCCAATTTGATCAGGTTTGACTTAATTTCCTCTGGTGAATCACCTTTTTCCTCCCATAATTCGCGCAAAATTGAGATAGTTTCTCTGATTTCGTTAGGATAAATCACCCAAGCTTCACTGTTTCGAGCATAAAAATCAGTCTTAAATTGACTCCATGGTTTTTCAATCAGGGTTGAAGTAGCAATGCTTTTAGCTCCATGATAGTTGAGATACTCAACTGCCAATTTCATGGTTTCCCCACGGTCAACAATATCGTCAAAAATTAGAATACTCTCACCCTTAATACTGACTGGCAAAGATTGAGTAATCACTGGGGTTTTAAAAGTCGTGCCAATACCAGTGTAAAACTGAATTTGAATCGAAGAAACATCTTCAACTTGCAAGTAATCAACTAAAGAACGGGAAAAGGTCAAACCACCTTTGGCCAATGCAATAATACGGTCAAATTTTTGACCTGATTCAATAATTTTTTTGGCTAAGACAAAAATATCTTCACCTAAAGTCTCCCAGTTGTAAAATTCATAAGCCTGATCGTGAAAAGTTAGTGCTTTCATACTTTGATGCTTTCTAAATATTTTTGACTTTCTTTTAGTAGTTGTTCTTTAGTATTAAGTTCCGGATTATCCAAAACCAACTCAAACAAATAATTTAAAATCTCACCCAAAATCCGACCTGGCTGAAGATTTAATTCATTCATCAAATCATTGCCATTGATTTTTAGATCCTTAAGATCCATGGGCTGATTAAGTTGTTCAATCATCCTTTGTTTCATCTCTTCGAGGCGCCAGGAGGTTTTTCTAGCACCAGAGCCCAATCGATCGCCTTCACGCAGATCGAGAATATCATCAATGTAATGCAAACCGACCTTTCTCATAAACCGCCTAATGGCCGCATCAGTATCATGAGTTTGGTAGTGGAACATGTGATAACGAACTAAGGTAAAAATTTGCTCCTCTGCTTTTTTACTCAAGCGCAAACGCTTAGCAATTTTACTCGCCATTCTTGAACCAACAATTTCGTGATTATAAAAAGTAATTTTGCCGTCTTTTTCTGCGTAGGTACGAGGCTTAGCCACGTCATGAAGCAACGTCGCTAGTCTTACCACTGGGTCGGTAGCCGGTGTTTCTCTGAGCGCTTCAATCGAATGGGTCCAAACATCGGTAGTATGATGACCACCTTGTTTTACGCCCTTACCCTCTAATAACTCAGGTAAAATGATTTCCAAAAGCTTAACTTGATCTAAAAGCTCGATGCCTTCTGCAGGGTAATTGCTAGCGAGAATTTTAATGAATTCGTCACGAATTCTTTCCCAGCTAATATGCTTAATGAGTGGCGCGTGACTTTTAATAGCTGCGAAGGTTTCGTCATCAATTTCTAGATTTAATTGCACAGCGAAACGAATTGCACGCAAAATTCTCAAAGCATCTTCTTTGAAACGTAAATTAGGATCACCAACTGTTCTTAATAAATTGTTTTTTAAATCATCGATGCCGTGATGATAATCGATTACTTCAAATTTAAGTTGGTCGGTTTTTTTGTCAGCTTCACTGATCTTTTTTAAGGCCAACGCATTAATCGTGAAGTCGCGTCGATCCACATCTTCTTTAAGTGTGGTACCCCAAACTACCTCTTCTGGTCGACGATGATCTTGGTAAGCGCCATCGGAACGGAAAGTGGTGATTTCATAGTTAGGCTGTTGATCGAGGGATGATAACTTTTCAACTTCACCAACTTGCAGTGATTCATGAATTTTTTTAGCCTCTGCTAAATCAATAATTCGATTAGTGCGCTTATTATCCTGAGAACTTAAAGGTAAGACACCTTCATGCTGATGTTTTTCTCGCCATTCCAAATCTTCCTTTTCACTGATGCCAATTTGCGCACAAATATCTTGATGAGTCACCATCACCGTACCAAAATTATTTTCGTAAAATGCATCGGGGAAAAGTTTTAAAATTTGCTCTGGCTGAGCGTTGGTGGTGAAATCGTAATCATAGTTGCCATTGCGTTTAAGCAAAATATCGCGCACCGCCCCACCAACAATATAAGCTTCAAAGCCTGCATCTTCTAATTTCGAAAGAATAAACTCAACCTGTGGCGGAATAACAACTGATAACTCCATAGCCTATTATAACTGGTAACGCTCAATCTCATCACCACCGATCCTCTCTGCTGGCGGAATGAGGTTTAAGCCCAAATGATTATAAAATTTAGTTTCGTTGGCAAAGGTCAAAACTTCACCCGTTGCCTTGACCAAAATGCCATGTTCTGACAAAGAAAATCCTTTACTCAAAGCAAAACGTCTCAATTTAATATTGTGTTCTTTGCTACCCGTAAAATGCTGTAAAAAACTACCCCACTCATTTAATGGTGAAACTTTAATATCAACCTGATGGCCATTTTTTAGTTGTAATCTCATTAGGCCGTCGCCCAAAATCACACTTCGTTTAGCCAATTTAAAATTCTTAACAAACTCTTTGGTTGCTGCCAAATTATTTGTCACAATCCCAAGATCAATATCGCCAATACTGGAATTTTTTCTTCTTAATGATCCCAAAACCTCTATCTTTTCCAAATTTGCGTCTTTTTTAAGTTCCCAGACAATTTCCTCAGCCAAACGATTAGCTTCTTCATAAGGCATTCGACCACTGGCCTGATAATTTTCAATGGCTTTGATCAGCTCAGCTTCACTCTTTTCACCAAAACCCTCTAGTTTTCTAATTCGTCCCTCTTTGGCTAATGCCAGCACATCGGCCAGCGGCCTATCGGCGTGCACTGGCAGTTGTGAACAAATACGATAAGCTTTTTTAGCACCAATCCCCGCTACCTGACAAAGCTCAAACATTCCTTCAGGCAATTCTTCTACATATTTGGCAAAAGATTTAATCTTGCCAGTTGAAAATAACTCAACCAATTTTTTAGCGATACCTTCACCAATTCCGGGCATATCAATAAAAACTTGCAGAATTTCTTCGTCAGTATGATCAGCATAAATATCTACCAGTGGTTCATTCCACTGTGCAATAACTTCAGCAGCTTCTTGGTAAGCTTTGGTGCGAAAAAGATTCCCCTCTTCCAAGCCCAAAATCTCAGAAATAAACTTAAAGACTTCGGCAATTTGGCCATTAGTCATGGTTTTTGTGAGTTTTAATTTCATAATTCCATAGTAGCACGACTGTGCTAGAATCATCTTTCCATGAAAAACAAACAAGTTATTTCATACGCAGTTATCGGATTAATTTTAGCTGCACTCGGTTTTGCCAACTTCCTCGCCCAACGTGGCAGCCTGAGCGGCATCTTCAACCGTGGCCAAGCAACTTCCACACAAAACGAACACATGGCGGATTTACCTCTTGAGTTGGGTGACCTGGAGAAACTCCAAACTAGTGACTCAGCCAGTCTTCAAAATGCAAGTGCTTCTGACATAGTCAACAGCGCTAATCCTGTCGTCATCGAGCCAAAATACGTTCGCATTGAAGCCACTATCAGCGGAAAAACTGCTTTTTCCCATCTAGTCGAGAGTGTTCCAGGGGTTAAATATAAAAAATATGATTTTGGTTTCTTTATCGAAAGCATTAACGATCTTCCAGGTAACAATGAAAACTTCTGGGCTTTTTACCTAAACGGTGAAAAATCTCAAAGTGGAGCCGACTCCGTTGTCGTCAATCCTGGTGAAGTGATCGAATTCAAATATGAAAAAATCGAACTCTAGCAAACTTGTCCGCCTTAAAAAGTGGACCACTACTCTTGCCGTCTTTATTTCTAGATTTGGCTTCTTACCCGCCAATTTTAGTCCACTGGGCAGTTTTGGTTTTTTTGGCCAAAACTTCTGGCTCTACTTTGGTTCAATCGTTTTATTTGATCTTGCCGTTGGTGGTTTTTACAAAGGCTTCATCTTTACCTATTTAGGCTTTGGTGCTTATTATTTATTGGGAAAGCTTGCCAAAAACAACCCCACCAAGCAAGCTTTATACTTGCCTATCGCTTCATTTGCTTTTTTTGCTTTGTCTAATTTTGGCTCATGGTACTTTTGGTATCCTCACAATTTAGAGGGCTTTTTAGCCTGCTATATCTTGGCTTTACCTTTCTATCGTAATACCTTGATCGCTGATTTTGTCTTTGGTTATGGCTACCTTTACTTGAAAAAAAGAGCCGAAGCTAAAAAAACCACTTTGAAAACTTGGGATCTTGGCGAAGCTTCAGAAATTAGACTTGGCAAAAACCAGCTGTCTAAAGTATAATAGCTGTCTAACTGGCCCCATGGTGTAGTTGGTTAACATATTTCCCTGTCACGGAAAAGATCACCGGTTCGAGCCCGGTTGGGGTCGCCAGATATAAAAAAATTAATTAGACTTGCATATGCGAGTCTTTTTTTATTTAAAAAAAGTTTTTAAATCCTATAGTGATATAATTCGTTGTTATTTAACAAACGATTTCAGCCAATACACATGGAGGTGTAAAAATGGCAAAAAGAACTAAGTGGGAAATGTTCGTTGCAAGTGCTGAGTACAAAAAATTGCGTTCAGTATTGCCAAATGAACTGTCGGACAGCGGATTACTTTATGCTTGGCTGCCTACAGTTGAAGCATTGGAAGTTCATTTGGCTCAAAAAAGTGAAGCCAAAATGGCTGCATTATATGATGAGTGGCTTGAATCGCCATCGACCTCTGAGTGGAATTCTTATCTGGGAGGATTGGCTATTGGCTCAAGAACAGATAACGGATTTGAAGTGGCTCAAGAAGAAAGTAAAAGACTGCTAAATCAACAAGAAGAAGAAGTTGAAAAGAGACTTCGTGAGCTTCAAGACCCAAATCGCAACCCACGACCTGTAGACATGCTCTGCGATTCCTATTTGACCCATCCATTTAAATGGTTGGGCTTAACAGGATATTCTGTGGCTAAAGATTTTACCCCACAGACTCCAAAACAGGTATATGCCATTTATCGTATTCGGTCAGTTTATACTCAAAGTAAAATGGAAGAAACTGACGACCCAACTGATAAACTATCTTGGCAAGAGCTTGTTCGCCGTCTAGAACTTGCACACGAAATCTACAAAGCATCAGTCGGTAGTGAGAAACCAGATTAATTTCTCATTTATTCAACAACAAACAGGAGCGCCCTCAACCAGCGCTCCTTTTTGCATTCTCTTTTCTTCCCCACCCTGCTATACTTTTTTAACTTATGCCAGACATCTCAGAACAAGCCATCGATTTACACGCCAAACATCAAGGGAAATTGGAAATTACTTCCAAAGTAGAAATTAATAACGCCACCGACTTATCCCTCGCTTACACCCCCGGCGTTGGTGCCGTTTCCAGAGCAGTGGCGAAAGACAAAAACCTTGCTAAAAAGCTTACCTTAAGTGGTCGCACTGTGGCCGTCATCTCAGATGGTTCGGCTGTGCTTGGTCTTGGTAATATTGGTCCAGAAGCTGCCTTACCAGTCATGGAGGGCAAAGCTTTATTGATCAAAAGATTTTCAGGTTTAGATTCATTTCCTTTAGTCGTAAATACCAAAGAGCCACGAGAATTAATCCGGTTTGTCGAGCAAGTTGCCCCCACTTTTTCTGCCATTAATCTTGAAGATATTACTGCTCCCAACTGCTTTGAAGTTGAAGAGGCGTTGCAAGACATTGGCATTCCTGTTTTCCACGATGATCAACACGGCACAGCCATCGTCGTTGCGGCCGCCCTTCGTAATGCTGCCAAAGTTGTTGATAAACCCTACGAATCACTAAGAGTCGGTATCATTGGCTCAGGCGCAGCTGGCCTAGCTATCGCTAAAATGCTTCTGGGAGCTACTTGTTATTTTGACAACTGTTCAATTATTAACGCCTTACCACGCGTCAAAGACGTAGTGGTGTTTGACCGCCAAGGTGCTTTATACAGAGGTCGATCAGGAATGAATGTTTACAAGCAAGCTGTTGCTGGCATCAGCAACAACGACCTTATTCAAGGATCGCCACTCGAAACACTGGGAGGCTTTGATGTTTTGGTGGGTGTTTCTGGACCAGGCAGTATTACTCCAGAATTAGTTAAAAAACTGGCCAAAAAATCAATTATTTTTGCTATGGCAAATCCAGATCCAGAGATTATGCCCGATGAGGCCAAAAAAGCTGGCGCCTATGTAATTGCCACTGGCAGAAGTGATTTCAAAAACCAAATTAATAACGTTTTGGCTTTCCCGGCAATTTTCAATATCGCACATAAATTAAACTTGAAACAAATTACGCCTGAAGTAAAAATTGCCTTGGTTGATGCTTTGGCCTCACTAACACCAAACCCAACTGCAGAAGAAGTGATCGTTTCACCATTTTATCCAAACTTAGTGGAAACCTTAACCAAAAAAGTTATCCAAAGTTTGAAATAACTCTAAGGCCTGTCCTCGCAGGCAATTCCGTCGTCAACGCCAGTACCATCCAACTTCATTGGATCGTTGGTCGCCGTAAAACCACAGCCATTAAAGAATGCTTGTGCCTCAGCGTGTGTAGCAAAGTCTTTGCAATCCAAATCAGGGCCAGTGCAACTTCTTCCAGCCGAACCTCCAGAGCTAGTGCTACCAGAGTTATTTGACTTAACGCTTGTAGTTGGCTTTGGTGACGGACTAATTTTTGGAGCAACAGTTGGTTTTGATGTTGGCTTAGGAGATGGTGTTGGCACCACCAATGCCGCCGGCGAAGGCGTTGGAGTGGCTGTGATTACACAAGCATCATCAGCCCACAAACCTTTTTTCTCAGCTTCTGCTGTTTGTTGAGCTAATTTGTATTCTGCCTGATATTTATAAGGTGTTTGATAGGTGTATTCAAAAGCAAAACCGTTAGCAATCATCTGTTTTCCATAATCAGAATTGCCATTTTCGAGCCAAACAAATCTAAGATAGCGATCGTATTTATCTTTATCACCTTGAGTTGGGTCAATTTCTAAACGAACTTGCTGATTTTCCAATAATCTTTTCGCTTCACTAGAAGCTTGCTGGCCAAAACATTCTACAGATTTTCTGGGATCAACTGTTTCTGGCGTATTAATACCAATCACTCTAATTTTCATCGCCTGACCACCAACCAAAACTTCCAAAGTATCACCATCAACCACCCTAGTCACTTGACCAATTTCCTCCACAACGACTCCAACCTGTTTTTCAGCCGAAGTTGTTGCTTCTTGTGTAGGCGCTAATGAATTTTGCACCAAAGTCTGAGGCACTTTTTCTGTTGGTGGTGCCAAGTATCCGAACAGCGACATTAAGACAAACACCACTCCAGCTTTTTTGAAAATAGATGGCGATAAGTTAAATTTTTTATTTAAAAATGACCAAAAAATCGGCAAAAAACTCAAGCCCAATAAAATACCACTTAATCCAAAAATAAAATTATTGGAAGAAAATTCAGAGAAGCCACCAAAGATAAAAATCAAGCCAAATAGCCAAGTTAGTTTTTTAACAATACTTTTAAAAAAACCGATGTTCATCAACTTTGGATTCATACCTCAAAACTATCAGTTAGCCAGATAAAATTCAACGAGTCAGAAAAAAACAAAAAATGGACGCAAAAAAGCAGGGTCTTTGAGTCCCCTGCCTTCTGTTTGTTGGTTATTCGTCCCAGTCAGCGATTATCTCGCCGTTCTGGATGGCATTTTTCCAGTCTTCAATCTCATAGCCCTTATGGAAGGGTTGCAGGTCTTCGTAAAAAACAACGACCTCGAATTCCCCAACCACAGCGTAGATACGGATGAAGCGATTGTTGGTGCGCGACCAATACCGGAATTTCTTCATGATGTTAAAAATCTCCTTAGTCATCTGTCTTTTGGTTCGAACAACCAACATCATTATAACATTTTTTATATGATTTGTCAATACTATAGGACTCTTAGTCAAGAAAACATTGACAAATTAAGTAATTAGACCTAGGATACCCACTTGGAAATGGTTTAGAGCAAAGGAGATTTGCCATGCAAAACCTGACCAACTGGCTGAGTGGCCAACCACACAATGTGAGATGGGCGGTTTATTGTGCGTTAATCGGGGTAGTTGCAGTCATCGTTGAGAGCTTTATGTTCTTCATTGGTGTCTGGGACTGGCCCATTATCCTCATCACCATCATCTTCTTTTTAGTGGGAAGCCTTACCCTTTACTCGGATGAGTATTGGAACGGGCCCGGTGGCGATTAACCACCGCCCGCAGCCAAATACAAAAAGCCCCTTCGTCACTGGAGGGGTTTATTTTTTATCTAAAATTTGGATTTTTGGCTAAAAAAAGCGCCAGCGGTTGAAGGCTGACACTTTTGGGTGCTTGTAAGAAGAATAAGTTGACCTAACTCTTCTTAACCGGCGATGTGGCGTTGGCGGTATTCGTGGTTGGGGTCGTTGCCGACTTGTCTTCCTTCTTCGCCATCTTGGCTAAGAAGAGTTGCCCGTTGTGGCTCTGAAGCCAGCGATTCCAACTGCGGTCTACCAAAGCGTGCTTACTGGACATGTTATCACCTCACGTCACTAAATCGTCGTTTTTGTGCTTTTGAAAGCACAGCGACATTATACACAGCCAATATGTATAAATCAATAGTCAATTTAATCTGAAATTAATCTGGAAAGTATATCAATCTTCAAAATAGCGGTAGAAAATTCTTTTTAAAAACTCCGCACATAAGAAGTATAGAGCTAATCCCAAACCAATCCAGAGCCAAATTTGTCTAGGAATATCAACAAACTCGAACATCTTTTGCCCGATGCCAAGAATGGGCAAACCAACAATTAAAAGTGAAGAGAAAAGACTCAAACCAATTAGCAGCCAACTTGGCACACTTTTAAAGAAAACCAACTTGGTTCGAATTGAAAAAGTAATTAAGATTTCCGACAATGAAGATTCAATAAACCAAGCAGTTCTAAAAATTTCTGGCGAAACTTTCCAAACGAAAATCATTGGCAAAAGTAAAAATAAATCAAAGAATGTCGAAAGCAAGCCAAAAACCATCATAAAAATCCAAATTTTTTTCATGTTCCAGCGCTTGGGTTTGCTGGTGAAATGAGGATCAACTCTATCTGTTGCTACTGCCAAAAGCGGGATATCGGAAATAAAGTTATTGAGCAGGATTTGTGAAGGCAACATGGGAATAAATTTCAAAAAAGCCGAAGCTAAAGTCACTGTTAACATATTGCCGTTGTTAGCAGAAATGGTATTGAAAATATATTTCATGATATTGCCAAAGGTTTTGCGACCTTCAACAATTCCATCGGCCAAAAACTTCAAATCTTTTTTGAGCAAAATAATATCGGCAGCTTCCTTACTGATTTGAGCGCCAGTATCAACGCTAATTCCAACATCTGCAGCTTTAAGAGCGGGCGCATCATTTACACCGTCGCCCAAGAAGGCCACCACATGTTTCTTTCTATTGAGAGCCATGACAATTTGATATTTTTGACTTGGTGTCACTCTGGCAAAAACGTTGTATTTAATTACATGTTGCTCAAACTCTTTGGCAGTTAATTTAGCCAAAACATCCCCGTGAATAACCTCAGAAGTTCCAACTTTGATACCGGCTTGATTTGCTATAGCATGGGTAACTGGCAAAGAATCGCCACTAATGATTTTGATTTCGACACCAAGTGATCTTAGTTGCGCAATTGCTTCTTTGGCCGATGACTTAACTGGATCTTCAAATAACAATAATCCTAAGAAGGTTAAGTTTTTTTCATCAGCGGCGGTAGTTTTATCAAGATGAAAATCGCGCTCAGCAACTGCGATCACTCTCACACCATGCTTTTCATATTCGGCGACTAAATTTTTGATTTCCTTATTTAATTTTTCTGTCAGTTTGACAATGCGGTTCTCATCCTTTACCAAAACCGAACAACTTAAAATTGAACTTGGCGCACCTTTAACAACTAAAACTTTTTCCTTACGGTTAGTGACCAAAACGCTCATGCGGCGGCGGTCGTAATCAAATTCGTTTTGGTCTAATTTTTTGTAAGTTTTAAGACGAGCCTGATGTTTTTTGGAGGCCGCCGCCTTCCATAAAGCTTCATCGACTGGTGTTGCCAATGCATCGCTACTTTGATTGATAAAATTGTCAGAACAAAGAAGTGACTTCATCAACAATTGTTCATCTCCCGCCACCTTCAAGGAACGATAGCCAACCAAGGCAAAACTACCTCTAGTCAGGGTGCCGGTTTTATCGGAACAAAGCGTATCCACGTTGCCTAAGTTTTCTACGGCAATCAATCTTTTAACAATCACTTTTTTCTTCACCATTGCTCTCGCGCCATGAGACAAAGTAATGGTTACAATAGCTGGCAATAACTCAGGAGCCATACCGACAGCCAAAGCCACAGCAAAAAAGAATGCATCAAAGAAACTTTTTTCATTTAGCGACGAAGCAATGAAAACAAAAATCGTCATTACTGCCGTCATTTGGAAAATTAACTTAGAAAAATTTTTTGTTTGTTTTTGAAACTCGGTTTGCGGAGCTTTCTTCTCTAAATCTTTTGACAACTCGCCTAATTTAGTCGATTTACCTGTGGCCACTACTTCGCCGATACCCAATCCACTAGCTACGGATGTACCCATGAAAATTTTATCTTCAACTCTTTTTTCTACTGGTACTGATTCACCGGTCAGAGTACTTTCATTAGCAGATAGGCCATCAACTTCAGTCATCAAAATATCAGCTGGAACAAGATCGCCGATTCTTAACTTAACCACATCGCCCACCACCAATTTTTTACTGGCAATAGTTTGCCAAACGCCGTCTCTTAAAACTCGACTTTTGAAAGCAACTAATTTTCGAAGTTCCTGAAGTGATTTTTCAGCCTGATACTCCTGATAAAATCCAAGTAAAGCGCTAAGAACAACCAACAAAACAATCACAGTTGTTTCAACAATTTCACCAAGGAAAAAAGAAATTACTGCCGCCACCAAAAGCATTACCACCAACCAATTGGCAAATTGTTCAAACAAAATTTTCCAAGGCTGAACCTTTTTTTCTTCGTCGATAACATTATGGCCATTAGCGACCAGCAACTTTTGTGCTTGAGCAGTTGTCAAACCTTGAGCAGACTTTGGTTCGGACATAAAAAATTTCCTTAATTTAAGTATAAACTAAGGAAAAAAATTGTTCTTCTAGAAAAAATTAACCAAAATGGCCACCAACATACTCTTTAGTCAATTTTTGTTCTGGTTTTTCAAAAATGTACTGACTCTCACCAAACTCAATCATTTCTCCAAGGTGGAAAAAACCAATGTGATCAGAGATTCTTTTGGCTTGATGCAGATTATGAGTCACGATCACAATCGTATACTTATCACTCAACTTCAAAAGTAACTCTTCAATTTTTTTGGTCGAGATTGGATCTAAGGCCGAACAAGGTTCATCTAATAATAAAATCTCTGGTTGTACAGCAATGGCCCTGGCGATACAAAGCCGTTGTTGTTGGCCACCAGAAAGTTTGAGGGCTGAGGTGTGCAATCGATCTTTTACTTCTTTCCATAAGGCTGCTTCTTTCAAACTATTCACCACGACTTTATCCATGAAATCTTCAGAGTTTTCAATTTCATTGGCTGTTCTTTTTTGCTCAAAAATTTGCCACCAAGGTTTTTTTGATTGATTTGGTTTTACTCCTGCCACCTTCAAGCCAAAAGCAACATTTTCGTAAATAGATTTGGGGAAAGGCGTAGGACTTTGAAAAACCATCCCCACTTTCCTTCTTAACTCAATTAAATCCGTAGTCGGTTCATAAATTTTCTGACCACCAATTTTTACCAAACCATCTATTTTGACCACTGGGTTGGTTTCGAGAATTCTATTAAGTGATCTTAAAAAAGTCGATTTACCACTTCCCGAAGCACCGATTAGTGCCGTAATTTTTCCCTTGGGAATCTTGACACTGATTTGTTTTAAAACTTGCTGATCTTCATACCAAACCTGTAAATTTTTTACTTCTAAAGTATAGTTATTTTTCATGTTATCCTTCCAACTTTTTGCGCAAATAATACCTAAGTGACATCCCAATCGCACTCATGCCAAAGCTAATGGTAATTAAAACTAAAGCTGTGGCAGCAGCATACGCACCAGCGTGCTGACTTGAATGTTGTGTGGCCAAAATAAAAACGTGATATGGCAGTGCCATAAATTTATCGTCCAAAGAATCCGGCAACTTTGATAAATAAAAAGTTGCTCCAACTACAATGATTGGCGCTGTTTCTCCCATTGCTCTAGCATTGGCAACAATTCCACCCGTCAAGCTAGTCGGTATGGCAGCAGGAATAATGACATTAAGTAATGTTTGCCATTTAGTGGCACCAAGCGCCAAACTTGCTTCCCGCCATGATTTTGGCAAAGCCTCCAAGGCTTCAATGCTGGCCGTTATCACCCACGGCAAAGTCATCACTGATAAAGTCAAAATGGCTGATAAAAGTGAACTGCCAAAACCAAAAAATCTAACAAATAAAGCTAGACCAAACATTCCATAAACTACAGAAGGAATACCAGCCAAATTGCGAATGACTAAAATCAAAAATCTTTTTAAGCGACCGTGATTCATATATTCTGTTAAATATAAACCAGACAAAAAACCAACCGGAAAACTGATCAACATCACACCTAAACCTAACCACAAAGTACCAATAATTGCCGGATAAATTCCGCCCTTAAGAATATCAACATGACTCCAATTTTTGCTCAAAAATTGCCAACTCAAAACTGAACCACCTTGCTCAAACAACAAGATAACCACGATTAATAACAATGACAAAGTTAAATAGGTAATGTACTTAAAACTATTTTTCATGATGCGCAAAAAAATCTGCTAACAAATTCAAAACAAAAGTAATAACAAACAAAACCAATCCAATCGCAAACAAACTTTGGTAATGCAAGCTACCTGACACCACTTCTTTCACATCAACAGCAATCGTTGAAGTCATTGGACTAACAGCACTGAAAATTGAATTTGGAATAGCTCGACTATTACCTGCGACCATTAGCACAATCATCGTTTCGCCAATAATTCTGCCCAAGCTCAACATAATGGTGGCCATCAAACCAGATTTAGCTGCAGGCAAAACCACTCTAACAATGGTTAACCAATCCGTTGCTCCTAGAGCTAGGCTTGCTTCTCGCAAACGCCAATTAACATTGAAAAGTGCATCTTCAGCCAAACTCGCCAATGACGGCAAAGCCGCTATTGCCACAAGCAAGCCGGCAGTTAAAGCATTCAAACCGTTGGAAAGAGAAAAAACTCTGGCTACAGCTGGAGCCACAAAAACCAAACCTAAAACACCAATTACAACCGAGGGAATACAGGCGATCATTTCAACTAATGGTTTAATGATCTCTCGCTGTTTGCGCGTTGCAATTTCGGACAAATAAATAGCGATTACCAACCCCAGTGGTAAACAAATAGTTAAAGCAATCCCGCTCACCAAAAGTGTTCCCAACATTAAAGAAAAAATTCCATAGCTAGGTTGAGAAAAAGAAGTCGGATTCCAGTTGGGGTTAACAATAAACTCTACGAAAGACAACTTAGAAAATGCTTGACTACCGGTCAGCAACAAGAAAAAGAAAATTAAAACTAAAATCAAAACTGTTAACGAAGCAACCAACATCAGAAAATACTTCATCAACTTATCAATTATGAAAGCCTTATTTCTGGAGTTAATTTTAATTAAGCCAAGCATTTGTCACCTCATCTTCAGGAGTAATTGCATAAAAGCCTGCGCTTTTAACCAAAGCTTGTCCTGCCTGTGAAACTTCAAACTTTAAGAAATTGCGTAAAGCACTGCCCTCCTCAGGCTCATAACTAACAAACTGGTAGATAGGTCTAAAAAGTGGATACTTTCCCGACCTCACCGCCACTTCATCTAATGGTGAAATAGCCTCATTACCATTTTCACCCGCGATCGAAATAACTTTAATATCATTTCTAGATTGACCACCCTCACCCACCACATAACCAACTCCTACGTAACCTATCGCCAATTTGTCGCTAATCACTCCATCTAAAATTGCTTGGTTACCCTCCATATTTTTCATCGTCGAAACATAATCAGCTTTAACAGCTACATCTCGGAAAAATCCGTAAGTTCCAGAAGTACTTTGTCTACCATAGAGAGAAATTTTTCCAGAATAGGTACTAATCTCCGACCAATCTTTGATTTCACCGCGATAAATTTGACCAATTTGTCCCAAACTCAACTGCGAAAGTGGATTATCTTTATTAACTATAATGCTCAAGCCATCTCTAGCAACCACGACGGTTTTGTAATCTATACCGCGTTCAGCAAACTGTTGAATTTCTTCGCTCTTGAGCGCTCTTGATGAATTCGCCAACGGCACTTCACCATTTAAAACAGCAGCAATACCAACACTACTTCCACCTCCAGTCACACTAATAGCTAAACCAGAATTTTCTTTGGAAAAAGCTTCTGCCAAATTGGAAACCAATTGCACTTCAGTATCAGAACCTTTGATAACAATTTCTTGATTTTCTGTTTCCTTGGATACATTAGAACTAGACCCACTCATTTTTTTAAATGCAAACACACCAACGAGAAAGATAAAAATTATGAGCGCCACTTTTTGAATATTCATATTTTTTATATTTATATATATATTTGTAATTAAATATATTGATAGTGAAATACAAAAGCAAATGCATCTTTCCTTGCCTAACTATATAAAAAGTGATATACCTCAGGCCATGACAGTTAGGAAATTGCAAAAAACTGGAGGAACAAGTCTCTCCATTATTATCCCCAAAAAATGGGCCGATAATTTAAATTTAACTGATAAATCAGAATTATTCGTTGATAGTTCTAATCCTAACTTTTTAAAGCTTTCCCCAACCACCCGAAGCAAAAAAAATACTCACTTCACTATCAGCGCTCAATCATTAACTACAGTTAAAATAATCAGAGAAGTCATTGCCGCCTATCTGGCAGGAGTTGATCAGGTGGGCATCGAAAATCTTTCACTGGATACAAAACAACATAAGCGACTTCATCATCTTTGCTCGTCTTTAATTGGTTTTGAAATTACTGATGAATCCAGCACCAAAATTGTTTTGCAAAATGTTTTTGATTCAAAAAAATTCCCAGTCACTAGAAACTTAGAAAAAATGTTTCTGATGACTAAGTCAATGTTCGATGACACAATTACAGCGCTGACAAATCTTGACCATGAATTGAGGCTCAGCGTGATTGAAAGAGAACAAGAAATAGATAAATTTCATCTAGCGATTACCAGACAATTTCATGTTTACCTCAAAGATGAGACTGACAAAACCACCAAAGAACTTAGTGTTTCTGATTTATATTTTTTTAGTCTTATCTCTAGGCAATTGGAAAGAATTGCCGATCACTGCGTGAAAATTTGCAAGCTTATCAAAAAAATTGATTCACAAAAAAATCAGTTTCCCGACTTATCTGTCATTACCAATGAAGTTAGTCAGACCATCCTTTATACAAAGGAAACTATTTTAAATTTAGACAATAACAACGCGCACGAAATCCTAGATAAATGCACAAACTTAGCCAAAAAAATTTCCATTCTTCAAACTGCTACAACCAAACCTACTCTAGTTTTTAATCTGGTTTGTGACAGCCTTGATCGCATTTGTGGTTACTTAACCAATATCGCCGAAGCTATGATAGATCAAAAACTAATTACCTCCACTTAAGCTGTTTCGACAGAAGTATCTTCTTCAACGCTCAATGCTTGTTTTAACTTGATCAATAAAATCTCAACTTTATCCATTTTTGCATCGTCTAACAAAATTTCTTGTTCATCATATTTTGCCTTACCAGAAATATCATTTTTAACTGCCTCATCGTGCTCATCACCCAACATTGAATTTAAATCACAAATAAACTGAAAGGTTTGTCTAATGTTCATATCATCTTGCCTTGCAACAGCCGCCAGCTGATATAGGTTCATTACATGTCTCAAAAGTTTTCTCATTTTATGAAAGTCATTAACTTCCAACTTTTTCTCAAACATAAACTTTTGACATTTTTGAACAATCCAATCAATTCTGGCTCTAACTTCAGCCAATGAAGCATATTGAGAATCTTCAACTGGTTGCAAAAAATTCTTTTCGTTAACCAATAGAAGTAATTCAAACCCAATTTTTTGACCATGTTCATGGTAAAAATAATCACCAAATTCCCCAAGCTTGACCAAAAAATTGTCCATATCATCTGGGAGATTCCTTCTTTCATCACCAAACCTAAATGCACTTTTATAAATCAGACCAGCTTTTCTTAGCTTTTTGAAGTATTGTTTTTCCTTAGTTGCTTTACTTTTTTGCTCTGGAGAAAGACTAATATATCTTCTTAGAACTTGTAAAAATTCATCTTGATTATAAATTCTCTGCCAAAAGGCTGTCGCTAAATCTAGTAAATCTTTGGAATCAAAGTCGCGATTCAAAGGCAACTCGACTTGCTCTGGCAAAAGCGTGCGGTCAAACTCAATGGTTTCTTCTCTAATATGAGAAAATTGAT
>JAHDXH010000001.1:91611-170747 GCA_023382875.1 Patescibacteria group bacterium | reverse complement strand
GTCTCAATACTGGCTTTAAGGTTTTCGAATCTTTTGTGGGCTGGCTAAACAGAAACAAGGAAAATAAATAATGTCAGATCAAAACCAAGGCTCATTTTTGGGCGGTTTAGCTCTAGGTCTTTTTGCTGGTGCAGCTGGCTATTTTTTATTTGGAACCAAAGATGGAGAACAAGTCAGAAAAAAAATAGAAAAAGAGTGGCAAGATGCCAAAGCCACATTAGTTGACGAAGGCATCATCAAAAGTAAAGACTTGAGTCTTAAAGATTTAATTAGTGAATGGCTTGGTATGGCAGAAACCAAAACCCCAGTCAAAAAGAAAACCAAAAACACTAGTCAAGTTAAAAATACAAAATTTAAAGGTGTTTAAACTCCATCAATGCTCGAGAAGAGAGCTAAGGAAATTTCTGCTATAATCTAGTGTCATGACACCAGATGAACTACGTTCCAAATATCTAAACTTTTTTGCTCAGCGCGGCCATCAAATTGTGCCTTCTGCGCCATTAGTTCCTGAAAACGACCCAACAACTCTTTTTACTGGCTCGGGAATGCAACCAATGGTGCCTTATTTACTCGGAGAAACTCATCCTTTAGGTACTCGCATTGTTGACTCACAAAAATCATTTCGTTCTCAAGATATCGAAGAAGTTGGTGACAATCGCCACACTACTTTTTTTGAAATGCTTGGCAACTGGTCTCTTGGTGATTACTTTAAAAAAGAACAAATCCCTTGGGTATTTCAATTTTTAGTCGAAGAAGTTGGCCTAGATCCACAAAAACTATTTATCACCTGTTTTGCCGGCGACAAAGAAGCAGGTGTTGCCAAGGACACTGAAGCAGAACAAATTTGGCTCGAAGTTTTCCAAAAATATAATTTAGACCCAAAAGGTCGAATTTCTTTTTACCCAGCTAATAAAAACTGGTGGTCAAGAGCTGGCGTACCATCTAATATGCCAGTTGGCGAGCCCGGTGGTCCTGATTCAGAAATTTTTTATGACTTTGGGGCTGATTTAAAACTGCATGAAAATAGTCCTTTCAAAAATGAAGAGTGCCACGTTAATTGCGACTGTGGGAGATTTCTTGAAATCGGTAACTCGGTTTTTATGGCCTACGTCAAAACTGAATCAGGCTTTGAAGAGCTTAAACAAAAAAACATCGACTTTGGTGGGGGATTAGAGAGAATTTTAGCTGTCACTAAAAACGAACAAGATGTTTTCAAAACAGACTTTTTCACTCCAATTATTACCAAAATCGAAGAACTGTCTGGCAAAAAATACCAAGATAACTTAATGGCTTTCAGAGTCATCGCTGACCATATTCGCGCCGCAACTGCTTTGGCAGCTGACAATATTTACCCCAGCAACAAGGCTCAAGGCTACTTCTCACGTCGTTTGATTAGAAGAAGTGTTCGCTATGGGCTAGAGCTTGGCATTGAACAAAACTTTATTGCTGATTTGGTCCCAGTTGTGGCGAAAATCTACCTCGAACCATATCCAGAAATCGACAATCAAAAAGAAAAAATTGCTCACATTTTTGACGTTGAAGAAACCAAATTCAAAAAAGCGATCGATAAAGGCTTGAAAGAGTTATCCAAACTGGATAAGTTCACCGCCCAAGATGCTTTTGGTCTTTATGAAACTTTTGGCTTCCCATTGGAACTATCTTTAGAAGAAGCTAAGCGTCAAAACAAAACCATTGAACCCAAAATTGAAGAAGAGTTTGCCAAACACCGCGCTCAACACTCTGATCAATCAAGAACAGCCTCTGCTGGCATGTTCAAAGGTGGACTTCAAGAACACTCAGTCACCACTACCAAATATCACACCGCCACTCACTTACTACAAGCTGCTTTAAGACTAATTTTGGGACCACAGGTTGGTCAAAAAGGCTCTAACATCACCGAAGAAAGACTGCGCTTTGATTTCAGTTTTGAGCGTGGTTTAACCACTGATGAAATCACCAAAGTTGAAGAACAAATCAATACTTGGATCAAGGAAAACCATCAAGTCAGCAAACAGATCATGGCCAAAAAGGTTGCTCTAGAAAGTGGAGTTTTAGCTTTCTTCGCTGAAA
Organism: Patescibacteria group bacterium; assembly: GCA_023382875.1. Taxonomy (GTDB): domain Bacteria; phylum Patescibacteriota; class Microgenomatia; order UBA1400; family PJMF01; genus JAHDXH01. Next base: position 168,677 of record JAHDXH010000001.1, on the reverse strand, counting down.
AATACCCAGATGAAGTCAGTGTTTATTCCATTGGACCAGAAGGCCACTATCTGTCCCGAGAGCTTTGTGGCGGACCTCATGTCAAAGCTACTGGTGAAATCGGACCAATCTACATTGAAAAAGAAAAGGCTGTTTCTGCTGGAGTGAGACGTATTTACATCAAGCTCAAAAACTAAAATAAACTGGACAGCCACCCTGTTTTCACTCATAATAATTCAGCTATGGCTTTGCTGAATTTTCAATCTGGTGACAAAAAAAGTAAAAAGCTTTTTTTGGGAATTTTACTCACTGAACAAAGTGTTCAGGCTGTTTTGTGGTCTATTGATAATGGTCAAATCAAAGTTGAAAAAAAATCAGAAATTTACCAAATCACCAACGAAGAAGAAACTTTAAAACAAACCGACAAATCTTTACAAGATTTGGGCGAAGAATCAGAAGGTTTGGAAGAAGTTGTTTTTGGACTTGAGCCTTCGTGGTCAAACAAAAGTGGTGTCTTAGATATCAAAAAACCTATTCTCAAAAAACTCACCGAAGATCTATCACTCAAGGCCATTGGCTTCATAGTCTTAACCGAAGCCGTCGTCAAACATCTACAAAAAAATGATACCAACTTCAACTCCGTTTTAGTTTTTTACTCTGCCACCCAAATTGACGTCGTTATTGTCGAAAATGGCCAGATTCAGAAGACTGAGTCCGTAGGCAGATCAGAAGACACAGTAAGTGACTTAGTGGAAGGGCTAGCTAGAGCAAAAGCTACTCATGCTCGTGAATTTCCACCCCAAATCCAACTTGTCTCTGTCAACCTTGATAAAGAAGAGCTTTATGAACAACAACAGTCATTAATTGATCATGACTGGGTAGGTGAGGGACACTTTATCAACATCCCCACCATCACGATGGTCGATGTCGATATTGCTATTGAAAGCTTAGTCAACCAAGGTGGACGTGCTGTTGCTCAGGTCGAAGAAATTGAGGTAAAAGAACCACTTCCACCCGCTACCAATGACAAGCATCATCAAGAAATTCCTATGTCACCAGCAGAATTTGCTTTCAAAGAAGTTAATGTAACGCCAGAAAAACCAGAAACAGAAATGCCAGACGATAATTTAGCAGTTGTACCAACAAGTTTTGGTATCCCAATTAGCACTAAATCATTACCAGAATTAAATCAAAATTCACCAGTTAGCATTGTCAAACATGACGATGATGAGCCAGCGGCAACACCCAAAAAACATTCTCCCAAACCCGGTAAATTCCGCAAATGGTTATGGGAGCACAAATTGTTTGTGGGAGCAGGTTTTGGCGCAGGCATCTTAGCTTTGCTTCTAATCTCAATTGTTTTTATGACAGTAGCAGGAAAAGCCGAAGTCACCTTGATGTTGAATCAAAGACCATTGAGCAAAGATCTAAACATTACCCTTGACCCAACTTTAACTGAGTCCGACTTTGCCAACCTGACTCTTAAATCTCAAATCGTTAGCAGCGATTTTAACTTTAACCAAACCAACGAAACGACTGGTACAACTTTAGTGGGTGAAAAAGCCAAAGGCAAAATTCAAATTGCCAATAAATCTGACGGTGTAAAAACCTTCACCGCCGGTACCAACCTTACAGCTGGTAATTTAAGATTTACACTTGATGATGATGTTACTATCGCCTCCGCCAGTGTTGAAGTTAAAAGGGGTGAAGAAGTAAAAACTTATGGCACCAGCGAAGCCAATATAACGGCAGTTAAAATTGGTGCCGAAGGCAATTTACCGGCCGAAACCAAATTTAAAGTTGGTGATTTTTCCGACAGTACTTATGAAGCTTACAGTGTTGGAGCGCTAAGCGGTGGTTCTAGTCGAGAACTTAGAGTTGTCTCAGAAAATGATCAGGCTCAATTACTGGCCGAAGTCAAAAAGAAAATCTTAGAAAATGCTGCTCAAAAGTTCAAAGATGAATCCGCTGCTGATGGACAAAAGACTTTTGTTTCTACTGGCAACCTATCCGTCTTAGAAGCCAAATACTCAGCCAAGGTGGGTGATGAAGCTAAAACACTAACTTTGGACTTAAGTGCCCAAGTCCAAGCTATTGCCTATCAAAACGAAGACCTAAGACCACTAGCTGATTACGTTCTCAATGACTTAGTACCAGAAGGTTTTGTCATGATCAATAAGGATCCAGAAATTTTATCAGCCGTTGATACCACAGCCAGTGGTAGCTCAGTAGTTATTGCTGCTAATATTTCCTCCAAAGCAGTTCCTAAAATTGACCTAGAAGCATTGAAGAAAGAAATCATGGGTCAAAGCTTATCCAGCGCGCAAGCTATTTTGAATGGCAAAGGTGAAATTAAAAGCCACACCATCAGATTAATTCCTTCAATCATGAATAGTCTATGGAAAAAAATTCCTGGCAAAGCCACCAACATTACCATTACTGCTGAATAAGTGTCAAAAAAACAAAAAGCCTCAACTATCAATCGACAAGCGCTTGTGGAAATTTACCGTGAAGCTTTGGCCAAGGGTCAAGACTTAGATAAATTGAGCCAAAAAGTGGAGAAATTAGTCGAAAGAACCCATGTCGCTAGACACGTAGAAAAAAAAGAAACTATCCAAAAAGAAAAGAAGCTAAAAAGTAGCGTTCCTAGAGTTGTGAGATGGGGCGCTTTTGGTCTGCCGATTCTTTTTATTGTCGTGGGCATAGTTTTAATCAGCAATGCCTTAATGCCAATCTCAGAGTACTACCTCAAAACCGCTCCACAGTTGAGCTTATTTGATTTCAAAGCACCCATTCCTAGAGATCAAGTCCTCGATATTACGCCGGCAGTTATCGCTCAAGCTAGCACCGCAGAGGTTTTGGGAGAAAATAGCGAGCAAACCGATGATTTTGGCCCTGTAATTATCAATGCTCAACTAGATTACACAAATCTAGCTAATTGGTTTGATGGAGAACAGATTGAACAATTAGGACAAGGCGAAAATACAGATTCCTATAAATTAGAAATTCCTAAACTCGATGTCCTTAATGCGGAAGTCAAAATTGGCGGAACCAATTTGGACAAAAGTTTGATTCAATATCCTGGCACTGCTGACCCAGGCAAACCAGGTGCTCCTGTCATCTTTGGTCACTCAGTATTGAGACAGTTTTATAACCCATACGAAAAAAACAGTCGTCGCTATATCTCTATCTTCAGTAAAATTATGACTTTAGCCAATGGTGATCGCATTTTTCTGGAAAGAGGTGGAGTTAAATATGAGTATAAAGTGGTCAGTAAAACCGAAGTCAAACCAGACGACGTTTTTATCTTGACTCAAAACTACGATAGTCGAAAACTCAAACTTGTTACCTGTGTTCCAGAGGGCACATATCTAAGGCGTGGCGTCGTCACGGCTGAGTTAGTTGAGTAATAATTGATTTTAAAGCTATAATACCGTCCAAATGTCTATTCCTACCACTTTAGCAATTGATTTTGGCACCAAAAGAATTGGCCTAGCTATTTCTGTTGCCACCCTAGCCGACCCACTAGCCATTATCCCCAATGATGAAAATTCGCTAAGCGAGATTAAGAAAATTTGCCAAAGAGAAAATGTCAAACAAATTTTATTAGGCATTTCCGAACAAGTGATGGCTGAAAAAACCAAAGTTTTTGCGGGCGAACTGGCTCAAGTCATTGATTTACCGATTATTTTTGCTGATGAAACCCTAAGCTCAAAAGAAACCCATCAAAAACTAGCTACTTCCCACATGAAAAGATCTAAGCGTCAAGCGCCGATTGATCACTATGCAGCCAGTCAATTTCTTCAAGAATGGATTGATTTAGAAAACTAGTTAGCCTGGGACCCAACCTCCGTTGTTGGTACTATGCTATACTTTTATTTCAATTAAATATGCCAAAAAAATCCTCACTCCCCAAAATTCTTTTTGCTATTCTCATCTTGGCAATTTTAGCTTTAATTGGCACTGGTGTTTATGCAGTGAATTTAATCAAGCCAGTCAACTCAGCTGACACCACAGAACAACAATTTGTTATTCCCAAAGGTCAATCAATTATTAAAATCGGTGAACGACTTAAGGAAGCTGGTCTAATCAAAAGTGTTTTAGCTTTTAGAGTAGTGGTTAAAAACAACAATTTAAGCAATAAAATCCAAGCTGGTTCTTTTAAAATCAGTAAAGCCATGACTTTAAGTGAAATTGCTCAAACTTTGACCACCGGTACTCAAGATAGCTGGGTTACTTTGCAAGAAGGTTGGCGCAACGAAGAAATTGCCGAAAGTATTGCCAGACAAAATTTTGCCCAGTTTGATAAAGACGAGTTTATAAAATTGGCCAAAGGCAGTGAAGGCAAGCTTTTCCCAGATACATACCTAGTTCCATTGCAGATAACTTCCGAGCAATTTTTCGATTTACTTACCAATACTTACGAAAGAAAAATTGCCGCTTTAGATTTAACTGACAATCCTCAAAATTTAACCGCCAATCAAGTTCTAATCTTAGCTTCACTAGTAGAACGAGAGGGAAGAGGGGTTCAAGATATGCGCAATGTCGCCGGAATTTTGATGAACAGATTAGAAATTGGCATGGCTTTACAAGTTGATGCTACTTTGCAATATGCCAACGGCTATGACACTACTCAAAAAACCTGGTGGAAAGAACCTCTGGCCAAAGATAAAGAAACGATCTCACCTTACAACACTTATTTGAATCCTGGCTTGCCACCCACTCCAATTTGCAATCCTGGTCTAGATGCCATTCAAGCAGTCATCAATCCAGTCCCTAGTGAAAACCTTTATTACCTCCATGATTCGACTGGTTTGGGCCATTACGCCCAGACCTACGATGAGCACCTAGCTAACATCAATAAGTACTTGCGTTAAAGATACTTTTTTGTTATACTTGCCGTCATTCTTCATTCCACCAAAAAGATTGGTGGAAGTGATTTGTGTCTTTAAATAATTTTAAAAAAGCTAAAGGAGCCTACATGAGACAAGCGCGCCAAAACTGGGGAAAAGATTATAAGCAACTTCCTAAATTAGACCTCGTAGGACTACAGATAGAATCATACAAAGAATTTTTACAAACAGGCATCAGAGAATCACTCGACGAAATCAATAACGAAAACGGTATTGAAGACTTTACCGGCAAAAACTGGTCAATCAAATTCGGCGACTACCGCTTTGGTGAACCAAAATACACCATTGCTCAAGCAAAAGACAAGGCAGTCAACTATGACATGCCACTTTATGTTGAAGCAACCCTTCTCAACAAACGAACAGGCGAAGAACAAACTCAAGAAGTTTTCTTAGGCGATATTCCAAAAATGACCCCAACTGGCACTTTCCTCGTGAATGGTATTGAAAGAGCAGTTGTTACTCAATTAGTCCGCTCTCCAGGTGTTTTCTTCTCTGGAAAAGTCGACGATATTTCTGGTAAAACTCTCTACCAAGCTGAAATTAGACCACAACGTGGTTCATGGTTAGAAATTTCCACCACCAGAAGAGATGTGATTACTGTCAAAATTGACCGTCGTCGCAAAATGCCAATCACCGTCTTGCTCCGCGCTATCGGTTTAGGCACCAATGAAGAAATTTTAAATGAGTTCAAAAACGAAATTGACAAAGACGAACTCAGATTACTCCAAAACACCCTCGAAAAAGACACCACTACTTCACAAAATGAAGCTTTGATCGAACTTTACGAAAAAATGAGACCAGGAGAACCAGCTGTTCTTGGCACTTCAAAAGAATACTTGAGACAATTATTCTTTGATGCTCGCCGCTACAACATGACTCCTGTCGGTCGTTACAAACTCAACCGACGCTTAGGACTCGAAATTGATAAAGACACTACTATTTTGTCTGACAAAGACATCGTGGCAGCCGTCAAATACTTAATCAAACTCCAAAATGGTGATGGTAAAGTCGATGATATTGACCACCTTTCTAACCGTCGCGTTCGCCGAGTTGGTGAGTTGGTTCAAGGCAACGCTTTCCGTATCGGTCTAGTTAGACTTGAGAGATCAATTCGCGAAAAAATGTCTTTGACCAAAACTGATGAAGTTTTGACTCCAGCAGCTTTAGTTAATGCCAGACCTTTAATCGCTACAATTTCCGAATTCTTTAGAAGAAACAGACTTTCTACAATTTTAGATCAAGCTAACCCATTGGCTGAAATCGACAACTTGAGAAGACTTTCCGTGATGGGTTCAGGTGGTGTGACCAGAGAGAGAGCTTCTTTCTCTATGCGTGACATTAACGCTTCTCAATATTCTAGAATTGACGCTGTTCGTTCTCCAGAAGGTCCAAACATTGGTTTGGTTACCTATTTGTCACTTTATGCTAAGGTCAATGACTTTGGTTTCTTAGAAGCTCCTTACCACCGCGTTGAACACAACAATGGTAAAGCTACTATTTCTGAAGAAATTGTTTACTTAAGTGCTGACGTTGAAGAAGATCACAAAATTACTCACGCTTCTATTGAAATTGACGGCAACGTCATCAAAGAAGAATGGGTGCCTATTCGCTACATGAACGAATTTGTCGAAGGTCCAGTTGAAGACGTCGAATACATTGACGTGGTTCCACGCCAAGTGATCGGTACTTCAGCTTCACTTATTCCTTTCATTGCTCACGACGAAGCTAACCGTGCTTTGATGGGTACTCACATGCAATGTCAGGCTGTACCTTTGGTCAAACCTGAATCTCCAATTATTGGTACCGGTATCGAAAGCGAAATCGCTGTGGCTGTTGGTCACACCATCGCTGCTCGACATGCTGGAACTGTTGAATACGTTGACGGCAAGAAAATTGTCATCAAACTCGACAAATCCGAATTGGCAATCGCCAAAAAACAAGCTGAATTAGATTCAAGAGAAGATAAAAACATTGTCATTGAAGGCGATAAAGAAACTTATTTCCTCGAGAAATTTGTCCGAACATCCCAAAGCACCGCCTACACTCAAAGACCAAGTGTCAAATTGGGCGACAAAGTCAAAGCTGGCGACATCATTATTGATGGACCATCTTCTGACAACGGCGACCTCTCTCTTGGTGCCAACTTATTGATCGCTTACACTTCCTTCGAAGGTCTTGGTTATGAAGACGCTATCGTCATTTCTGACCGCGTTGTTCACAATGACACTTTGACTTCAGTTCACATTAGTGAATACAAAGCTCAAGTCATGGACACCAAGTTAGGCCCAGAAGAGCTTACCAATGACATTCCTAACGTTTCCGAAGCTTTCTTAAGCAACTTAGGCGTTGATGGTATTGTCAGAATTGGTAGCAAAGTCAAAGCTGGTGACATTTTGGTTGGTAAAGTCGCTCCAAAAGGTGAAACTGAATTGACTCCAGAAGAAAGACTTTTGAGAGCTATCTTCGGTGAAAAATCCAAAGAAGTCAGAGATACCTCCAGAAGATTGCCACACGGTGAAGGTGGTACTGTTATTGACGTTAAAGTCTTAGACAGAGAACTCGGTGATGAATTAGATCCAGGAACTCTCAAAGAAGTCGTCGTCAAAGTCGCTCAAACCAGAAAAATCACCGTTGGTGATAAAGTCGCTGGACGTCATGGAAACAAAGGTGTTATTTCTAAGATCGTGCCACAAGCCGACATGCCACACCTTGAAGACGGCACTCCAGTTGATATCATTATTTCACCACTGTCTGTGTTAGCTCGTATGAACCTTGGTCAGCTTCTTGAAGCTCACTTGGGTTGGGCAGCCAAACAGCTCGGCTACAAAGTTGCTATTCCAGCTTTCGAAAAAATCGATGAAGAAAAGATTTGGGAAGAATTGGAAAAAGCCGGCTTACCAGCTTCAGGTAAAGTTACCTTAGTTGATGGCCGAACCGGTGAAAAATTCCACGAACCAACCGTCGTTGGTATCGCCTACATCTTAAAACTTATTCACATGGTTGAAGATAAGGTTCACGCTCGTTCAACCGGTCCATACTCCTTAGTCACACAACAACCTTTGGGTGGTAAAGCTCAAATGGGTGGTCAAAGACTTGGTGAAATGGAAGTTTGGGCACTTGAAGCACATCGCGCAGCCCATACCTTGCAAGAAATGATCACCATTAAGTCTGACGACGTGATGGGTAGAGCTAAAGCTTTCGAGGCTATGGTCAAAGGTGATGACATTCCAGAACCAACCGTTCCAGAATCATTCAGAGTCTTAATGAGAGAACTTAACTCATTAGGTTTGGATGTCAAAACTCATGAAGCTACTGTCGTCGAAGATGAAGAGGAAAAACCAGAAGTTCAACCAATCGTCGATGATGTCACCGAATCTGAAGCAGAAGTAGAAAAAACTATTGATGCTGAAGCTGAATTCGATGAAACTTATGATGAAGAAATGCCAGAGGATTTTACTGATGAAGTAGTTGAGGAGGAAACTAACTAATTAGCTTTCAAAGGAACAAACATATGCAACGAATTATTGACTTCTCAGCCTTACAAATCTCAATCTCATCACCAGAAACCATCAAATCATGGTCTCATGGTGAGGTTAAGAAACCAGAAACAATCAACTATCGCTCACTCAAATCAGAAAAAGATGGATTGTTTGACGAAAAGATCTTTGGACCAACCAAAGATTACGAATGTTACTGTGGTAAATACAAGAGAATTAGATACAAAGGTATTATTTGTGACAAGTGTGGTGTCGAAGTTACACAAGCTAGAGTTCGCCGCGAGCGCATGGGCCATATTGGCTTAGCAGCTCCAGTAGCTCACATCTGGTACTTCAAAGGTGCTCCATCAAAATTGTCCTTACTTTTGGACATTTCTCCAAGAAGTTTGAACTCTATCATCTACTTCTCACGCTACGTCGTTTTGAGTACAGATGATGAAGCCAGAACTCAAGTTTTGGAAAGCTTAGATCAAGATGTGGTAGTCGCTCAAGACAACCTCAAAGAAGAAGCTAAAGAAACTGTTGAAACTTTGAAGAAACAACTTGATGACGATATCGCTAAACTCAAAGAAAAAGTTACCAATAAAGAAACCTTGGAACTCAAACTTTCTGAGCTCGAACTCAAAGCCAAACAACAAATCACTACTATCAAGGAAAACTTAGCTGAAGAAATTGAAAAGACCGCTGAGATCTACAAAACCATCAAAGTTATGGTTAAAAAGATCAAAAAAGGTACTATTCTTTCTGAAGATGAGTACTTGAAGCTTGATGAATACAACGCCGTTGATCACATTAGAGTTGGTATGGGCGCTGAAAGTGTCATGGAATTGGTCAAAGATATCAATCTTGATACTTTAGTGGAAAAACTCAGAAAAGAGATGGATGAAAACAAAGGTGCCAAACGCATCAAAGCCATCAAACGTTTGAGAGTTGCCGAAGGTTTAAGAAAAGCTAATATCGATCCAGCTTGGATGTTTATTAGTATCTTACCTGTCATCCCACCAGACCTTCGTCCAATGGTTCAATTATCTGGCGGTCGCTTTGCTACCTCAGACCTAAATGACTTATATAGAAGAGTTATCAACCGCAACAACCGTTTGAAACATTTGATCAACCTCGGTGCTCCAGAAATTATCTTGCGCAACGAAAAAAGAATGCTTCAAGAAGCTGTGGACTCATTGATTGACTCCACTCAAGCTCGACAAAACAGACGCGCTACCAGAAGGCCTTTGCGCTCACTTTCTGAGATGCTTAAAGGTAAACAAGGTCGCTTCCGTCAAAACTTGTTGGGTAAACGTGTTGACTACTCAGGTCGTTCCGTTATCGTTGTTGGTCCACATCTCAAACTTAATGAATGTGGTTTACCAAAAGACATCGCTCTGGAAATGTTCAAACCATACGTGCTTCGCGAATTGATTTCTGGTGGAATTTCACCAAACGTCAAAACCGCCAAACACTTATTGGAGAGAAAAGAACCAATCGTCTACGACATTTTGGAAAGAGTGACCAAAAATCACCCTGTGATTTTGAACCGTGCTCCAACCCTTCACAAATTGGGTATGCAATCTTTCTACCCACAATTGACTGAAGGTAATGCCATTCAACTTCACCCATGTGTCTGTTCTGGCTATAACGCTGACTTCGACGGTGACCAAATGGCTGTTCACGTGCCTTTGACCAAAGCCGCTCAAGAAGAATCAAGAGATTTGATGATGCCATCAAACAACCTTTTGAAACCAGCTAACGGTGAACCAATCACTGTGCCAAACAAAGACATGGCTCTTGGTGTTTTCTACATGACTGATGTTGACACTAAAGCTGAAAAAGTTAGCACCATTTTTGCTTCCAAAGATGAAGCTTATCACGCTAACCAAATCGGCCTTATTTCTGAAAGACAACTCATCAAGGTTAGAACTCAAGTTGACAACGAAACTAAGATTATTGAAACCACTGTTGGTCGTTTGAAATTCAACGATATCTTGCCAGCTTGGTATGGTTTCATCAATTCTGCTGTGACTGCTAAAGTCATTAAACAGATTGTTACCAAAGCCATTGAGCACGAAGATAACGAACGCGTTGCTACTTTAATTGACACTATCAAAGACCTCGGTTTTGCTAGTATTACCAAATCTGGTTTATCCGTTGCTGTCTCTGACTGTAAGATGATTGAAGCTAAAGACGTAATTATCGCTGAAGCCAACAAAAAAGCTGAAGAGATTCAAGAAAACTATCTCCAAGGTTTGATTACTGGCGACGAAAGAAAGCGCATGAACGTGGACCTCTGGATTGCAACCACTGACGAAGTGGCCAACCAAACCTGGGATTCTTATGATGAAGACAACGCTGTCAAAGTCATGATTAATTCCGGTGGTACCCGTGCTTCCCGCGATCAGGTCAAACAGCTTGCTGCCATGAGAGGTTTGGTCGTTGACCCACTTGGTAACATTGTGGAAATGCCTACCAAATCTAACTTTAGACAAGGTTTGTCAATTTTCGAATACGTGACCTCTGCTCGTGGTTCAAGAAAAGGTTTGACTGACTCAGCTTTGAAAACTGCTGACGCTGGTTACTTAACTCGTAGATTGGTCGACGTTGCTCACGACGTGATTATCAGATTAGCTGACTGTGAAACCACCAAAGGTCTAGAAATCAGAAGAGAAGATAGACCAGAAGTGTTCGCTAAACGAATTACCGGTCGTTACGCAAGTAAAGACATTAAAAAAGGTAATAAAGTTTTAGTCGCTGCTAACGACATCATTACTCAAGAATTGGCTGAAGAAGTTGACAGTCTCGGAATCGAAGCTGTAGACGTTCGCTCACCACTCACTTGTGAGTCACCACTCGGCATGTGTGCTAAGTGTTATGGTTGGGACTTCTCAACCAGAGACGAAGTCGAACTAGGTGTTCCAGTGGGTGTCATTGCTGCTCAATCAATCGGTGAACCTGGAACTCAGCTTACCATGCGTGTTAAGCACTCCGGTGGTATCGTCGGCTTGGACGTGACTCAAGGTTTACCAAGAGTCGAAGAGCTTTTCGAAGCTCGTACTCCAAAGAGCCAAGCTCCAATCACCGCTGTCGCTGGTAAAGTTTCAATTGAAACAACTGAAAAATACACTTTGATCAAAATCACTGCTGATGGCGATGAAGAAGCATCCTACAAAGTGGCCAATAACTCTGAACTCTTAGTCTCAGAAGGCGATATGGTCCACATGGGCGCTCAACTCACCAAAGGTTCAGTCGATCCAAAAGAAATTCTTAATACCAAAGGCTTGCTTTCAACCCAAGAATACGTCTTGGCACAAGCTCAAGGTGTTTATGAATCTCAGGGTATTCCAATTCACGACAAACACTTCGAAGTTATCTTGAGAAAAATGGCTGACAAGGTTCAAGTCGAGAATCCAGGCGACACCGACTTCTTGACCGGAGAAGTTATCGAAAGAAATAAGTTCGTTAAGGAAAATGATGCAACCATGGCCGCTGGCGGTGAACCAGCTACTGCTAAGGTTATGATCTTGGGTATTACCAGATCATCTCTCTTTACCAGTTCATGGTTATCTGCAGCCTCATTCCAACACACCAAAAATGTGTTGACCGATGCCGCAGCATCAGGTGCTGTTGATTACCTTGAGGGACTTAAAGAAAACGTCATTATTGGTAGACTCATCCCCACCAGTGCTGAAAAAGCTTCGATTGAAATCGAAAGCTAGGGGAATGTGTGTTATAATCATGACCTATTTTGTATTAATGTATTGTTAGTGAAACAAGCAAGTATTTATGCCTACAATTAATCAACTCATCCGCCAAGGCGGACGAAAAACTCGACCAACCAGAGTTAAAGCTACCGCTTTTAGACGTAGTTTTAACACTATCACTGGTCGACCTACCAAAACCACCAATCCACAAAAGCGTGGTGTTTGTACTTTGGTCAAAACCATGACTCCAAAGAAACCAAACTCAGCTTTGCGTAAAGTGGCTAGAGTTAGACTGTCCAATAAAGTTGAAGTCACCGCTTATATCATGGGCGAAGGTCACAACTTGGCAGAACACTCCGTAGTGTTGGTTAGAGGCGGAAGAGTTAAAGACTTACCTGGTGTGAAATATCACATCGTCCGCGGCAAATTCGACTGTGCTGGTGTTACTAACCGTAAGACTAGTAGAAGTAAATACGGTGTAAAGAAGGGTTAAAATGAGATCCAAACAAGCTAAAATCCGAGAAGTCCTTCCTGATGCCAAATATGGCTCAGTTAAAGTGGCTAAATTAATCAATCGTGCCATGAGAGATGGCAAAAAAAGCGTTGCTCAAAAAGAAGTCTATCAAGCTTTGGAAATTGCCAGTGAAAAAATTGGCAAAAAACCATTAGAATTGTTAGATGCCGTTTTAGAGAACGTTACTCCACAAATGGAAGTCCGCTCTCGTCGTGTTGGTGGTGCTGCTTACCAAGTGCCTATGCCAATCCGCACCAAAAGAGGTTTTTCTTTGGCCGTTCGCTGGCTAATTGAAGAATCAAACAAGAGACCAAACAAACAATATCACACATTTGCTGACAAATTGGCAGCTGAGATGTTGGATGCTTTGGAAAACTTGGGTGGTTCTATCTCTAAGAAGAACGCTTCCCACAAAATGGCAGAAGCCAACAAAGCCTTCTCTCACTTCAGGTGGTAGGCCAATTGAGCTTTTCCAGTATTACAGTTGTTAATAATATTTATTTACTTATATGAGTAGCTATAACATTCGTGTCCCATTAGAAAGAGTCCGCAATATCGGTATTATTGCCCATATTGATGCTGGAAAAACTACCACTACAGAACGTATTTTGTTCTTTACTGGTCGTAACTATAAAATCGGTGAAGTTCACGAAGGCGCTGCTACCATGGACTGGATGGCTCAAGAGCAAGAAAGAGGCATTACCATCGTTTCTGCCGCTACTACTGCTTTCTGGGAACCACACTTTGATACTCACTTAGCTAAAGCTAAATATCGTTTCAACATCATCGACACTCCCGGACACGTTGACTTCACTGCTGAAGTTGAACGCTCACTCCGTGTTTTGGATGGTGGAATCACTGTTCTTGACGCTTCAGAAGGTGTTCAATCTCAATCTGAAACTGTCTGGCGCCAGGCTGACAAATATAACGTTCCAAGAATTTGTTTCGTTAACAAAATGGACAAATTAGGTGCTGATTTCTTCGCCACTGTCGAAGACATTAAAACCAAGTTTGGTGTCAAACCAGCCATCATGGTCTTGCCAATGGGTAAAGAAAATGAGTTCAGAGGCATGATCCAACTTCTGGAGAGAAAAGCCTTATACTGGAAAGATAACGAGCAAGACACTGAACCAGAAGTCAAAGAAATTCCTGAAGAATATAAAGATCAAGTTGAAGAACTCAGAGCTCAATTAGTTGAAGCTATTGCTGAAACCGATGAAGCATTGCTCGAAAAATTCTTTGCTGATGAACCACTCGAGCTCAACGACCTCAAAGCCGCTTTGAGAAGAGCTGTCATCAACTATCAACTCGTTCCTGTTTACTGTGGCTCTTCCCTCAAGAACACTGGCGTTCAACCAATGCTTGATGCCGTGGTTGAGTACTTACCATCACCAAGTGATGTTGAACATATCAACGGCGAGAATCCAAAAACTCACGCCGAAGAAACTCGTCGCCTTATTCCTGAAGAAAAAACCTCAGCTTTGGCTTTCAAAATCCAAACTGACCCACACGTTGGTAAACTTACCTACACTCGTATTTACTCTGGAACCATTCAAGCTGGTAGTTACATTTATAACTCCACCAGAAACGTCAAAGAAAGAGTTGGTCGTTTACTGCTCATGCACGCTAACGAAAGAGAAGATATTCAAGAAGCAAAAGCTGGTGAAATCGTCGCAATCGTGGGCTTAAAAGACACTAGAACTGGTGACACTCTTTGTGAAGAAACCGCACCAATTATTTTGGAAGGTATTAACTTTGCTGAACCAGTTATCTCTTTGGCTATTGAACCAAAAACCAAATCTGACCAAGAAAAAATGGGCTTAGCTTTGGCTAAATTATCTGAAGAAGATCCTACCTTTGCGATCAAAACCAACCATGAAACCGGTCAAACCATCATTGGTGGTATGGGCGAACTTCACTTGGAAATTTTGGTTGATCGTATGAAGAGAGAGTTCAAAGTTGATGCCAACATCGGTGCTCCCCAAGTTGCTTACAGAGAAACTATTACCAAAGCCGCTGAAGGTGAAGGTAAATACATCAAGCAAACTGGTGGTCGCGGTCAATATGGTCACGTTTGGCTCAGAATCGAACCAAAAGAAAGAGGCACAGGCTACGAATTTGTTAACGAAATCAAGGGTGGTGTCGTTCCTCGTGAATACATTACTCCAACCGACAAAGGTGTTCAAGAATCTCTCGAGAGAGGTTTCTTGGCTGGTTACCCAATGACTGACATTAAAGTTACTTTATTCGACGGTTCTTACCACGAAGTTGACTCTTCAGAACTTTCATTCAAAATGGCAGGTTCCCTCGCTATGAGAGAATCTACTGCCAAAGCTGGCATGGTCTTACTTGAGCCAGTGATGAAAGTTGAAGTGACCACCCCAGAAAACTTTATGGGTGATGTCATTGGTGACCTATCAAGTCGCCGCGGCCAAATTCAAGGCACAACCAACAGAGGTAATGTGGTTATTATCACAGCCTTAGTGCCGTTGGCTGAAATGCAGGGCTATGTTACAATTCTTAGAAGTATGACTCAAGGTAGAGCCTCAAGTGTGATGCTCCCACATACTTACGAACCTGTTCCTCAAAGCATTGTGGAGAAAATCCAAGAAGAACGAAAGAAATAACATAGAATTAGTATAAATTAGTAAAAGCCAATTAATAAAAAATAAAGGAGACATTATGGCAGACAACAAATTTAATCGCGCCAAGCCTCACGTTAACATCGGCACTATCGGCCACGTTGACCACGGCAAGACCACTTTAACTGCTGCAATTACTCAAACTTTAGCTAAGAAAGTTCCTTGTGAAACTAACAAAGCTATGGTTTATGCAGATATCGAATCAAGTCCAGAGGAAATTGCTCGTGGAGTCACGATCAACCTTTCTCACATTGAGTACGAATCTGAAAAGAGACACTATGCTCACATTGACGCTCCAGGTCACGCTGACTACATCAAAAACATGATCACAGGTGCTGCTCAAATGGACGGTGCTATTTTGGTCGTCGCTGCTACTGACGGTCCAATGCCACAAACCCGCGAACACATTCTCTTGGCTAAACAAGTGAACGTTCCACAAATTGTGGTTGCATTGAACAAATGTGACATGGTTGATGACGCCGAACTTCTTGACTTAGTCGAAATGGAAGTCCGCGAACTCTTAACCAAATACGACTTCGACGGTGACAACATTCCTGTCGTTCGTGTTAGTGCTCTCAAAGCCCTCGAAGGTGATGCAGAAGCTCAAGATGGAGTTTTCAAACTTATCCAAACTTGTGACTCATGGATCCCAGATCCAGTTCGCGAATTGGACAAACCATTCTTAATGCCAATTGAAGACGTTTTCTCTATCAAAGGTAGAGGTACTGTCGTCACTGGTAGAGTCGAAACCGGTATCATCAAAGTTAACGATGAAATCGAAATTGTCGGTATCAAAGACACTCAAAAATCAGTCGTTACTGGTGTTGAAATGTTCAGAAAACTTCTTGACCAAGGTCAAGCTGGTGACAACGTCGGTATCCTCTTAAGAGGTATCGAAAAAGAAGCTGTCGAGAGAGGTCAAGTTTTGGCCAAAACCGGCACTGCTAAAGCTCACACTGAATTCGAAGCTGAGGTCTACGTTTTGACCAAAGAAGAAGGCGGTCGTCACAAACCATTCTTTACTGGTTACAGACCACAGTTCTACATCAGAACCACTGACGTCACTGGTGAAGTCACTTTGCCAGCAGGTGTCGAAATGGTCATGCCAGGCGACAACGCTAAAATGAGTGTTAAACTCATTGTGCCAGTTGCTTTGCACGAAGGCTTAAGATTTGCTATCCGCGAAGGTGGTCACACCATCGGCGCTGGTGCAATCACCAAAATTGTAAAATAATTTTGGCCTACAGTAGAAATACTAGAAAACCCCTCCGCAAGGAGGGGTTTTTGGTATAAAAAAATAACCCAGAATTTGTGGATCTGGGTTATTGATGTTCCTATTTAATCAGTGTAGCTGATGCAACACACAGCATCACTAACATTCCATCTTTGTTTTTGATGGAGACGAATCCGGCATGTAAACCAAGATTGGTTTCAAACCCTTGCTTTTGAAAATGCTGACCCAACTTGGTCAAAGCCTCGTTTTGGTCTTCTGCCTCAACAATAAATGGCGCTCCCTGCGTATTGAGATGGTGCACTGTCCAAAGCATGCTTCACTCTCCCAGACAAAAAAGTAAGTTAAATAGCTGATTTTAATTGTAACATAGTTATTATTATAGGTCAATATTTTTAAGCAAAATAAATGACAAAAAAATCCGGAGTTTGCATGCTCCGGACTAATTGTAAGCTAAAAATGTCGTATTACAAAACCTTGGCTTTTTTTAAGCAGTAGATAATGCTTTTTTCACCCTGAATAGGTAAAAAAACATGTCCAGTCGCTGTTCCAATCCGGGGAGAAAAACCCAGATCAGTTAAGTGTTGAAACAACTTAACCTGAGCCTCTTTAAGATCGGTAGCTTCAATTACCAAGTCTGTGTGCTGACCATTAGATTGGTACACAAAATATAAACCCTGCGTCATGACCTTACTCCAGGAGAACTTTGGTATAGGTAATTAAAACAACATTTTAAATAGCAAATCATTATACAATAATAAATATTATAGGTCAATTAAGCTAGACAAAAAAAATGGTTTCAAGCAATTTGTCTTGCAATCAAAATTGCATCTTATTTACTTAAAGCAGAAAATTCTTTTGCATCCAAGCTAGCAGTTCCAACCAAAACCCCATCTCCAACCAATAAGTATTCATCAACATTGTCCGGATTAACACTTCCACCGTAAATTACTTTAACTTCACCAAAAACCTTTTTGATTTGGGCAAAAACTACTTCGACTTTTTTGACACTCATTTCCTCACCAGTACCAATGGCAGACAAAGGCTCATAAGCGACCATACATTTACTCAATTGACTTTGCTCAAGAGCAGCTGCCTGACTAAAAATATATTCCTCATCAACGCAAACTACAGGCACCAAACCAGCTTCCAAGGCTCGCTCGACTTTGTTTGCCACATCTTGGTCAGTTTCACCAAAGTGATGACGGCGCTCTGAGTGACCTAAGATCGCATACTTAACTTCCATACCTTCCAAGTTAACTGCCGAAACAGCTCCTGTATAACTCCCAGCAGCCATTGAGCTTAAATCTTGCACACCCAAAACAAATCCAGCTTCCCGAGCCTTTTCATAAATAGCCCCCAAAAGATTGAAGGCGGGCAGCAAAACAATTTCATTATCAGAATTAACTTTTCCAAAGTCCTTTAACCATTCCAAAGCACCATTTAGATTCTTATTTGATTTCCAATTACCAAAAATATATTTCATAAACTTGTTATATCATAATCTGGTAGCTTCATGTTAAGATTTGAAACATGTCTGCCTTATTAGACAATCTCAACAAAGATCAAAAACAAGCTGTCCTTCATTATGAGGGCCCAGCTTTAGTTTTGGCGGGGGCAGGTTCTGGCAAAACTAGAGTTTTGACCACCAGAGTTGCATACCTAATTGAAGAAAAAAACATTTCACCTTCCAACATTTTGCTCGTTACTTTCACTAATAAAGCCGCTCACGAAATGAATAAAAGAGTCCTAGATTTGACTGGCTCCAAACTGCCGTTTTCTGGTACCTTTCACTCACTCTGTGCCAAAATTTTGAGAATCAACGGCCACAAAATTGGCCTTAATAATTATTTTGTTATTTACGATAGTGATGAGCAATTAGAATTAATTAAGCAAGTTTACGCGGATTTAAATTTGAATGTCAAAGAAATCAATCCTCGAGCCGTTCATGGCACAATTTCTTCAGCCAAAAATGAAATGGTCAGCGCTGAAGAATACGAACGTCTAGCCACTGGCAAATATCAAGAAACAGTAGCCAGAGTCTACAAACTTTATCAACACAAACTCAAAGAAAACCAAGCCGTCGACTTTGATGACTTATTACTTTTAACCAACCAGCTTTTCGCTCAAGACAAACCAACGTTAGCCTACTATCAAGACTTGATCAAATTTGTCTTGGTCGATGAGTATCAGGACACCAATAAAGTTCAATATCAACTCACCAAATACTTAGCCAAACCACAAAATAATCTTTTTGTTGTCGGTGATTTTTCTCAAAGCATTTATGCTTGGCGAGGTGCAGATTACAAAAACATGATGTTGCTTAAAAATGACTTTCCAGATCTAACAGAGTATAGATTAGAACAAAATTACCGTTCCACTCAAAGTATTCTTGATGCCGCGACACAGGTTATTTCTCACAACAAATCGCACCCGATTTTGTCTTTATGGACTGAAAACATCAGTGACGCCAAAATTGTCCATCTAGAATGTGAAAGTGGAGAAAGTGAAGCTATGGAAGTAGTCGGAAAGATCAAAAATCTAATTGATTACAATTACTCAGACGTTGCCATCCTATACCGTACCAATGCTCAATCGCGTTTATTTGAAGAAGCCTGCGTCAAAAAAGGCGTGCCCTATAAACTTGTAGGAGGTTTTAAATTTTACGAAAGAAAAGAAATTAAAGACGTTTTGTCTTACCTAAAACTAGCTATCAATCCCAACGACACTGTTTCTCGCGACCGAGCTTTAAAAATTGGCAAAAGACGATTTATTGCTTTTGAAGTAGCCAGTAAAGAGTGGAAATTAGACGAATTGAATCCAGCCGAACTACTTGAAAAAATTCTCACTGCCACCACTTATCGCGACAAATACAACCAAAAAGATGAAGATGACTTGGACAAGCTCAATAACATCAAAGAGTTATTAAACGTAGCAGCTCAGTTTGAAAAAGTTGAGTCACTGCTGGAAAATATTGCTTTGGTTCAAGACAACGAAATGGCTGATCAAAACCTAGATGAACCTAGAAATGCCATCACCATGATGAGTTTGCACTCAGCCAAGGGTTTAGAGTTCCCAGTGGTTTTTATGGTCGGCATGGAAGAGGGCTTATTACCACACTCCCGAGCTCTTCTGGATAAAGAACAAATGGAGGAGGAACGCCGACTTTGCTACGTTGGCATTACCAGAGCCAGAGAAAAATTAATCTTAAGCAATGCTCGTCACCGTTTTGTTTATGGTTCTGGCTCATATGCAACTATTAGTCGCTTCTTGCTAGATATCGATGGGGGAATAATTAAAAAAGAAGGCAAGCAAAGTTTTGATTACACTCAAAACAATCATTATCAAGGAAACAAAAATTGGCAGGACGATAGCAAAAGCTTCTATGATAAATCAAGCTTTGCTTTGCCCAAATCCCAATCAGACAAACCCAAGCGCCGCTTGGTCATCGACGATGATTCATGGAGTTCTTTTATGAACGGCGAATTTGATGCCGACAAAATTTTGGACATTTAAAAAACACTCGCCTATAATAACTTTATGTTAATCAGACCATTAAGAATTGAAGAAAAAGACGAATACAACCAAGTTGTTCATCATCCACTGCAATCATGGGAGTGGGGTGACTTTAGAAAAGCTACTGGCACGACTGTCGAAAGAATTGGTTTTTTTGACAAAGGCAAACTCCAAAAAGGCCTCCAAGTTACTTTCCATAAACTACCAAAAATTGGAAAAACAGCCGGCTACTTGCCCAAAGCTTTTATGCCTGACGAGGATCAAATTGGCGCTTTAAGACAACTGGGCAAAAAAAATAACGCTTTGTTTATCAAAATGGAACCCAATATTTCACAAAAAGTTGGCGTTCCTTCTGCGCATCAACACATTGTCAAATTTCTAGAAGACAATGATGCCGTACCAGGCAGACCACTCTTCACCAAACATACTTTTATTTTGGACCTCACCAAAACCGAAGAAGAACTATTTGCTAATCTTTCTAATAAAACTCGCTACAACATTAACCTAGCAGTCAAAAAAGGCGTTATCATCTACGAAAACACGACTCAAGATGGCATGGAAACCTATTTAAAAATCTTAGCCGAAACCACCAAAAGACAGGGTTTTTATGCTCACTCACCAGAATACTTCCGCACTATGTGGCAAACCCTCGGTAACTCTGGAATGCTCAAGATTTTCCAAGCCGTCTATGAAAACCAAATTTTGGCCAGCTGGGTTATGTTCGTTTTCAATGGCGTTTTATACTACCCTTACGGCGCATCATCTAGAGAACACCGTGATGTCATGGCCTCCAATCTCATGATGTGGGAGATGATTAGATATGGCAAAAAAATCGGCTGTACCAAATTTGATATGTGGGGCAGTCTAGGAGAAAACCCAGACCCCAAAGACCCATGGTTTGGTTTCCATCGCTTCAAAAAAGGTTATGGCGGCGAACTAAATGAATTTATTGGCACCTTTGATTTGATTACTGATTTTGCTTTATATAAGCCATTTCGCTTCGTAGAAAACCTACGCTGGAAATTACTTAGACTTAGAGCAAAACTTAATATATAATACGTAAGTATTTTTTAACTAAAAAGGCGTTCGTATGGCCAAGACACGTTTTAAAAGAGTCCTACTAAAAATAGGCGGCGAATCTTTATTAGGTAATCGTGAATACGGAATTGACCCCCAAGCGGCTCTGAATGTAGCCAATTACATCAAACAAATATATGCTTTAAATGTTGAAATCGCTGTTGTTATCGGCGGCGGCAACGTTTTTCGCGGCATGGCTGGCGCTTCCAATGGTATTGAAAGAGCAACTGCTGACTACATGGGCATGATTGCCACAGTCATGAATGGTTTAGCCCTTCAAGATGCCTTGGAAAAGGTTAATGTTCCTGTTCGCTTGCAATCAGCCCTAACTATGCCTGCAGTGGCAGAAAACTTCCTTCGTAGAAAAGCCATTCGTCACATGGAAAAAGGTCGCGTTTTGATTTTGGCAGCTGGAACTGGCGTTCCTTATGTCACTACCGATACTGGCGCTTCTCTCCATGCTTTGGAGCTTCGCTGCGATGTTTTGCTCAAAGCCACTAAAGTTAATGGTGTCTACGAAAAAGATCCAGTAAAATATCCAGATGCCAAGCGCTATCGAAATTTGAACATCAAAGACGCTATCGAAAATGAACACATCAATGTTATGGATACTGCTGCTTTAGCAATGTCCAAAGAAAATGGTATGCCCATTATGGTGTTTGAACTTTTTGAAGGTGATAACCTTTACAAAGCCGCACTCGGTGAGGATATTGGGACATACATCAGCAATGATGTGAAAACCGAATTAGTTTAGTGCGTCGAGAAATTGACCACTTTGTGGGCCCGGGGCGAAAGCCCCGGGCTCAATTGTTTATCCAACATTGCCAGTCCAGACAGAAAGTGCTACTTTTATAGTATTAAGAATTAGGCAATTACTATGGCAAATCGTTCCTTCGGTATTAATGGCTTTGGCAGAATTGGTCGCACCGCTCTTAGAGTCTGGTGGCTTTATCATCGTCAAAACTTAGACCTTAAAGTTATAAATACATCTGGAAGCATGGACCTTGAAGATTGGGCTCATCTATTACGCTACGATTCCAATTACGGCAGATTTAAATCTAA
This sequence comes from Patescibacteria group bacterium, assembly GCA_023382875.1. Lineage (GTDB taxonomy): Bacteria > Patescibacteriota > Microgenomatia > UBA1400 > PJMF01 > JAHDXH01. The sequence goes on along the minus strand of JAHDXH010000001.1, from coordinate 146,554 downwards.
AGTTGAAGTCAAAACTCAGCAAACAAGAAAAGAAGTCACAGAAGAAAATCCAGTTTTAGGCACAATTTCTATCGATGGCTACGAAATTCTAGTTACCGCTGGCCGCGAACCATCCAAGCTTAAATGGGGCGAGTGGGGAGTAGAAACTGTTCTTGAATGTACTGGTGCTTTTGTCAAAAAAGAAGACGCAGCTCTTCATATGCAAGCGGGCGCTAAAAAAGTTTTAATCTCTGCCCCTGCTAAGGGCGATGGCATTGCTAGTGGCGTTATTGGCGTTAACCAACTTTCACCAGAAGGAGAAGTTTATTCCAATGCTTCCTGCACCACCAACTGCGTTGCCCCAGTCGTTGCCATTATGCATCAAAAATTTGGCATTGAAAAAGCCATGATGACCACTATTCATGCTTACACTGATGATCAAAATTTGCATGATAATTCGCATAAAAAGGATATGAGAAGAGCTAGAGCTGCAGCAGAAAACATCGTCCCTACTAGTACCGGCGCGGCAATTGCTGTTACTGAAATTATTCCAGAACTCCAAGGAACTTTTGATGGTTTGGCTATTCGTGTTCCCACTCCTGTTGGTTCACTTTCAGATATGGTCTTTATCACCAAAAGAGAAGTAACTGTCGAAGAAATTAATCAAGCTTTTACCGAAGCTAGCCAAAGTGATCGTTGGAAAGGAATCCTAACTGTCACCAACGAACCAATCGTATCCAAGGATATCGTCGGCACCAGAGAATCTAGCATTGTTGACCTATCACTGACTAATGTGGTTGGTGGAAATTTGGTCAAAGTTATTAGTTGGTATGATAACGAATACGGTTATTGCAACCGCTTAGTCGAACAAATTTACAACCTGTAAATTACCTTTCTTTCACAACAAAACTAAAAAACCAGCCGAAAGGCTGGTTTTTATTTATCTTCTTAAGTTATTTTTTAAAATTCAGTGGGTTTTTCACCTTGAACTTTAAGCACTTCCACCTGACCAACATCCATTAGCCAACCGGCTTTTTGACCTTTGAAGGTTTCGCCCTTAACTCTGATTTCCATACCTTTAAACTTCTCGAGATCAGTGCTTGAAGAAGTTAAATGAACTGTTTGAGAATCACCACCAGCGCGGAGAAGCAAGTGAGAGCCTTCATCGTCGGCACCAGCTTCGGTCAAGTAGCCTTCCGCACTATCCTTGAAAGTCTTGTCATCTTTAATACCAAAAACGTCACCTTCTTTGACGGCATCTCCAGCCACTTGTTGAAGATTTGATCCAGCTGGACCACTGCTACCTGGCGCACGAGCCTGAAGCTTGTAGGCACCAAAGCCGGTACCAACACCAGCTAAAACAGCCACTAAGGCAAAAACGATAACTAATTTAGATGAAGTGGTGGCATTCATGTTTAAATTTCTTTCTGTCGTGGTTGTTGTTTTGTCGAGGTTTAAATCGCGCAAGATATCATCGTGACTTGGCTCTTTGCGAGTTGAATCAAGTGACTCTACTTTTGTATCAATTTCTGACATGGGGATATCATACTACATTATCCCAAAGCCATGCCAGAGCGTTTCAAAAAACCTCGATGCAATTGATATTCTGGATCGTATATGGCAACCAAATTCCAAAAACTAGCCGAGTGATTCATCTCCTTAAGATGAGATAGCTCGTGAATAATTACGTAATCGATAATTTTTGGCAGGTAATGAACTAGTCGCCAATTAAAATTCAACCTCTTTTGACTAGAACAACTACCCCAACGTGTTTTTTGTTGACGCAAAGAAATGGAAGCAAAGCTCAAACCCATCACTTTACCTAGAGCATGAGTGCGAGGCACAATGTACTTTTCTGCAGTGTTTTTCAAAAAACGATTCAGAAGTTGCTGATGAGTAGTTTTTTCACCACCCATCAAATTAATCCTTAATGTTTCACCACTAATAGTGACACCATATGGTAAATCCAAGGTGTTGGCCAAAACCTTTTGATATTTTTTACCAAAAACAGAAACAAATTGGTCGTTATCACTGAGTTCTTTTTTGCTTTCTACTTTGGCCAAGTTTTCTTCGATCCAAGCAGATTGCGAATCAACATATTTTTTGACCAAAAACTTAGGCGTCCACTTTGGATAACTAACAACAACTTGACCACGGCTATCTATGGCAATTCTAATTGATTTGGAACGAGAACTTGATTTGAAAACAATCTCTGACACATGCTATTTATACCACACAGTGTCTAAACCACCCTGAGCATTTTCCTCAAGAAAAGGCGTATTTTCAATCACTTGTTTTGGTGCTTCGTGAATGGTCTGAACGGACTTAGCGAAAAACTGGACCAACCACTCACTTATATGAAGAGCTTGCAATAAATCATGAATATAGGCGTTACCAAAGAAGAGTATTAGACCAATAATTGAGTGAAGCCTTTTGGCTGCAGAGTCTTTCACAATCGCCAATCTCATCGCAAAAGCCAAACCAATAACAGTAGAAATCAGCATAATGACCATCATGATCGTTAATTCGGTTACTTCGGCTTCGGTAATTTGATGATTGACCAATTTTTGTTCTAAAAGGGGGTAATCTACCAAGATAAAGGCGACAGATTTATAAATACCACGCAAAGATTGGATGGTCAGACCAATACTAATCATCTTAGGACCATATTTAAGGAGTAAATCTGCCAAATCCTTCTTAGTAGGACCACTGGGTGCTGAGGCAGCTAAATCAGTTTCTGGAGTATTAGCCAGCTGAATAGGAGCAGCCGGTGCTAACGAGCCATTTAAAGAGTTTACAGGAATTATTTTTTCTGATGCTTTGAGCGCTGCTTCCTTTTCTTCTGGGGTGGGAGCAGTCACTTGGCCAGTCGATTGATTTAGTTGGGGCGGAATATTATCCATCAAATCAATGATAGCCTAATTTTTCAATTGTGCCGAGAAGAGGACTCGAACCTCCAAGGGTTGCCCCACACGGTTCTAAGCCGTGCGCGTCTACCATTTCGCCATCTCGGCAAATGAGAATCACCAGATCATCATTATATCAGGAAGGCAAAAAAAATCCCACCTATTAGTGGGACTCTTTTGGCTAAGAACGTAGCTCCCGGTGAGGAAGAAACCTTCTTAGATAGGTACATTATAGCAGTATGTAATCAATATGTCAAACTATAAATAAATATATCGGCCTTAATTATCCTGTGCACTTTCGCTTGCAGTTTTGGCCAAATCCAACACATTATCGTTAGTCTTCAATGTTCGACCAGATTCTCGGTCGTCATAGCGCATTTCTGCCATCCACTGTTTGACCGATTCAGCCCAAGCGCCATTGGGACTACTGGGCGTATATTTTGTCATGATTTCCTCTGGAGTTTCTAGACCAATATCAACATACCGCTCTTTGATTTCTCGAGCAGCACGCTCAAATCCTGCTTCATAAGATTCAAAATCCAAAGTGCCGCGACTGTGAATCCCAAAGCCCAAACAATTATGAGGAGCACCTGGATTGGTATTGCGGCACAAATTACTTTCTTGCATGGCAATGGCTGGCATCAATCTGAAATCTAAACCATTTAGGTCTGCTATTTCCACCAATTTTTTGCCATAATACTCGTAGGGCTGCATGGGGGAGCTGTGCCTTTCTAAGAAATTGGCAACAATAATTTCTCGAGCATCATCGGTTTCGATAACAGTCTCGACTCCTGCCACAGCACCACTAGCCTGATTTACTTCCTGTGATTTTGCGCTAGGTGCGGTTAAAATACTGGCGGGTTCACTTTTTGCTCTTTGCCATTGATTATAAAAAATAAAACCCGCAGAACTGGTCAGAAATACTCCAGTCGTTAAAAGTAGCCAAGCAAAAAGTTGAAAAATTCCTCGCATGTGCCCAAGAGTATAACAAAAGATAACAGAGTGTGAAAGTTCGCCTTCTACTTGCCACCATCTTTGCCATATTTCTGCTTAGTCCCAAAGTAGCTCACGCTCAACTCGGCTCCAAAGCCGGCATTCATATTCTTCATCCAGGAGAGGTTAAAGATGCAGTCAGCCTTCTTAAAACCAACAACGATGACTGGCATTACCTAACCATCCCATTACCGCTATCTGATTTAAATAAAGTTGAAGAATGGAAAAGTTTCTTCGAACAATCCAAGGTACAAAAATTTATACCAATTGTCCGCCTAGTAACCAAATTTGAAAATGGTAGTTGGCAACGCCCAACGCGCAAAGACATCATTGAGCAATTCAAATTTTTGTCCCAATTTGAGTGGCCAATCGAAGAAAGATTGATCATCATTTTCAATGAACCTAATCATGCTCCAGAGTTTGGAGGGTCAATTGACCCAAGAGAATATGCCCGGGTGTTAAGATTTGCTGCCGATTGGGCCCATACTGAAAACAAAAACTACAAAGTCTTGCCGGCTGGTCTTGATTTAGCAGCTCCAAATAGCAGAAGTACTATGGAAGCTTTTAATTTTTTAGATCAAATGTATGAAGAAGATCAAGAAATTTTTAGCGTTATTGATTATTGGAACTCGCATTCTTATCCTAATCCTGGCTTTATTTCTTCACCATACCAAACAGGTAAAAACTCTTTGAGTGGCTTCAAATATGAGCTAGCTTATATCAAAAAAATTTCTGGTAAAGACTTACCTGTTTATATCACCGAAACCGGCTGGCTAAGCAATAGCCTCACCAATCGCTGGCTAGAATCTTACTACCGTTATGCGGCGCTTCACATTTGGTCAGATAGCAGAGTCAAAGCAGTCACGCCTTTTATTTTGCATGGCGATCCTGGCCCTTTTGCTGGCTTTTCTTTTCTTGACCGAGAAAATCTTCCCACCAAACAATTCCAAGCTTACCAGAAAACCATTTTGACGGTCCCATCACAATAATCATTGACAATTACTCCAAATTTTAGATAATGTTTCGAACGTTGTTTAGATGAAGAGGAGACTCTCATGGGAAACGAAGTTTTGATTGTTGTTATTGTTATTGTCGTGATTCTGCTCATTGGCAAGGTTTTGATGGAAAAACTTTTTTCATCACCAGCCGTCAAGCGAGATCACGATGAAACAATCGCACCCCATATCCATCAGCAACACCAATTTGAAGATGACCTGTACGATGGCATGGGCTTACGCCACCGCTATCCGCGCCATTAGGTCAACTTCAAGACCACACAAGAGCGCCACACATCACACTGTGGCGTTTTTTTTGATTATTAATTTACCCAAGATGTGATAAAATATATATCTCAAACATGGGTGTGTAGCTCAGATGGTTAGAGCGCAGTCCTGATAAGACTGAGGTCCTTGGTTCGATTCCAAGCACACCCACCATTTTCCCAATTTTTCACCACTCCAAACGATAACTCAAAGCTTCAGCCAAATGCGGTACCTCAATTTGTTCACTTTCTGCCAAATCAGCGATGGTTCTAGCCACTGTTAATATTTTGAAATGACTTCTAGCCGTTAGGTTGAATTTTTGCGAAGCCTTGAGGAAAAAATCTTCAGCTTTGTTATTAAGTGGGCAATACTTTTTAACGAAAACAGATCTTAAGTCAGCATTCAAATTAAACTTGGTCTTGGAAAATCTTTGGGCTTGATAAGCTCTAGCTTTAGTCACTCTAGATAAGACTGTTTTTGAATTTTCTTCAAAATTAGCATAATCTGTCACTAAAACTTTTTGGGGAATTTTTTCTACCCTAATTTGCAAATCAATCCTATCAAGTACTGGACCAGAAAGCTTTTGTTTATATTTTTCTAAACTAGTAGGGTTGCAGCTACATATTCCATTTGCTGACCCAGCAACACCGCATGGACACGGGTTAGTTGTTGCGAGAAGCGTAAATTGAGCAGGGTATTTGACCTGCCCAGCTAATCTTGAGATAGTGATTGTTCCATCTTCGAGTGGCTGCCTAAGTGCCTCCAGAGTTGTTCTATTAAATTCCAATAACTCATCCAAAAATAACACGCCGCGATGCGCCAAAGAAATTTCACCTGGCTTTAGAGATTCGCCGCCACCCACCAAACCAGCATAAGAAATTGAGTGATGTGGAGAACGAAAAGGAGGGGATAAGCTTAATCCATCGCTTAAAACGTTATTTAAAGAATGGAGCGTGGAAATTTCCAGTGCCATTTCAATACTTAATGGTGGCAAAATTGTTGCCAAAGTCTTTGCAAGTTCGCTCTTACCAGACCCAGGTGGTCCCACCAAAAGCAAACTATGTCCTCCCGCGGCCGAGATTTCTAAAGCTCGCTTGGCTCTTTTTTGTCCAGCAATCAAAGACAAATCTAATTGCGAATAAGTATTTCTTCCCAGTGCTTTATCTAAAAAAATTGTTGGTTTCAGTTTGGCTAAAGACGAACCAGTTTTATCTAAGCTGATTATTTGTGTGAGTGAATCAGCGGGGTATAAAGCAATACTATCGACAAACTCGACCTCTTTCTTCTGACACGAAGGAAAAACCACTTTCGCAAAACCCAACTTTTTAGCCGCCAAAACGAGAGCCAACAAACCTCTAATCGGCCTCAACTGACCAGTCAAAGATAACTCTCCCAACCACAAAGTGGTGGCATCGGAAACAGAAATCTCACCATAAGCCTCAAGCAATGCCACAGCCATAGCAAGATCAAAGTTGTTATCTGTCTTTTTAACACCGGCAGGAGCCAGATTAATAACAGTTTTCTTGCTTCTAATTCTGATACCAGAGTTTTGGAGCGCCGACGTAAATCTTTCCTTAGCTTCTGCCACAGCTCTGCTTGGCAAACCAATAATAGAGCAACCTGGCTTACCTTTATTAAGGTCGACTTCTATTTCGATTTTAATTGCCGACAATCCAAACATAAGAGCCGAAAAAACTTTTGTGGTCATAGCCACAAAATAACAATTCAACCTTACAGGAAACTAAAATTATTTCTTTTTAGGAGCGTCTAAGCGCAAGGTCATATCAACTGGAGGGAAAGGAATCTCATCGATGGTAGGATCAGAGCTTTGCAATTGATCATCTAAATCGTAAATTTCCTCTAGCAATGGATCAACTTGTCCATCATTTTGTTCAACTATTCGACCATCATCAGTTTTATTTTCTGAATTGGTATTCATGGCAAGTTTAACCGAGATTAAAATAATCAGAAAAACAAAAGCCAAAACCAAAGCTAATGCTCCAACCAAAAGAGGCAAATTTGACTTTTTCTTAACAGGTTCATCATTTTGAACTTTCTTTGGTGCCACAGAAGTTGAGCCAGATTCGAAGACTGGTGTAATTTCTGCAAATTGAGTTTGATTAGAATCTAAATTTTGCATTATCTTTTACTTACAATTTCTGCCAAAAAGAGCATAGTTTGTGATAAATCAGCAAAAACACTAGCGTTGCTCTTGGAGATATCAATTGGTTTTTCTTTCTCTCTAGCCACTCTGATTTCGTCCCAACCATATCTAAGGTTGGTGTAAATTTTTTCCATCAGATTTACAACTTCGGTGTGAGCCCTGATCATTTCATTTTGTTTCAAAGAAGGTTCGGCACCAGCAGCGTTAGGATTGGTTTTTTCAACTAAAGATAGTGAATGATCATAAATAGTTTGAAGCTTACCAATTCTCAATAGAGTAGAAACGTAATTAGAGAGATTAGTAATTTTGGGCGCCAAGATTTCAAAGTCATCAGCAACTTGATTCACAGCCACTCTATCAATAGCATTATTAGTCAAATCAAGGTGTGCCTGAAAATCTTGCTGCAAATCTTTAGTCATATCCAAAGCGATGGTTTTTTCTTCCAGATTGATGCCATCAGATTCCAAAAGTTTCAATTCAATCAATTTTAAATAAGTAAGCAAAACACGATCTCTAAGGAGTAAGGCCTTTCTGCCATCTTGAACTGCCACTTCCAAAGAAGCCAGAGTATTGAGCTTAGTAAATTGACCTTTGGCAATGTTGAACTGATCAGCAGCCTGACGATATTCGGCCAGTTGACCTTTATAGGTACGATCAACTTCAGCGATTTCTTCAATAATACTTTTCTTTTCTGAAATCAAATCAACTTGAGCATGAGCCCAGACAGGAGAAATCATCAACAAAAAAAATAGAATGGAGACAATTGTTTTCTTCATCAGTCTTTATTGTAACTAAAACTTTTAGTTATGACTAGCCAATTCTCTGTCACGAGCGAAAACAATCGCTTCGTGAAGTGATTCGAAAGTACCCGTGTCCAACCATTTACCAGAAACGAAAGCTACGTCTAAGGTGCCTTCTTTTAGATAAACATTATTAAGATCAGTAATTTCATACTCACCGCGACTTGATGGCACCAAAGCTTTAGTTTTTTGAATCACTGAATTGTCGTAAATGTACAAGCCAGTCACTGCAAACTCCGACTTTGGATGCTCAGGTTTTTCTTCGATGGAGATTGCGTGATTGTTAGAATCAAATTCCACCACGCCAAACCTCTCTGGATCTTTGACTTTTTTAGCAAAAACCCGACCCCCAGATTTGAAAGTGCGAATAGCTTCAGTGAAATCATCTTCATACAAGTTATCACCGAGAATTAAAGTGACGTTGTCTTTGCCAATAAAGTTTTCACCGATCACAAAAGCTTGGGGTAAGCCCTCAGGTTTGTCTTGAATTTCATACGTAAATTTGCAACCGAATTCTTTACCAGACCCCAAAAGTTTCAAAAAGTCGCCAGCATGATCTGGAGCAACAATGATTAAAATTTCCTTTATCCCAGCCCTCATCAAAGTTTCGAGCGGGTAAAAAATCATTGGCTTGTTATAAATAGGGAGAAGTTGTTTGCTAGTAACTCTGGTCAAAGGACGAAGTCTTGTACCTGAACCACCGGCTAAAATGATACCTTTCATAATGGGGCTACTATATCACACTCTTAATCATACCGTTATTAAAAGCAGGAGTACGCATGCCAAGAGTGAAACCATGCCATACTCCCACATCACACTTCTTGTAATTGTTTTGGTTTTGAAGTGAGTCAACATTCCCCACAAAAAATAGTAGGTGGACATACCTACGACTACCATGCGCTGAATCCAACGATCTGGCCAAGCTCCCAAAAATAAGAAAATGAAAATTAAAATTCCAAATAACAAAACAGCGTATGCCAGCTTGTGTTTAAATAGTTCGTCTTTCATCCCACAATTCCTCCTTTAAAGAAAATCAACAAAAACCCTACTGCAGTAAAGAACAAAATATGAGCTAAGTTTTTACCCACCAAGCGTGCGGTTTTATAGTGACCAATCACAAAGGCATCGTAAACCAAAGTTAAGACAATCATAATAATCATAGCCAAGAAGAAAGCTTTGGTTAACTGTAAAGCAGAAAATAGAGGTGGCAGAGTCAAACTCCCGCTTGGAACTAAAACGCTAGCCAAGACTGCTGGTTGAGAAATGGTTGTTGGCTGAGCTAATTCTACAAATTGAACTAAGTCTGGCGTTGGTTCGGGCTTGGTTAAGCTTATTGTTTCAGCTTCTGGAGCTTCTGCCACTACCTGAGTAGCCTTGGGTGACACTTGAGCTACTTGAGTTGGAGTGGGTTGTGTACCAAACATTTGCACCACCAAGGTGGTTTCATGACCAAGCAAGGAACCATCAATCACAGCTATTCCAATTTCTTTGTAGTTGCTGTTAACAATATTTGCCTTGTGAGTGGGTGAATTCATCCAAGCGGCCACCATATCACCCGTACTGTAAAAGTCTCGAGCTAAGTTTTCACCGGCTACCTTATAGGTATAACCAGATTCTTTGATAAAACTCCATGGTTCTTTGCCATCGGGAGAAATATGAGCCCAGTACTGATCAGTAAGCATATCTTGACCCTTGGCCAAAGCAGCACTGGAAAGCTTAGAATTCATCTCTAGGGGAGGAAGGCCAACTTTTGCTCTTTCGGCATTAGTCAACTCAACTACTTGGCTAGGTGTAATGCTAGAAGCAAAGCCCAAAACGTAACCAAACTTATCAAATTTGATCAAAGAACTATTAAGTAAACCAAAAAAACCCAGGGCAATTAACGCAAGATGTGGATAAGAGCGGGAATGCAAAATTCGAGGTCGATGATTATTCGATCTCTGCGGATGGAATAAATGTTTGAGAACGGCAAAAACACTCATATCTTTAGGTAATAAAATTATTATGAAGATCTTTACAGAGAGAATCAAGATTTAATACTTGCCAAACCTGGTAAAAATCTTAGATTATCTATTTATGAATAATAATTCAGCATTAATTTCCAAAATTTTTATCTTGTTGTTGGCGGTATTTTTTGTTTCCGCTTGCACGACTTCTCAAACCAACTCAAGCAAGTTAGAATCCAAATCAATATTAACTAAATTAGCCACACCATCGGCCCAACCAAAAACTACCGCTATGGAAGAATTCAAAGAACTTTCCGACTTCAAACCAAATCCAGCCAAAGAGGCTACGCTTGTTACCACTAAGGGTGAAATTACCATCGATCTTTTCAGAGACGAAGCACCACTAACCACAGCTAACTTTGTTGATTTAGCTAGTTCTGGCTTTTATGACCAAGTAGTTTTCCACCGTGTCATTGAAGATTTCATGGCACAGGTTGGCGATCCACTCAGTAAAGACGAAAACGCAAAATCAAGATGGGGAACAGGTGGTCCTGGTTACAGGATTAAGGACGAATTTTCACCTAATTTAGTCCATGACAAACCAGGCATAGTTTCGATGGCCAATGCTGGTCCAAATAGTGGCGGTAGTCAATTCTTTATCACCCACGTCGCTACTCCATGGCTTGACGGTAAACATGCGGTCTTTGGCCAAGTAACCGAAGGTATGGATGTGCTAATGAGCATTGCTCAAGGAGATAAAATTCTCTCCATTAAATTGAAATAGAAAAAATATGTTAAAACCGCTGCGAGGTTTGCTTTTTGGCATTATCCTAACAGCGGTTTTTTTGTGGCCAATTTTAGGAAAACTAAACACTCACCTTTACTCAAGACAAGACGGGATACTTGTAGCTTGGCTTATAGATTGGGGCAGCAAAGCCTTCACTTCTGGTCAAAACTTTTTTAATGCTCCGTTTTTTTATCCTTACCAAAATACCATAGCATACTCCGATCTTTTTTTATCGACGGCACTTTTTAATATTCCACTTTTGCTAATTGGCTCAACCAACATTATTTTTAACAATAATTTGCACTTAATCACAGGGAGTGTGGTAATTTTTTTCTGCCAATATTTATTGGGCAAAGAAATTTTCAAAAAAGAATCACTTGCCGTTTTATCAGGAGTTATATTTTCTTTTTCCCATATTCATTTGGACTACATGGCGCATTTGCATGTATTTTTAATGGCTGGCCTACCTTTGGCGATTTTCTTTTTACTTCGCTTTGAAAAAACAGAAAAAAACAAATATTTAGTAGGATTGAGTTTAGCTTGCTTATATCAGTTTCTTAACTCTCCTATGTCCGGTTATTTCGTCGCGATAAGCTTAGCTATTATTTTTATTTTCAATAAAAACATTAGAAACAAATTGTTGATCAATTGGAAATCAATTCTTCCTTTACTAATAGGCAGCTTTCTTTTGCTTGGCTTTTTTTACTTACCGTACTTTCAGGTCAAAAATGAATTTCAATTTACTAGGACTATTCGCGATGCTGCCCATTTTGCCTTTGGTTTAGAAAAGCTTTTAGAACCAGAGATGCTTTTTTTTGGAGCTTTGTTCGCTGTTTTAGGAATTGGACTCCAGGAAAAAATTGACAAAAAATGGCTAATTATCTCCTCAATAATTTCTCTAGTTGGACTAACATTCATGCTAGGTCCAGCTCTCAAAATTCATGATCAAACAATTAAGATTGCCGGTTTTCCTATTCCACTGCCTTATGGAATTGCCTATTATTTGATACCCGGCTTTCAAGCATTTCGAGCCTCATCACGATTTATAGTTTTACTTGGCTTTGGTCTGAGCTTGCTGATTCCATATTTCCTACAACATAATCTGTACTTAAATAAGTTAAAAAATAATCAGCAAAATAAACTCAACTGGCTAATTGTTTTTATTATCATCTTTGTACTCTGGTTTTTACGCCTACCAAGACAAAAAATATTTATGATTGAAATCAACGTTCCACCAATTTACGAAGTGATCAAGCAAAGGCCGGAACCAGTTTTAGCTGAATTTCCAACTTACGTTTGGAGCCAAACCGACAAATATTTCCATGAAGCCGATCGACTTTTATATCAGAGTTATCATCAGAAAAAACTTTACAATGGCTTTAGTGGCTTTGCTCCGCCAGAAAGTGAGAATCTTTGGCACACTATTTCTAACAGACTTGATAGCTTAGAAACAATCACTCACCTCAAAAATTCTAAGGTAGAATTGGTACTACTTCATCAGAATGAACAAAGTGAGTATCAAAACTTTTCTTCAGCTAACTATCAACTCATTACATGCTTAGAACAAGACTGCCTTTACCAGCTAAAGTAACCACCACTTTATTGCTTATTGGCTTGAGTTTAATTGGTTTTATTATCGTTTCATTACTTTTTTCTCTCTGGCAAACTGATAAAGTCATCGACTTAATCAAACAACAAAACTTCACTAGAGCCAAAACTGTTGCTCAATCAGCCAAGATAGCGCCAACAGTTTTTAGCTATCTTTTATTGAAGCAAAGTTCAACCTTAGAAAGCTGGAGCTTAGCTTTAAACTCCATCGATGAATTAGAAGATTTTTCACATCAGCTAAGTTTTGTTGGCAAACATTTACTTGATCCATCTCAACCCACAGCCAATTTAGCTCAACTAGGACAGGACTGGCAAAAATTACTAGAAAAAACTACACAACTAGAGGTTTTGATGAAAAAATCACTTTTCTTAAAAAGATCCAAACTTCTTCAGCCACTCAGTCAGGTCAATAGCATTGGTTCAGATTTTTTAAGTGCCAATCAATATTTGAGTGTAGGTAAAAAACAAATTATTGTTCTATTCCAAAACACCGAAGAAATCAGAGCAACGGGTGGTTTCATGGGTTCGTATGCAAAAATTACGATGGAAGAAGGCAAGATTACTAACCTAGATATTCAAGATATTTATGAACCAGATGGTCAATTCATGGGTTTTGTCGACGCTCCACCTGGGGCCAAAGAATACCTAAGTGGGGGCAACGGACTACGCTTACCAGATTCTAACTGGAATCCAGACTTTCCTTCATCAGCCAAAACTATCGCTACTTATTTTGCCTTTGGACACGAAAAAGATGTAGATCTCATCGTGACCTTAAATGTCGACTTAGTTGAAAGAATTCTTAAAATCGTAGGCGAAATTTATTTACCAGATTATGGACTAACTGCCAGTGCCGATAATTTAACTGATCTTGCACATGCCGACCGTAATTCATTTTTTGCTGGCAGCAAGCAAAAAATAAACTTTTTAGGCAGTTTGTTTACCAATTTGAAAATTAAAATTACCACACTTTCTCAAGCTCAAATTTTGAGCATTGCTCAAGCTACTCAATTAGCACTCCCTAGAAAAGAACTTCAATTTTTTGCTTGGGATGAGCATCTACAAAATTTATTTGAAAAATATAAAATTTCCGGATCACTCTCGAGACCAAAAGATGCAGATTTATTTATTGGTCAAGTCGAATCAAACGTTGGAATTAATAAAGCCAACAAAAAAATTAGTCGCACTACTAATATAAAAACCAACTCTCAAAGCACCACCATCAGCACTATGTTTCATAATGACGATTCTGAAAGTAGTGAAGACTACATTAATTATCACCGTCTGTATTTTGATCCCGCGACCACCATTAGAGAAATTGCTTACAATGGCCAATCCATTTCTAGTTATGACGAAGGCCTAGTTAAAACCAGCAGTCATGAAGAGTTTAAAGAAATTGGCTTAATGCTTGCTTTGCCAGCTGGACAAAGTGCAGAATTAACCGTTGTAATTAGTCATCCTGCTATTTGCCAAGAACAGGCCTGCAAAATCTTCATTAGAAAACAACCTGGTCTTGCTCCAGTTCCGCACACCATTACCGTTCAAGATGAAATAAAAAATATTGTTTTAGAACAAGATGAAACTATCGAGTTCGATCAGTTATAATCAACCACCATGAATCAAGCTCTCAAAGATGAAGTCTCAACCTTAACCAGCAAAGCCGAACAGCTGCTAGAAAATCTAAGCTTAGCCAGTTTGAAAAATGAACTCAGTGATTTAGAAAAACAAACTTTTGTTCCAGACTTTTGGCAATCAAGCTCGGCCCAAGCCATTATGCAAGATATTGGTATCAAAAAAGAAGAAGTCAAACAAATCGAAGATACTTTAACTGCTGGTGAAAATATTATGGGAATCGTCGAATTAATCGATGAAGTTGGTGGAGATAATAGCGACCTAGAAAACGAGCTGGCCGTCGAATTAAAACGTTATAAAAAATTAATTAATAGGCTCGAACTTTCTCAATTTCTCAATGGTAGATATGACAAATTTGGAGCAATTGTTTCTATTCATCCTGGACAAGGTGGTACTGAAGCTATGGACTGGGCTTCTATGTTGTCACGCATGTACATGCGTTATTTTGAAAGAAAAGGTTGGAAAAATTTATTAACCAGTCACATTGCTGGAGAAACCGCGGGTATTAAAGAAGCTTCATATGAAGTCATGGCCCCCTATGCTTACGGTTACTTAAAAAATGAAGCCGGCACACATCGTCTCGTCAGACAAAGTCCTTTTAATGCTGATAATCTTCGTCAAACCTCTTTTGCTTTAGTTGAAGTTTTACCCATGATTGAAGACGAGGCAGAGATTGAAATCAAAGAAACAGATCTTGAATGGAATTTTACTCGTGCTGGTGGTGCTGGAGGTCAAAACGTTAACAAAGTTAACTCTGCCGTCGAACTAACTCACATTCCTACTGGGATTGTGGTTAAGTGCCGTGAAGAAAGAAAACAATCTCAAAATAAAGAAAAGGCCATGAAAATTCTGCGCGCCAAATTAGCGCTCTTAGATGAAGAAAAACGTCAGGCAGACCTAGCCAAAGAAAAAGGTGTTCATGTTAACGCTAGCTGGGGCAATCAAATTAGAAACTACGTTTTACATCCCTATCATCTAGTTAAGGATACAAGAACCGATGTAGAAACTAGTGATACGGCTAGTACCTTAGATGGAGACCTTGATAAGTTTATTTTTGAAGAAATAAAACTTTAAACCTACGACCACCACTGCCAAATCATCGCGCCGACCAATGAGATAACTAAAATAACTTGCCAAGAATAATTGCCAACAAAAGAAGTAATCGCATCCATTTTTTTTGGCAAAATCCTTTTGGTATTGAGCATCGATTGCTTTTGGGCTTGATCTTGCAACAAACTAATAAAATCTTTATCTTTCATTGAAAGATATTTTACTGCAGTTTAATTTGAACTACTCGAGCAACTTTCCTCTTGATGTTTAGCACTCATCAAGCTACAATGCTAACCTAACTTAGAAAAACCTATGACTAATCAAGATCACTCTGAAAAACCACCTCAAGACGAATTGGCGAAAGACTCAACTCTTGATATTGATCAAGAAATTGCTGAACTCGAGAAAATGACACAAAATCTCTTTGGCAAACCCCAGCCAACTAAGCTTGATTTAGGTGCTATTGAAGAAGCTATCTTACCTATTATTCCTATCAAGGAAGGTGTTTTATATCCAAGCACTGAATCAGTTTTAACTTTTGGTAGAAAACTGTCTCAAAAATCGGTTCGCAAAGCATTAAAGGGTAGCAAGCTCGTGGTTTTGGTCACTCAAAAAAGATCCAACCTTGAAGAGCCAACTGTCGATGATTTGTACATGGTTGGAACCCTTGCCACTTTAGAGAGAGCGCTAGATACCACAACACAGCTCAATGTTTTGGCTAGAGGTATTGAAAGAGTCGGAATTATCGAATTTACTCAAACCTCACCTTTTTATGGAAAAATCAAAGTTCTTAAAGAAGTTTTGAACAAGGACTCAGAATCAGAAGCTTTGGCTAAACACTTACAACAAGAATTCCACAACTCTATTCAAATGGGCAGAAGTGTGGAATTTTTAAGCTTCATGAAATTAATGAGTGGAGCCACCGAAAGCGAATTAACAGATCAAATCGCCAGTACTCTCACCAATTCCACCAAGGAAAAACAAAAAATCCTGGAGACCCTAGATGTTAAAGAAAGAATGAGATTGGTTGCTGCTCGCTTGTCACACGAAATCGAAATTTTGAAAATTGAAAAAGACGTGGTCAACAAAACTCAAACCAAAATGAGTCAAGCCATGCGCGAAAATGTTCTTCGCGAAAGATTAAGAACTATTCAAAAAGAACTCGGTGAAGTTGAAGATGAAGCAGAAATGGCTGACGAATACGATAAAAAACTTCGCAAGCTCAAATGCACTCCTGAAATCAAAGAAAAGGTAGCCAAGGAAATCAAGAAAATGAGACAAATGTCTCCCTATAATCCTGAAACTGGCTACTTAAGAAGTTGGCTAGATGCCTTCTTTGAATTACCATGGGGCAAACTTAGTAAGGGTAACTACGACATCGGCAAAGCCGAAAAAATTCTGGCCAAAAACCACTATGGATTACCAAAGGTTAAAGAAAGAATTTTAGAATTTATCGCTGTTTTGCAACACAAACAAAATCTAGAAAAAAGCTCAGACAAAGCTGACCAAACTATTCCTACCATTCTTTGTTTTGTGGGACCACCGGGTGTGGGTAAAACTAGTATTGGTCGATCAGTTGCTGAAGCTTTAGGTCGCAAATTCACCAAAGTTTCTTTGGGTGGTGTTCGCGATGAGGCTGAAATTAGAGGTCACCGCCGTACTTACGTTGGCGCCATGCCAGGACGTATTATCAATGGCATCAAACAAGCTGGCACCATGAACCCGGTTTTTATGCTCGATGAGGTTGATAAATTGGCTTCTGATTATAAAGGCGACCCATCATCGGCTTTACTCGAAGCTTTAGACCCAGAACAAAACTTTGGCTTTGAAGATCACTATTTAGACGTTCCTTTTGATTTGTCTCAGGTTTTATTCATTACTACAGCTAATAATCTGGAAACTATCCCACCCGCTTTGAGAGACCGCTTGGAAATTATTCCTTATACTGGTTACACCAGCGAAGAAAAATTCTTCATTGCCAAAGACCATTTATTGGAAAAAGTTCTCAAAGCCAATGGTCTTAGCGACAAATCAATTGTTTTCCAAGATGATGCTGTTGAAAAAGTAATTTCTCGATATACCAGAGAAGCTGGTGTTCGTGATCTAGAAAGAAACCTCAGCAAAATCACCAGAAAATTAGCTAGGGAATTGTTGACCAAAAAAGTTACCAAAAAACTTTTAACTATTACTCCAGAAAAAGTTCGCGAGTACTTAGGTCCAGAAGATTATGATGAAACCCTGACTGAAAAAACCAATCAGGTCGGCTTAGCAACTGGCCTAGCTTGGACCAGCGTTGGCGGAGACGTCTTATTTGTTGAAGTCGCTCTAACACCTGGAAAAGGTCAAATTAAATTAACCGGCAAACTTGGTGATGTGATGAAGGAATCTGCTCAAGCAGCTTTGACCTATGTTCAAGCCAATGCCAAAAAATTAGGCATTTTGCCCAGTAAAATTGATAAAAGTAACATCCACATTCACGTTCCTGAGGGTGCTGTACCAAAAGATGGTCCATCTGCTGGTGTCACTATTACCACAGCCATTGTGTCTGCCTTTACCAAAACTCCGGTCAGAAAAACTGTTGCCATGACTGGCGAAGTAACTTTAAGAGGCCGAGTTCTAAGAATTGGCGGACTTAAAGAAAAGGCGATTGCTGCTCATCGCGCTGGCAGTCAAATTGTGATTATTCCCAAGGATAACTTACGCGATTTAGAGGATATTCCAAAGTCAGTCAAAGACAATGTGAAATTTGTTCCAGCTGATCACGTTGATCAAGTGCTCAAAGTGGCATTGTGTTAAACTAAGGTCATGAAGACCTTGATCAGTAAACTGCGTTTCCTTCCTATTTTGCTGTTTAGTGTTTTCTTTTTTAGTGCCTGCAATCCACTAGAGTTAAAAAACAAAGCTGGACTCCAAGTCATTACTAATGATGTACCGGTTTCTATTTTTCTTAATGATCAGTTTTTAGGTAAAACACCCTTTCTGACCAAAGATTTAAAACCAGGCGACTACACCATCAAAATTGAGCCCGAAAACAATCAGTTGGTTCCATACGAAACTTCGATCAAATTAAGAAAAGGCATGTTGAGTGTTGTAACTTGGACCCCAGGCAAAACCTTAGCTGAAAGCGGTGGAGTAATCTACGAGTTAGAAAAACTAGCAGATCGCAATAAAACAGAAATTTCCGTCATGAGTATTCCTGATGGAGCCATTATTAGTATCGATAATGGCAACAAAGAATTTGCCCCTTTCACCTCTGAAAATGAACAACCTGGACATCATGAATTTGAAGCCACTTTGCCATCTTATGTTACTCAGCAGCACACAATTAATTTAGACAAAGGCTTCAGACTTAATATTTTGGTGAAATTAGCCAAAGACAACGTCATCGAGGAAGAAGTAGTTCCAGTCACCCAACCCAATCCTAGTCCTTCGCCCACTATCGAACACAAAACCCTTAATGAAAACGCCAGCCCATCAGGTAGTGTCCAGGGTGTAGCCACAACTTCTGGCGCCATGGCTAGCAGCCCCGTACCACTCAGAAAAGCTCCCTCAAACATCGACTTATCTGGCAAAAAAGTTCTGATCAAATCGACAGGCTATATTGAAAATGGCAAAGAAGTAGTCAAAGTTAGAGCTGCCGCCAATTCTGGCGCTGCCGTTATCGGATTAGCAGAATCAGGAAAAGAGTATCCGTACCTTGAAGAGCAAACAGCAAGTTGGTTAAAATTAGAGATTGGAAGTAAACAAGGTTGGGTCAGTACCCAATATGCCCAAATTCAACCCTAAAATCTCAATTTTAACTAAACTATTTTTTGGTTTTTGGTTTTTATATTTTCTCTTATTTTGGTCAAAAGCTATTTTTATTGACAAAACCGGCAATTTATTTGCTGGACACGTAAATATTTGGGGTGACTGGGCTGCCCACTTTACAATGGCAACAGCCATGGAAAATAGGGGACTTTTCTTGACTGAAAGTCCATTTTTAATCGGTGCGAAATTTAGCTATCCATTCATGGCCGACCAACTTAGCGCTATTTTTTATCGTTTTTCTGGTGACTTAATTTACAGTTTTCTCGTGCCAAGCTTCTTACTATCAGTTTTTTTCGTTTGGGCAATTTATTACTTTTTTTTGAATCTTTGGAAATCTGAGAAAAAGGCTGTTCTTAGCTCACTGGTTTTTCTTCTCAATGGCGGACTGGGTTTTTATTACTACTTCAAAGACAATCTTGGCGGCAAATCTTTCGTTGAACTACTTATCAACCCCCTTCACGAAGTCACTAGATATGATCAATACCAAATCAAATGGATCAGCGTTGTTGACAGCATGATGATCCCTCAACGGGCATTTTTACTTGGCTTTCCCTTGACAGTTTTAGCCCTTACTTTTATCTACCAATATTTTTTTGCCAAAAATAATCATCAAAAATGGAAAATATTTGTTTCAGCCATTATTTTGGGCTTAATGCCCATTATTCATACCCACTCATTCTTGGCAGCTTTTATTATTTTAAGTTTTTGGTCTTTGGAAGATTTGCTGAATAATAAAAATAAAATCAGGGAAAGACTGCCCTCATGGTTAACTTTAGCCGGCTTAACGGGGATTATCAGCTTTCCCCTGATCGCATACTATTTCTTCAATCAAGTCGACCATGGTTTTTCACAATTTTTCCCTGGCTGGCTAGCCAAAGATTATAAAATGAATTGGTTGGATTTTTGGTTTAGAAACTGGCTTTTTGTCCCGTGGTTATCATTCCTAGGTTTTTTCTTAATCGCCAAAAAAAACCTCAAACATATTTTGGTTTTTTCTCCCTTTGTTTTCATTTTTATTATTGCCAATTTATTCTTATTCCAGCCCTTTGCGTGGGATAACACCAAACTTTTTGTTTGGTCATCATTGGGCTTTTCTTATTTAGTTATCTATGTTTTTCAAGCTATTTGGCAAAAGAGAGCCGATCTTCATTATTTAAACCCACTCAAATTTTTAATAATTGGTGGCATATTTTTTACAACCATTTTAAGCGGCGCAATGGACCTTCATTACATCATCAGACACGACCTACATAGTCATGTCATGTACTCAAAAGAAGAACTAGAACTAGTCGAATGGATCAAAAATAATACTGCAAAAAATAGTATTTGGCTGACTGGTGACAAGCACAATCATCCTGTTTTTAATCTTACTGGTAGACAAACAATTTTAACTTACCGTGGCTGGCTATGGACTCATGGCTATGATTACAAAGAAATTGAACAAGATGTCACTGACTTTTATAAAAACCCCCAAGAGCATCTTGGTTTTTTACAAAAATACAACATAGATTATCTTGTAATAGGTGACAACGAAAGAGCAGTCTGGAAGGCTAATGAAAGAGAGTTTATTCAGACTTTTAAATTAGTGAAACAAACGCGCACTTATAAAATCTTTGAAAATCAGTATAATTAATGCCATATGTGGGAAAACGCCTATCAATCACTGTCCATTATTTTTCTACAAACCTTAGCTGAATTTTCAGTCTATCTACCTAAGATTGCCGCCGCATTGGCTGTTTTTATTTTAGGCACTGCTGTTGCCAAAACTATTCGTCACTTAGTAGTCAAATCTCTTGACGCCATCAAACTTTCCAAAGCCTTAAGCAATACACCTATTGAGCATTTCTTAGAAAATACTGAAGTTAGTAGAAGAATTGAACAAGTTTGTGGCTCAATCGTGTACTGGCTAATCATGCTAGTCATCATTCAAACTAGCATTGCTATCTTAGGTTTGACTTCACTCTCTTCAATTCTAGAAAGAATTTTAAGTTTCATTCCCAATATTCTTTCTTCAGTAATTATTTTATTCTTTGCTGTTTTATTGGCTGGCTTGGTCGAAAGCTTAGTCAAAGGTTCAATCAAGAGTATCGATCCAAAAACTGGAAGAGCTTTGGGCAAAATCTCGAGTTACTTAGTCATGATCGTCGGTCTTTTAATCAGCGTTTCTGAGCTTGGAATAGCCAGTGAGTTTATTTTGATTTTATTCGTTGGTTTTGTTGGGGCAGTATCACTGGGCTTGGGATTATCACTGGGGTTAGGTGGTAAAGATCTGGTCAAGAAACTCCTTGAGGGATACTACAAAGATAATCTTTCAAACAAATAACTATGAATTATTTTCAAGCTATTATTCTTGGAGTCATCCAAGGAGTGACTGAGTTTTTACCGATTTCTAGTGATGGCCATCTTTCAATCGCTCAACAATTTTTTGGGCTAACAGAAGTTTTGTCCTTTGATGTTTTTTTACACCTAGCAACTTTAGTCGCTGTCATCATCTTTTTTTGGAAAGACTTGTGGACTTTGAAAATTAAAGATTGGTTTTTGGTGGGGATTGGCACGTTACCTGCAGTTGTCATGGGACTTTGGGTCAAGGATTGGCTTGAAGCATTAATGCATTCCGCTATTTATGTAGGCTTGTTTTTAATTTTATCTGGAATTTTCAATTTTATTTCTCATTACTTCATGACTCATCCGCCAGAAAATTTCAGCAAGGTTAACTGGAAAAAAGCTTTAGTAATTGGCACTCTCCAAGCTAGTGCTATTATGCCAGGCTTATCCAGATCTGGCTCAACCATGATGAGTGGGTTAGCACAAAAAATGGACAAGCAATCAACTTTTAAGTTTTCCTTTTTCTTGGCAATACCAGCTATTTTGGGAGCGGTAATTCTTCAAGGATTAGACTTAATGCAAGGCACTGGACTTGGAAGTGTAAATGTCGGACTGTACTTAATTGGCGGCTTAGCAGCCACTATTACTGGCTTACTTAGCTTGAGATTACTTAAATTCGTCGTCGATAAAGCCAACTTTGCTTTCTTTGGCTGGTATTGTGTAATTTTAGGTTCAGCTCTCTTGATCTTCCAGCTAATTTAGCCCTTCTTCTTTACTATCCCAAGAAAAAATGGTTAAAATCATTTTATGGCCGACCACCTCAATAGAGAACAGCAAGATTTTTTTCAAGAACTGGTTTCTTTCGATATTCCTGATTCGATCGCTGTCATTATTGCCCTAAAAACCAACTGGGGTGAAATTAGGCGTTGGGATGAGCATAACGAACTGAGATTACTTGCTAGCATCATCTGGAAAACTGGCGTGATCGTCACCATGGCTGATTCCATGAAAATGGCACAGCATATCAAAAGAAAAGGTCTTGATTCAATTTACAAAATCGACAGACCACCTCGTCAAAGATCAAACAAAAAAGCCCAGTCATAGACTGAGCTTTTAAAATTCGTTAACTTTGACGATTACCAAACGTTTCTCTTAAGAGGTTTACCAACTCTGAAGTTGACCACTTTGTGACCTTTGATAGTTTGTCTTTTTGCTTCGTCGCCAAATGGAACGACTTGCTTATCTTTGACATTGCTGACATAGAAAGTACCAAATCCAGAAAGAACGACTTTTTCGCCTTTGTTCAAAGCTCTTGTAACTTCTTCGAACAATGATTCGATTGCTTCTTCAGAGGCTCTCTTGGTAAGGTGGGCTTTCTTAGCCACGATGTTAATGAGTTGTGATTTAGTCATATGAAACTCTAATAACTTACTACTAATTTTTAACTCTAGTTAAAAGGGGTGATAAAGATAATATCACAAGAAAAATTGGGCGCAAGTCATATTTTCTTGATGTTTAAATGTATTTATACTTTCTAAAGAACATTAACGAAGCACCTAGTATATCATAACCAATATCTCTAAATGTAGGATATCGATTGGGAACTAAAGACTGATGAAACTCATCACTGATGGCATAAAAAAGCACAATCAAAAGTGGTAAAAAAACCAACCAGCTTTTTTTTGCCCTAGTTGGTTCAACCATTTCTACACCTCTAGCAATCAATAAATAAAGCACTGCATAAACAAACATGTGTGCAGATTTTTTGAGAATAAAATCAAAAAATCCTGATTCAAAACCAGGCAAAGTTGGCTGAGAAGAAAGGGTAAAAATCACCATCGCCCAAACAATGGCTGGTAAAAAAGCTTTAACCCACAGCTTTATTTTGAGAGAAAACTGCTCCATAGATTTCTATTATACCCAGACCTGTCCATAAAAACCCACCGCAGATCAAAAACCACCTAAACTGAAAAATACTGTCTAAATCTTCATTGATTGTTGATCCCAAAACTCGGCTGCTTTCAGGTAATTTTGCTGCCACTCCACTAGCAGAAGTCGGAAAACTTTCCAAAGTCGGTAATAAAAAATTAGGCTTTTTTGTTAGCTTTTTGCTGGCTTCTGGTTGTGTAATAGCGGTTTTTGCTTGGATATCTAAGCCTGGACTAGAAGTACTAAGAGCAACATAGTCATCATTTTCAATCACTTCTTCAATTGGCCAATTAAAATCGGACGAAAATGAAAAAATTGTGTCTGCAGTTTCACAACTTGGTAGATTTTTATTTACCAATAATTGATCGTTAAAATAAACAAATAATTCATCTCCACTGTTATTGAAAATGTGACGAGACAAATTGGTAATTACCTTTTTACCTGGTTCAACTTCAATACTGACTGATAAATTATTGGCTTGCAAATCTTTAATCATCAAAGTCGCAAGAAGTTTTTCTTCACCAGTATTTAGCCACTCCAGCCATTCATTACCGCTTTTGGGGCAACTAGAAACTTTCAGGAGCTGCAATTGACGAATCTTGTCTATTGAAACCAAACTAGTTGCTGGTGAAGGAGTAGGCGATGGCGATGGCGATGGAGTGGGCAAAGGGCTTGCAGAAGGTTGCAGAGTCGGCGAAGGCGTGGGCGCTAATTCCGCCACAGAATTTTCTGCACCCTTAGTCGGGCTCTCAGAAATAAAAGTACCTTGGTTGTCTAGCTGCCAACTGAGTCCTGAATAGCTTGAGCTATAACTCATTTGAGAAATAATATTGCCCGATGAATCTCTCAAAACCACCCCATCGGCATTATTATTCAACTGACCAGAAAAGGTAGCAACAAAAAACTGGTTAGGTAAAATCTCAAGTAAGCCAAATGAATAAATAGTTTTGGGAGAACTGAGCATATCTTCCAAAACCCAACCATTTAGAAAAGCAGAAACACTAGAAGAATTTTTTAACTCCACCCACTCTAACTCACCACTAAGTGGTTGAGGATAAACCTCATTAATAATTACTTGAGCTGAGATTAAATCCACACAGCCAAAATAAAAAACACCAATTAGCAAGATAACAACCAACTTTCTCATAGAGATTGTTATAAAACCTAAACCTTACACAAATCTGAAATTTATCTCAAGTTAAAAACCCAAAAGCCGACGGCGCAATTTTTTATTGAGTGCGTAAAACTTTGTTTGATAAAACTTGATTGCCCAGCGCAAAACCAAGCCTACTACCATACCCAAACCAATTAGTTGGATACCAGTCAAAATTTGCGGACCATAAAAAATCATAATTTTTTGTTTACCTACAGAAACTTCCCACGCGTTTGCCCAAGAATTCAAATGCCAGTGCGATAAAAGCTTATAGGAGCCAAACTTCCACCACCTATCAGGCATAACAAAACCCAGCCATGCAGAGTCATATGACTGGTCAAGGCCAATTGCACAGGGAGCATGCTGACAATTCAACTCTACAACGTGGAAGGTATCAGAACCAAACAAGTAAGAAACAACCTCAACTCCATTTTTCTTTGTTTCACCACCATCCAAACTCAAGCTAACACCAGCCAATTGCTGCAGTGGCACAGGCAAAAGCAACATTTGATTGAGACTAGAAACTGTTTTCATGCCCAACGATCTTGCTTCCCAATTCATACTCAAAGCAGTTTCTGGTAATGAAAAAAGACCGTGAAGAGTAATGGCAGAATCATACTGAGCGGTGGAAAAAATATAATCATCGGGCAAGGTAGTTTTGCTACGATTAATGAAAAACTTCAGTCCACGACCCTCATGGTTTTCACCAACCACTCTGAGCAAATAATCTTCCCAACTACTCGTATCAATTAGAGACAAACCGTTACAGTTCACTCCATAAGAATCTGCCGTATATAAAACACTTTTGTCAGTTAAACTTTGTCTGGTAGAAATAGAACCACGCTCCGGTTTTGAACAGTTTTGTGATGGATTCTCAGTAATGTTTAATTTTTTGAATGGGAAAGTAGTTACCACAGTCAAACTACCATTTAATTCGACTCTTTTTGTTTCTTCTTCCCAAAGTTTGTGGCTCACCCCGATCTCAGCCAAATCATTGATCTCCAACCTAGAGCCATCAATAAAACCATCTTGGGTTTTGGGCAAAACAGCAGGTTGAACAGCAAAACTTAGCTTGAGTGAATTATTGTCTTTAATATTCAAAACTTGATAGCTTGTTTGACCCTCACCAACTGTAACAACTTGATTGTCAAATAAAACTAATAATGAAGCTGGAGCATTAGGAATGACAAAGTTTTGGTTTTCCAAATGAGGAAGTTCAATAATTTGATCTGTAAATCTTAACTCAGTTTTTGGAAAAGCCACCACCAGTTCGCCCTGGTGATATGAAACTGCCACCGGCACAACACTAGACATCAGGTCAGGAATTTTAAGATTGACTTCACCTCTAAAATTGTCTGGTAACTTTTTGGTTAAACTAATGTGATCATCAGCATAAACAATGTTGTCAACTTGCTTGGTCAATAATTCAGCCAGAGGATAACTAACACCGGCGTCCTTTTTATCTAACAAATAATCTTTTTGCTCTTTAAATGCAGCGTCAAAAATTACTCGATTAGCGTTAGTGTCAACTTTATTGATCGTAGGTGGAATTAATAGCTTACTTTCTGCATTGGGGGTGGGTTTTTGGTAAATACTCAAAAAATCCAACTGCCAAATTTTGCTAAAGCCAGCTAATTTAGCCAATTGGTGCTGAGTTGAAAAATCAACCACTCGACTTGGGTCAACTCTAGTTTCGTCGATCAAAATCAGGTCGATTTTATATTTTTCCACTACCTGGTTGAATAAATTCAGATCCTGACTATCGAGCGCGTACTTCAACTCATGAAAGAAAAAATCTGAAGTTTCCACCCAACGGTCGGAGTCGCGATGGAGAACTGGCTGCGGCACACCAAAAAAGTAAAAACCCATTCCTTGATAACCATTACCTTTGCCCAAAAACTGCCAATCAAAATATTCCCAACCCGCGTGGTTAAGCTGAGGTAGAGGTAGAATTCTTAGCTGTGGATCTTTTTTTCTCAAAAAAGCGAACATCTCAAAGTATTGACTAGGATACTGAACTTTTAATTTTTCACTAATAAAGTGACCTTCAAAACTTGGCCAAACCGTATAGCCAATAGCCACCATCAAAAGTAAAACTATCGCTGGCCTAAAGTGTTTCTTTATCTTCAAAAGCAATACTTCCCAAAAACTGACAAATAAAATCACCGACACTACTGAATAAATAATTGAAAGTTTAGTAAAAGGATTGCGAAAAGCTTCAGTAAACGAACCAACTTGATAAAGTTTTTCAAACAACCAGCCACTGGGGAAAAGACCCATCCAAATAAAACTCACGCAGCCCACATAAATCAAAGCAATTGCCCATCTCTTTGTCCCTTTGCGCCGATTAAAAATAACTGTCAACAAACCAAAAATAGTAAACAAACTAATTCCCACCAACATTACCTGAACATACGGCAAATTCAAATGCTCTTGCCAATCGTTAAAAATCAGCTCCAGTTGCTTGGTTTCAAAATCGTAATCTTTCCATTCCAACAAATACTGCGTGCCTTTAAGAAAATTTTGCCAAGTTCCAGCCTCTCTAATACTGGAAACCGATTCAGGAGCAAATAGTTGATTATCATGGCTTTCTTGAACGTAATGAGCGTTATGGAAAGTGTAATAAAGATTGGGGACAATCCAATAACTATTAATAACAAAAGTCAAAAGGCCAATCACAAAAGCCGTTTTTAATGCCTTCATCAGTCCTTTTGGTAAAAGTAAGAAAAAACCATAAACCTGTGAACTCAAAACCGCCAAATAAAAATTGGTTGGCGTATGACCACTGGGTGCTAAAAGCATTTGCAATCCAGCAAATAAAACAACAGTTGGCGCCAAAACTTTCTTTCTGAAACGGTGAACTATCAAAAACAATAAAGGCAAAAAAGCAAATTGAACCGTGAACATTTCAAAAGCAATATAAAACTGCTGCAAAGTCAAAATGTGAAGAAGATATAAAACTCCACCAAGAGCTGCCACCCAGTTCTTAGCTGCGCCCAAGCGATGATCAACCCAAACCTGGGAAAGAAAAAAGTACATGCTGATGCCACCTATGGTGTACATCAAAAAAATAAAAGTAATTCTAATTAAATGATCAGGCAAAACAGTCGCTAACAGCCACAGAATCGGCAAACGTGACACCTCGGCCAAGTGCGCCAAATTCATCGGTGCACCTAAACCTTGATGCTCCAACCATGCTCCACCCAAAACTTGGCTCGTGTAACGACTTAAATCAAACTCGCCGTGCAAATTATCCCAGCCAGAATACCACTGATTAAAACCAATGTTTTTGGCAGCAATAATTAAAGCGATGCTTAGGACAATTAATAGGGGATAGTGAATCTTAAGCTTTTGAAAAAACCAATCACCGAATTTAGTAAAGTGGGGCAGAGCTTTCTTCATGAATACTTCGGTGAGAATACTTCTATTCACCTCTACTTAAGATTAACTGTTTAAAGAGATGAACACAAGTATTCTCCTCGGGTTTGGGGCCCGAGGAGAAAGTTGAACATATTCAATTGTGGGGGCAGACCGTCCGGGGGCTGATTACTCAGGCATGACCGCATTGGTGACTTCGAGTTCAAACTCCTCATCGCCATACGTCCATGCACCGTAAGCGCCATCGTTCACATCGAGGGCCAGCACGCTGGTGTACGAGCAACCGGTTGCGCCGCAGTTCTTGCGCACCCGTGCGTTTTCCATATTGTCGGCGAGGTAGCCTTCAGAGAAAAACGCGCTGGCGTGAACCGGCACAGCGTACATGGTCACTAACACGGCGCCCGCCGTGTAATTGCTGAATTCGCAGACCACGTTGCGGTCACCACGACCATCGGCGCGTCCGCGCAAAACGAGAAACCACGCGTGGTCTTCTTGCGGCTCCAACGAGACAGAATAGCCGCCACAGGTCACATCGAAGCCCGCGCCGACCACCATCATGTAGCCACTTTCGGGCAGGATGAGTTCGGCTGTGCGGTTTTCCAGCAGTTCCTGAACGTCACCAGCGCCAGACCAGACAGCCGATTCGTTGGCTTCAGCGTCTTCGTAGCGGGCGGCACTCAAAACGCCGGCGGCATTGAACATCCATCCGCCTTGTGGCAAGATGCTGGATTCGTCATCAGACTCTTCCAGTTCCCACTTATTGGGGACGACTTCTTCGGGGACATCGCCAGTGATGCTCCAGCCTTCGCCAGAAACCTCATCGGAATTGTCCTGTGCCTGAGCGGCAGGCACCACCAGCAGGCTCAGCAGAGCCAGCACCAACAGAACGGAATACAGTTTCGTCTTCACAGCAGTTCTCCTTGAGAATAGGTTGACTTGACTTCGATACTTCGACCAGTTGGGATCGGGTATTTCCTCACACTACAACTGGTTTACCAAAGGCCACAAATGACACTTGGTGAACCAGTCGTAGTTTTGAATATGTTTTTAAAGAGCGCTGAGATCTTGTTGATCTACAGCATGAGATGAACCAGAAGATTCATCCGGTGCTTGAGACCAATTTATTGGGCGTCAACTTCACCTAAACACTTCTAAATAACTTCGTAGTTTAGGTCAACTTGACTCAATTGCCAATTTTCATTAGCGCTAGAACCACTAGTGGTTCTAGTACCTCTGGCAATTTCAAAACAATTTTTAACCGCTTGAGTTTTGGTTTGAGCCTTACTAGCTTCCAATTCCCAAGCAGCCTTAGCCACCTGACTAGCTGCGATTAAAGCTCCGGTCAATAAAACGGATAAACTCAAAACGAGCAAAGCGTGGGCTAAAGTGAATGTTTTGTTTGTATTCATATTATCTAAATTCATAGTTTATTATATCAAATTATGTCTTAATAATCAACATTACAGGCTCTGACTATCTTGTGTCGGATCGATTAACCTAGCATAACGGAAATATCTAATCGGCGAATCTAAATACTTACAGGTGTACAAAATTAAGTCAGCATTAAAGTCCGTAATCTCTTCACCTTCAGTGGCCAAGTAAATTTCGTAAACAAATTTTCTTTGACCATAAGTGATTTCAACTACATCGCCAACCTCTGTTTCAGGCAAGTTATAAAATGAGTTATAGCGCCAGTATTCATCTTTCCACCACCATTTCCATCCATAGCGATGAGCGGCTAAAATCACCGTCTTGCCTTCACCAGGCACGCCAAAGGCAGGATCTAACCACACACCTTGATCAAGCGCTTCTTCTGGGTCAACTGTTTCGTGAATTAATGACCTAACGCCAATAAAGGGGATTTCTAACCAATTTTCTTCAGGCAAATTTTCATTAATCTCTGGCAAATAGCTAGAATGTTTAGGTCCAGACTCCACATCACCACCCAAAGCAGTTTCGTTGACCGAGTTAGTCAAAACTAAAGTATTAGGATCGTAAAAAGCGTAAACAATTTTTGGGATCAAGAAGACACCACTAAAAAGCAGTGAAAAAACGATGACCAGACTTAAAAAGGCTGAGGTCAACTTTTTACTTAATTTGTTGTTGTGAAAATTTCCGACCTTTTTCTTTTGACCCAATAAAGTCAGCCTAGTTTTTTTGTAACTAGGTGATCGGCGAACTACTGGAGAGGAAGTGTAAATCAAACTCATCTTCAGAATTCTACTTTTAGCTAACTAGACAAAAATCTAGTAAAAATTAAGCAATTTTTTTCTTGAGAACCAAAGCGACGATGCCGCTAAGCATGACTCCACCAGCGACAATCAATGAAGGAGTGTCTAAGGCAGTATCAGCCAAATAAACGGCAGACTTGGAAGCTTCGGTAGAAGTAATACAACCAGCTTGACCATAGGTAGAAGTACAATTTTCTTGACCGTAGGTATCAGCGGCTACACCACTAAAAGAAAAACCAAAAATAGCAAAACTTAATAAGATGGCGATGAACAATTTGTTTTTATTCATAGTTATAGTACCCAATTATATATTATAAGCCTATTTGTGTCAACACTTATGGGATATTAATAATTAACATGGAGATATAGAGAGTCAACGTTGGAGTCATCATGGCGAACTATGACGTAAGGAAGCTGACAACCACCCCCGCCAGAGTAGTAACCATGATAGAGTGTACCTGATTGAACCGCCTTTACCTCAAGACCATCACCTCTCATATCTAAACCGTTGTGGAAATCGTATGGTAGCCAATCAACATTTTTAACAGCCCATGTTGAACCAAAGCCTTGATAGAAGTAAATTGTTTCATTGATCGGCCAGTTCCAACTCCCACTGGGGACAAATGGATCTCCATCTGGATGATTACAACCAAGCTTAGTGGAGCAGTTGTAGAATGAAACCTCTTTTTTCAGGTAGTTAAAAGGGTTTTTACAAAAATATTCATCTTTATTGGTAATTGGACTTAATGACTTTTCCCGAACAGAGAAATGCAAATGAGTGCCATCAGAGTTACATGAAGCACCTTGAATCAAAGTGGCAATTTTTTCTCCAGCGGAAACATGCCTAATTTCTTCTTCATTAGCTTGACCAGAACAGATGGCTTGAATAGCCAAGAACTCTTCTTTTTCTGAGTCTAGCTGCTTTTGGAATTCTGCCTCATTGTGATTGGTTTCTTTCAATAAGTTTTCTTGAAGTTGTTGTTTGGCTTCCAATTCGTTTTGCTGGCTATTAAGCTTAATTCTCTTTGCCTCCAACTCTTTTTGTTTTTGTTCTTTGAGTTTCTTTTGATTATCAAATTCCAACCTTTGATCCTCAGCCTGACTCATACTGTTGGCCACTTGCTGTTGGGTGATTTTTATATACTGTAAATTGGACGCTTTATCCGACAAACTTTCAAAAGAAAATAGGATTGAGAGGGGTGTAATAAATCTTTTTTTATAGAGTTCAACCACTCGAACCAGTAAATAATCCACCAACTTATCCAAATCTTGATTTAGCTGTTCAATTCTCACCCCCAAAGCCTGAACTTCTTTTTCTAAGGCTGTGATTTCAAATAAACTTTGGTCAATTTGGAGCTGAAGCACTGAAACTTCGTGCTCAAGAATGGCAATCGTATTACGCAAAGTCACCGCCTGAGTTTTGGTTTCACTAATTTTTTGAGTTAGACACTGAATATTTTTAGTCAAACAGTTTTGTTTTTCACTCTCGGCAACAGAACTACAATCTGTTTGTGAGCATTCCGCAGCAGCTACAACACTGACAAAAGTAAAGTTAAAAAATACGCTTAAGAAAAGGCTAACTAAGATTAATTTAAACCTCATACTTCTATATCATAAATGATTTGAGGTTATTTGACTAAGTAACTGATTCTACTAATTTGACTAGTTGAATAAAAATCCGAGAAATTTTTATCATAACCCTCCCAAGGATCATGAATAATATACTTTCCATCTTTTTTCTCTTTAATAACAATGAAATGAGTGCCATATGAACCAGCCAGCAATTTAACAATCACCGGATTTTTCTCCAACTCCTGATCTAGTTTTGATTGAGAATATGAAGAGTGTTCATAATGATAACCAGATGGTGCAGACCAAGACGGATTACTCAACATCATGTTGGCTGTGTTAGAGAAAAACAAACTATTGTTGGAAGCGATCGTTATTGGGGTTACATCATCACCAAATTTCTTTCTAATCATTGCCACGCTACTAACTAAACAACCAACGTCATAAATAATTTCAGAACTATTGCCAATTCGATAATTTGCCCAACGCTCATCTCTTTGTGAGAAGTACCAACCATCCGGACTATTCTGGGCTGATAAAACACCGCCGGCTTTGGAGGCGGTGAAACTCTTTAATTTTGCCACTTCAGCTTTAGCTTCGGCTAAAAGATTCTGATAAAGTTTTTCGTTATTTTTTGTCTGTTGAAGTAAGTTTTCTTTGCTACTTCGTTGCTGTGCTAACTCTCTTTTTTTCCCATCCAAATCTTTTTTCTTCTTTTCTAGCTCAAGTTGCTTAGTTTCCTTGGTTTGTTTTTGTTCATCATAGTTAAGTCTTAAACTCTCGGCTTTTTCCATAGCTTCCAAAGTTTGTTTTTTGGCCAAAGAAAGAGATTTATATTCACTAACCAATTTGGCAAATTTATCTTGAGCAAAGAACAAAACTACAGGGCTATCGTAATTTCTTTTATAATGCTCACCAACTCTCTCAACCATGATGCTCGATAATTTATCAAGGGAAAGATTGAGTCCATCAATCCGATCGCCCAGCTCGTTAATTTCCTTTTCAAGTTTATTGATTTGATAAACGTTTTGATCAATTTGCAGCTGTAAAACACTAATTTGTCCATCAAAAATATTAATAGCACTCTTAAGTGTGCTAGCTTCTTTTTTGGTTTCTTCTATTTTTGCCTCAAGACAAATCTGTTTGTCGTTAAGACAAGTTAGATAATTATCGCTGTTGCTATCACACTTCACATTTTCACAACTTTGAGCTTGAACACTAAAAGGCAATAGAAAGGCAAAAAATCCGAGCACAAGAGAAAAGATTGTAGTTCTAAGAAAAAAGTTCATCTGTAAATAATTATTACTTTTTGATCATTCTACCAACAGCTACACCCCCAGCAATTGCGCCAAGCATCATACCTAGCCCTGTACCTACTCCCAGCTGGAGAGCATAAAAAGCTGGAGGAATAGGGAAAATTGGAATATTAGCCAAAAACTCAGTTAACCAGGGGGTGATATAGAGGAGAGCAACATAGCTCAAACCCCAACCCAAAAGGGAGCTAACTAAACCATAAACAATGCCTTCAAAAACAAATGGCGAACGAATAAACCAGCTCGTAGCACCAATCAAACGCATAATTTTAATTGCCGGTCTCTTAGCCACTACTTTCATACCAATCACCGTCACCATAATCATTAACGAAACTAAGCTCAGTAAAACAACACTGACTCCACCGACTAAACGAATTGAGTTGGTCCAACCTGATAAAGACTCAACCAAGCTATCTTGCAAGACTACCTCTTCAATTTTTTCATAACTAGATAGGTCAGACTTGATTTGGGTGAGATCTTCAATGTTATAACCAGAAACTTCAATGGAGGCTGGCAAAATTTGAGCCGTCACCAGTTCTAAAAGAAGGGGATCATCTTTGTTTTCGTCTTGATAAATCTTCAAAGCTTCATCTTTGCTGACAATTTTAATCGAAGAAACATAACTTTTTTCTTTCATGGCTTGACCAACTTGATTGATTTGTTCAGAACCAGCATTGATATCAAAGAAAGCAATTACTTGAGGTCTTGTTTCAAAAAAGCGTAATACAGCTTCGCTGCCGGCTAAGAAAAAAGAGAAACAATAGGCAACAAAAAAAGTAAAAGTCAAAATAACAATCGAGACCAAGGATTGATAGGGTGAACGTCTCATCGTGACTAGGGCAGTTGCAAGTGGATTCATCTTAGTCTTCCTTTTCCTCGTGTTTTTTTACTTTTGATTTGTCTGACTTGGATTTTGTATCTTTTTTATCTTGATGTTGGTCATTTTTGTCATCTTCGTCTAAATCTTCAGATTCGACTTCAATGTGATCATGGTGATCGTCATGGTGATGGTCGTGATGATGGCCATCATGACTGTCATTTTTTTCTGGTTTTTCTGGTTGACTCGACTTTTCCTTATGTTTGAAAACTCCAAAGAAACCCCAGTGTTTTTTGACCTTTGGCTCTTTAGAAGCACCTGACTTGTCTGATTTGTCTGACTTGGCCTCAGTTTTTTCCTCTTTGTCATCGTCGTGATCATCTCGGCCATCATCGTGGTCTTTGCGATCGTCGTCGCGATCTTCTTTAGATTCAGCCTTTTTCACTTCTTCAGCTTTTTTGACGGGTTTTTTAGCACTTTCATCAAACAAAGTACCTTTATCAATCGTCATCTTATGAGCAAAATTTAGGTATTTAATTACCACTGGGTCGTGGGTAGTAACGATAACAGTCGTGCCCAACTCATTGATTTTTCTTAACAACTTGGCCACGATGAGAGAGTTTTCAGCATCGAGATTACCAGTGGGTTCGTCGGCAAAAATGATTTGAGGGGCGGTTGATAAAGCTCTGGCGATACTAATTCTTTGAGCTTCACCACCAGAAAGTTGATGGGGAAAAAGATAGGCTTTGTCCGCTAAACCTACTAACTTGAGCAAATCTGTAACTTTTTCTTCAATTTCGTTGTCTGGGTGACCTAAAATAGAAAGAGCTAAAGCAATGTTTTCCCACACATTTAACTCTGGTAAAAGTTTGTAGTCTTGAAAAACAGCACCAATTTTGCGACGGTGATAAGGAATTTTTGATCTTTTTAGCTTACCCAGATCTTGATCACCAAAAAAAATTTCACCCTCACTTGGCTCGAGCTCCTTAGTCAAAAGCTTCAAAAGGGTAGTTTTGCCAGAACCAGAAGGACCAGTAATCAAAACCAGTTCACCCTTATCAATTTCAAAAGAAACATTCTCAAGGGCTGGTTTATCATCCAGATATTGCTTGCTAACTTGAATAAACTTCAACATAAACTACGCCTATTTAAACACTAAAAAGCCACCTAGATCAAGCCACAGCTGAGCTTGTTTTTTCCCCATAATCAAGATAAAAATAAGCTGTGATTATTATCCACGGCGAGAACACCAGTCAGTCTAGAAAAAAACTTCAGGAATTAATTGATGAAGCTAAAAAAAATGGCCTTAGTCTTACAAGGTTAGAAGCCAAAAAACTAACCCTAGCCAATTTAAGCGAAAATCTCGGTGGCAGCGATCTATTTGGTGGCGACCAGATGTTTATCATCGAGGAACTGCATTCTTTGCCGACTTCAGCCAGAAAAAAAGAACTTATCGAACTACTGTCTAAACAAGAAGAGAAAATCATTCTTTACGAGAAAAAAACTTTGACAGCTACTATGCTCAAAAAGTTTGTTGCTGCTCAAGTTTTTGAGTTCAAAGTTACTAATGTAATGTGGGAGTTACTCGACAACCTTGGCACCAATGATAAAAGGTTGCTTCTAACCCAACTTCACCAGGCATCAGAACAAAACGATCCTTTCCTTGTTTTCACCATGTTAGTTAGACAAATTAGAATGCTTATCCAAGTTAAATCAGGAGGACAAGTTGCCGGCGCCCCCTTCATGATCGCCAAGCTCAAAAAACAAGCCACCAGATTCACCTTAGACCAACTCCTTGCACTTCACTCGCAACTGTTTAAACTGGAAATAGGCCAAAAAACCAGTACTATGGCTATGGATTTGGCGAGCGAACTTGACCTATTACTTTTTGCGATGTAGGCTTTCGCAGTTATTAATTATCAATAATGGATATGTATAACATTGTCAAAAACATTGATCCAACAATTTTTAGAGGCTACGACCTTCGTGGCTTAGCTGATAAACAACTTAATGAAGATGTTTATTACACACTTGGTCGCGCTTACGCTACCTTTTTACATGAACGTCGCATTGACGAAGCAGCCGTTGGTCATGACAACCGTTTAACCAGTGTTGTTTATACCAAAGCTTTTATTCAAGGCTTAAATGATGGGGGAGTTAATACCATTGAAATTGGTGATACTCTTTCTCAAATTACCTACTTCTCCAGTTACTACTTCAGAACCAAAGGTGGAGCCATGATTACTGCTTCACACAATCCCAAAGAATTTAATGGTTTGAAACTTGGTGTTGGTTATTCTGACACCATGATTACTGAAGAAATTTTATATCTTCGCGATATCGCTAATGAAGGCCGCTTCGTCGAAGGTCAAGGCACCAATCGCCAAGAAGATATTTTCCCTGCCTACAAAGCTGATATCCTCAAACACTTTAATTTAAAGAAAAAATGGAAAATCGTCGTTGATGCTTGTTGCACTAACTCTGGTATTTTCTACCCACAAATTTTGCGTGGCGCTGGCTGCGAAGTAATTGAACAAAACTGTACTCCAGATGGCAACTTCCCAATGGGCGTGCCAGATCCAACTGAAGTTGAAGTTTTGGAAAGATTAGCTGAAGGTGTGAAAAAAGCTGGAGCTGATCTTGGCTTTGCTTATGACACCGACGGCGACCGTATGGCTGTCGTAGATGAAAATGGTCAAGTTTTATGGATGGACACCATTGTCGCTTTGTTTGCCCAAGATGTCCTTGAGTTCATTCCTAAAGCTCCAATTGTCTACAACACTCTTTGTTCTAGATCTGTTACCGAAGCTATTGAACAAGCCGGTGGTACCCCAGTGATGTGGATGACTGGCCATAGCTTCATTAAAGCTAAGGTCAAAGAAGTTCGCTCACCATTTGGTGGTGAATTGTCTGGCCATATCTTCTTCATGGACAACTTCTATGGTCATGATGACGGTGCTTTTGCTTCACTTAGACTCTTAGCTTTCCTCGAAAGAAGAAATGAAACTTTAAGTCAAGCTGTTTCTCACTTGGCCAAATACATTTCTAGTCCAGAAATGAAGCTGGGTTTGGCTGACAACATTAAATTCAAATTTATTGACACCGTCATTCGCCAAGAATTCATGAACGAGTGGCCAGATGCTAAATATGTCGATATTGACGGCATTAGAGCTGACAATCCAGACAGTATGGCTATCATTCGTGCCTCTCAAAATGGCCCGTATGTAACCATTAAGTTTGAAGCTAAGACTCAAGAAAAATATGATCAAATCAAAACTTTCTTGAAAACAATGCTCAAGAAGCACCCAGAAATTGATTGGGCACAAGGTGTTAACATTCACGCTTTGGATTAGTTTCCAAAGTTTATAAATCATTTAGGCAAAATAGCTGCTTTGTTCGATTGATTCAGATTCAATCCTTTATCAAAGATCAACCTTACAAACAGCTATTTTGACCTGATAATTAATCAAAATGGAAACCTACCAAAGCCGAAATATTATTTATTGTCCTAAATGTAGGACAAAACTCGCACATGATGGAAATGCGGCTACTTGCCCAAATTGTAGCTTTACTTATTATTTAAACCCCGCCCCTTGCACCGTCGTTCTCATTCACCAAAATAACCAAGTGCTTTTGGGCAAAAGAGCGATCGAACCAAGCCTTGGTACTTGGGATTTGCCCGGTGGTTTTATTGAAGTAGACGAAACTGCCGAACAAGGTGCGATTCGCGAAGCCAAAGAAGAAACTAGTCTCGACGTAAAGATCAACAAATATCTTGGCTCAGCCCCTGATATTTATGGTGACACTCTAGTTCCTACCTTAGTTTTTGTCTACGCTGTCGAAGTTGTCGGGGGAGAAATAAAAGCTCAAGATGATATTAGTGAGCTCAAATGGTTTAATCTTGATCAAATTCCTCAGACACTAGCATTCCCAACCGTCAATACCTGTCTCGACATGCTCAGAGCCTATTTGAGAGAAGAATGATGATAGAATGGTTTTATGTCAAAACCGCAAATCGTCATTACTGCCGCTGGCTCCAATTCACGTTTTTTTCCTCTTAATACCCAAGTTCATAAAGGTGCCATCACTTTATTGGGCGAATCATTCATTTCTAGAACTTTGAGAAGTTTAGCTGAACACGGTTTTAGTGATGCCATCATCGTCCAGTCTGAACGCGATCAAGAATCTGGCTCACTCAAAAAAGCTATTGAGGCCTGTAAAAGCAATTTAAATATTCACTATGTAGTCCAAAAAGAAGCCAAAGGTATGGGCGATGCTCTGCTTTCGGCTCGA
Organism: Patescibacteria group bacterium; assembly: GCA_023382875.1. GTDB lineage: Bacteria > Patescibacteriota > Microgenomatia > UBA1400 > PJMF01 > JAHDXH01. The sequence continues at coordinate 108,612 of JAHDXH010000001.1, read as the reverse complement.
GAATATTTGACAGATAAATTCTTCGTAATTTTTCCCGATCTAATCAACGCTGGAGAAATCGCTGATAAAATGTTGTCAACAAACAGTGACGCCACTATTTGCACCACCAAAACCACCGAACCCTGGCTTTATGGTATTGTTGAAGTCGAAAATGGTCATGCCAAAGCCATCGAAGAAAAACCAGCCAAAGGTACTCAAAAGTCAGATCTAAAAATTAACGGCTGTTATCTACTTAATCAAAAGTATTTAGAAATTTTATCTAGACTTCCAGAAGCAGAATACAACTTTGAACAAGCTTTAGATGAGCTATTTAAGACTGAATCGGTCAGAGTAGTAGAACTAGAAGAATCAGTTTTTTCATTGAAATACCCATGGCATCTTTTCAAATTCCAAAGCATTCTCTTTAACCAACTGGTGTCAAAAGTTGATCCAACTGCTGAAGTCGCTAAGACTGCCATTCTCGATGAATCAAAAGGACCAATTGTTATTGAAGCAGGAGCTAAAGTTGGTGATTTCGCCAAAATCGTTGGCCCTAGCTATTTAGGCAAAAACACCCTAGTTGGTGACTACAGCTTTGTCAGACAATCTTCTTTGGAAGAGGGTAGCGTCATTGGCGCTAACACTGAATTAGTGAGATCAATTATTTTAGAAAATAGCACCCTTCACTTCAGCTATGCAGCCGACTCAATTATCGGACCCAACAACCAAATTGGTGCTGGCTTGATTACTGCCAACAAAAGACTCAACCGCGAAAGTATCAATACCATGGTCAAAGGTATCAAGACTGACACCGGTCTCACTGCACTAGGCATTATCACTGGCGATGGCGCCAAACTAGGTATTGGCCTCAACACTATGCCCGGAGTCTTAATTGGATCTGAAGCTAAAATTTTCCCTGGTTTAACCATTAGCAAAAACGTTGAGCACGAAGAAACTATTCAACGCAGTTAACCCAAAAAACTCAAACTTGAGTTGCTTTGGTCTGTCGAGTTAAGCTACTATAGTAGTGTGATTATTAATACTATAATTTCACTCAATCAAGTCGATTCTTTGCCCCCACGACAAGTAGGCAAACTTGCTTTGGATTTTTCTCGCCTCCTTAAGTTAAAAATTAAAACTTGTGATGGTTTTGTTATTCCAAGTGAAACTCTCAAGCAAATTGCTCATCACAATGATCTTTACCATAAAATTGATTTGATCGAAGAAACTGCAGACTGGGAAAATGAACACACTAGCAAAGCAGCTTTCAAAAAAATTCGTACTTTAATTGCCAACCAAAAAATTCCTAGTGATATCGCAGAAGACATCGTCAAAAAAACTGAAAAGCTTCAAGATAAAAGTGAATTTCTCCAAATTCAAACAGCCAAAAACAGTCTTGATAACATTAATGGCTCTGCCAATTTACTCGAATCAATTTTAGAACTTTGGGCTCAAAGCTACAAAAAAGGTGAGGAGGTAATCCAACCAATTTTAATCTTAACCCAAAATCAACCCGATGCTTCTGGCGTAGTCAAAATCGATAGACTTAAGAAAAATATTGTCCAAGTCAAAGCTGTGTTGGGTGTTTATGACAGCAAACTCGGACCAACCAATAAACCCGACCGATTCGAAATTAATTTGAGCTCAGAAACAATTGTTTCTAGGCATTTAAATCCTAGAAAAATTGTTCTCAAACGTGTTTTAGATGACTTAAAAATCACTAAAGCCAAAAATCAAAATGCGGCTGCCATCACCGACGCTCAAGCCCTAACCTTGGCCAATTACTGCCAAAAGTTTAATCGCCAAACCCTAGGCAGAAGAAAGCTCTATTTTGAAATAAAAAACGGTCGTATTTTCATCAGTAAAATTTTTGAACCATCACAAAAAACCAATCAAGATTCAGAATTGATTCTACTTGGCCAAAGCGTCACTGGCGGCTTCATTGAAAGTTTTGTCCAAGTGGTTAAAACACCCCAAGAAGCACGCAATTTCATAACTGGAAATATTTTGGTCAAGAAAAGTCTTGATCATCTAGATCAAAATTTGATTCTCAGAGCCAGTGCCATTGTCATTGAAGAAAAAACACTGAGTCCCGTTTTGATTAGCCTTATCAACGAGCATCACGTTCCTTGTATTGTTGGCGCTAGCTTTGCTACTACCAAGCTCTACACCAACCAAAAAATTGTAGTCGATGCCGGCGCTGGACGTCTCCTCAAACCAACTCTCACAACTCAACCAACAGTCACACCTCAAACCATTACCAAAGTTTTCTTGTCTGCCGGCAACCCATATAAAACCGAGCAGTACAAAGACAAAGAAGAGGGAATTTTCCTAAAGAGTGACTATGCTATCGCTTTTATTGGTGTCCATCCCAATCATATTTTAAGAACCCAAAAGCAACATTTTTTTGACAATCTAAACCACACTATCAAAACCTTCTTAAACAAAAAACCAAGCAACTTTTTTTACCGTTCCTGTAATCTAAATTCTCAAGAGTTAAACTCTTTAAGCAATTCTCATAGCTACGAAAAACTGGAGCAAAATCCATACTTAGGTACTAGAGGCGCTTTGAAGATTTTAGAAGACGAAACTTTATTTGTCGCCGAATTAAAGGCGGTCAATGATCTGGCCAACAAAGAAAAAAGAGCCATCAACTTTGTTTTACCTTGGGTAAGAACGGTAACAGAGTTAGCCATTTTATTCAAAAAAATTGATCAAGCTTCTCCAGACCATCCATATTTAAAATTTTGGCTACAGCTCAATACACCCGCCAATGTTTTTAACTTAAGTGAATTTTTACACTTACCAATTTCCGGTGTAACAGTTCAAGCCAAAACCATTCATGACTTGGCTTATGGATTGGATCCAGATAACCCAGATTTAGAAAAATACTATACTTTTGATCATCAATTGATTGGCTCAATGCTGGAAAATATTGCTCAAGTCATTAGGCAATCAAAACTTTATACAGGTCAAATTGAACGCACGTTGCCAGTAGTTTTAAAACTCAACCACTACTATTCTGATTTAGTCACCGTGGCAACAAAGTTAAGCCTACGCGCTGTAGTTGTCAAACCATCTCTTTTCGCTATAGTTAAACAACAGATTGTCGCTACTCAAAATCAGATTTTGAAATAGACAGTTAGTCAACTTATGTCCGTTATTAAAAATATTGTTGCCAAAGAAATTTTAGACGCTAGAGGTTTACCCACACTTGAGTGCACTCTATGGCTTGACGATGGTCGAAGCGTTACCACCTCTGTTCCTTCTGGTACTTCAACTGGTAAATATGAGGCCAAAGAACTTCGTGATAACGACGCAGCCCGAATGATGGGGAAAGGAGTCTTAAAAGCAGTCGAAAATGTCAACAACATTCTTGCTCCACAATTAATCGATAAAGACCCAACCAACCAAACAGACCTTGATCAGCTCATGGTTAACTTAGATGGCACCAAAGATAAATCCAAGCTTGGCGCCAACGCCATTCTTGTTTGCTCTCAAGCCATTCTCAAAGCTGGAGCTCTGGCTTCAAATTTACCCCTCTACATTTATATTCAGCAAAAATATCAATTGACTCAAAAACTTCTGATTCCTACCTGTATTTTTTCTATGATTGAGGGTGGCAAGCATGGTGCAGAAAACCTTGATATTCAGGAGTTTGAAATCATTCCTGCAAGCCACGTAGATTATCCATCTGCCATCAACATGGCCGTGACAATTTACCAGAAAATCAAAGAGGTTTTGATGATGAAAGGAGCCATTCACTCAACTGGATTGAACGGTGGTTTTGCCCCCAATCTTTTCAATAACACAGACGCCTTTGAAATTATTATTGAATCTATTAAAGCTACTCCATACACTTTTGCTCAAGATGTCTTTTTGGGTGCTGATATGTCTGCAGCCACTTTTCATGAAGCAGGCAAGTATTCACTCAAAGACAAATCGCAAGCACTTTCTTCCAAGGAATTAGCCAAGTACTATAAAACACTCAAAGATCTTTATCATGTGTTCTATATTGAAGATCCATTCCAAGAAGATGATGAGTCAGCTTGGAAAGAGTTTACCGCCGATGTTAATAGCACAGGAATGGTTGTTGCAGACAAACTCTTGGTCACCAGCTTAGAAAGAACTACTAGAGCCATCAGTGAAAAACTTTGTAATAGCATTACTGTTAAACCCAACCAAACTGGCACTGTCAGCGAAACTATTCAAGTCATCAAGCTAGCCAAAGACAGTGGTTGGCAAGTTATCTGTTCACATCGTAGTGGTGAAACCAACGATGATTTTGTCGCCGACTTGGCTGTTGGTGCGGGCGTTCAATATGTAAAATTTGGTCCACCCAATAGAGGAGAGCGAGTAGCTAAGTACAACAGACTTTCTAGTATTTACGATGAAATGGGCCATATCGCCAGTGCTTTACCACCAACACCAGAGCTAGAACCCATAACTTCTGGAGAAACGCCGACAACAGAAATAGCAACTGACGAAGCAATTGCCAAATCTAACAGCTCACCAGAAGAACCTTTAATTGATCCAAATGCACCATTGACTGAACTTGCTCATCCTGAACTTACCCCTCAACAACCTATTGCTTCACCAATTATCAGTGACCCAAATGTTTTGGAGGGCTTAACTACACCAGCCAATATCGAACCGATGCCTGAATTAAGCAGTTCCATTGATAGTGTCGCCGCACCTGCGCCAATTAACACGCCAATTAGCCCAACTAGTGAAACCAGTGAAGTTGTGACAGCCGTAGCGGAATCGACCACTGGACCAGTTGTATTAAATCAAGATGGTGAAATCAACCTATGACAACTCCAAACCAACCGAACAACGTTCAAAAAGAAGAGCCCCATATCTCGCTTCCAAATTTGGGCAATAATGCAACCAACGTAGCTCCAACATCTGCGCCCGTGCCAGCGGCAACGCCAGCAACAGCGCCTGTCGCGCCAACCACAGTTACTGAACAAAATCCTACTGAGCAAAACCCCGTTAACCAAACTACTACAGATAATCAAGCCATCACTGACGCTCCAAAGCATAACCTTGAACCAATAGTTACCAGAAAAGACTTTGATGGCACTCATCCTCAGCAAGATTACAATGGACCAAAGCCAGTTGCCCTCATTGTTCTCGATGGCTGGGGGATTGGACCAAATAATGCTGGCAATGCTATTGCCAGAGCAAACACACCAAATCTTGATAAATACTGGTTAACTTTTCCCCATACTCAACTAGCAGCCAGTGGCGAGGCTGTTGGATTGCCACACGGAGAAGATGGCAATACAGAGACAGGTCACCTTAACATTGGCGCTGGCAACATTGTTTACCAAGATTTACCAAGAATTAACATGTCTATTGCCGATGGCAGCTTTGACTCGATGCCTGCATTCATTAGTGCTTTCAATCATGTTCGTCAGCACAACTCTTCGCTTCATCTAATGGGTTTAATCGGTGCTGGTGGTGTTCACTCCAATATTGAACATCTGTATGCTTTACTCAATTTATGCAAAAAACAAGGAATAACCAAGGTTTTTATTCACGGCTTTACCGATGGTAGAGACTCACCTCCAACTTCTGGCATTAATTACGTTCAGCAAATCATTAACCTTACTCACAAATTGGGTGTAGGAAAAATTGCATCGCTAATGGGTCGTTTTTATGCCATGGACAGAGACAAACGCTGGGACAGAATTGAAAAAGCCTACAACGCCCTTACTCAAGGCGTTGGTGCCTGCAACATTGATCCGGCTGCAGCAATGCAAGATCAGTATAGTAAAAATGTCACTGATGAATTTATCGAGCCAATGGTTTTTTGCGAAGAAAACGGTCAAGCTCGAATTATTAATGATAATGACGCAGTCATCTTCTTTAACTATCGTATTGACCGACCTCGTGAGCTGACTCGTGCCTTTGTTCAGCCAGACTTCGAGCAAGGTTTTTCTGGCGAAGCCTTTGACCCATATCAAGAAAAATATAAAAAAACTAACATTCAAGAAGAAACACCTCAAGTTCAAACTTTCACCCGACAAAGAATTCTGAAAAATCTCTATTTTGTCACCATGACCAGATATGAAGATGGCTTGCCTGTTGATATTGCTTTCCCACCTCAATTCGTCAAAATGCCCCTAGGCATGGTCTTTGCTCAACATGGCTTGCGCCAACTTAGAGCTACCGAGACAGAAAAGGAAAGATTTGTTTCTTATTATATGAATGGCCAAGTCAACGATATTTACCCAGGAGAGGAAAGAGTCATCATTCCATCTAAAGGGGCGAAATCCTACGACGAAGTGCCAGAAATGTCGGCCAGAGAAATTGTCGCTGAGATCAAAAAAAGAGTTGAGGGCGACCTCTGCGATGTCATTATTACTAACATTTGTAATGGTGATATGGTCGGCCACACTGGCAATCTCGAAGCCACTATCAAAGCCTGTGAAGTCGTTGATGAAGTGGTGGGTGATTTGGTTAAAACTATTGTTAACCATGGCGGCGTCGCTTTCATTACTGCCGACCACGGCAATGCAGAAGAGTTGATCAATAACGAGACAGGTGAAGTCGACACTGAGCACTCTATTTATCCAGTTCCATTGATGATTATTGGCAAACAATTCATGGGTCAAAGCGCCATGTTACCCACTGGCATCTTAGCTGATGTCGCCCCAACAATGTTAAAGGTGATGGGTATTCCTAAGCCTGATACAATGACAGGTAGAGCCCTAGTATAAATTATTAGTATTCAAGATTATGCAAATCTTAGCTTTTATCGTTGACTTCATTTTACACATCGACACTCACCTCAATGAGATTATTCAAGCCTATGGCTCTTTGACTTATTTCATTTTATTCATGATCATTTTTGCTGAAACTGGCTTTGTGGTTACACCGTTTTTACCAGGCGATTCATTGCTCTTTGCCATCGGTGCCTTGAGCGCCTTAGGCTCAATTCATTTGACTGGAGTTTTGATTCTTCTTTATGCTGCGGCCATCCTAGGTGACTCGGTCAACTACTGGATCGGCAATGTTTTTGGCCAAAAAATTGTCGACAGTAAAAAAATTAAGTTTATTAATCAAGAACATATCGATAAAACTCAAGAGTTTTACAAAAAGCATGGTGGTAAAACTATTATTTTGGCCCGCTTCGTCCCAATTGTGAGAACATTCGCTCCATTTGTGGCTGGTGTAGGCAAGATGCACTATGACACTTTCGTTTTATACAACATCATTGGTGGCGTCATCTGGGTAACTGCCTTTACTCTGGCCGGCTATTTCTTTGGCAACATTCCCGCTGTTCAACATAACTTTACCTTCGTGGTGTTCGGCATCATCGGTATTTCTGTCTTGCCAATGATCTTTGAATTCATCAAAAGCAAGCGAGAAAAAGCCAAAAAAGCTGAGTAATTTTCGGGTGGTTTGGACTTTCTTCGGAATTGATCTAGTTTGATATTTATAGATTAATAAAGATCAGATTGTCAGTTTGGTTAAGATTCGGCTATTCTAGTCCAAGTACGGGTTAGTTACGCCAAATATAAACCAAAGAAAGGAAGCTCATGCCAATCACCCTCTACAAACGTCAACGTCAAATTGTCGACTTCATTGCGCAATATGTGCAAAAAAATGGCTATTCACCAACTTTAAAGGAAATTGCCGAAAGCTTGGGTGTTTCTTCCTTAGCCACCGTTCATGAACACTTGCAAGCTTTGCAACGTAAAAAAATTATCAAAAAACATGATGGCGCAGTGCGCGGCATTGAATTAATTGATAGAACTTTTTTACGCATGACCGACAGCGTTGACCTACCTTTCTTAGGCTATATTGCTGCGGGTCGTCCAATCGAACCACATCCAGACCAAAATGCTTCCTTCAAGGTTTCTCCAGAAATGATTTCTGGCAAAAAACGCTCATATGTTTTGCAAGTCAAAGGTCTGTCTATGATTGAAGATCACATTGATGATGGCGATTATGTGGTCATTGAGGAAACACAAGAAGTTAACAACGGTGATATTGTGGTAGCTTTGCTCGATAATGGCTTAGCCACTTTGAAACGCTATTACAAAGAATTAACTAGAATTAGATTAGAACCAGCCAACTCCACCATGAGTCCAATCTTTGCTACTAATGTTCGTATTCAAGGCAGATGCGTTGGTCTAATTCGTCGCTTCCAGTACTAACTTACTACTCAGGAAACGTCGTTAAATTTTGTTTCTTTAATATCGTCGAGATCATTTAACTGGCATCTAATCAAGTAAAGATAATCAGATAAACGATTCACGTATTGAAACACCAAGGGGGAAAGGGTAGTGGTCTTGCTAAAAGCCACTATCCTTCTTTCACAGCGCCTACAGACTGCTCTGGCCACATCCGTCCATGCAGCCAAATTAGAACCGCCGGGATAAATAAATTTAGTGTGCCAATTTTTTGATAAGCTTTTTTGAATTTTGTCAGCTCGGCTCTCAATTTTTTTCAAATCAGAACTTGTTAGCTTCACTTTGTTAGAACCAGCAATCTCAGCACTTAAAGTAAATAGCTTTTCCTGAACCTCGAGCAAATGATCGATGAGGTGGAGATGAGGCTTAGTAGTTTTGTGTTTCAAACCAGCCACAACCACGCCCAACCAAGAATTTAACTCATCAACATCGCCCAAAACTTCAAAGATTAAACTATCTTTGGAAATTAATTTGGAGCCAATGACCGATGATTGGCCAGCATCGCCTTTTTTGGTTGAAACTGAAATCATAGCTTTATTGTAACTTAATTTTGCTTAAATCTGCTTTATTTAAAGAAGAGGCCTATAATACTTGACACTACTTGATTTGTGTTGTATAATAACGTTCTAGTCATAAAGACTAGATTATTGACGACTGTTTAGTTAAAGGACGAAGTAAAGATGAAGACGTACATGCAGCAAGCAACCGATGACGACTGCCCGCAGTGTGTGGGTAAGTACAAAGGTCAAAAGATTCAGCATGGAAATCACGTCTGGGAATGGACTGGCAGCTACTGGAAAGTGGTCATCTAGCCAGACCGAACCTCGCACGCCTTGCGTTAAAAGGCGCTAAACTTTCTTTCGAGGACGCCCCTTAGTCCTCTTACACAAAACCGCCGTTGGCCACAACCAATGGCGGTTTTCCATTTTATACAGATAAAACCAAATAACTAAGCGCCTACCTTAAAAGAGCTGGTAAAATAGGAGAACATGGAATTCAAGCTTCATTCAAAATTTCAACCAACTGGCGACCAACCTCAAGCGATTTCTCAATTAGTCGAAGGGGTAAATAATCACAAAGAACACCAGGTACTCCTAGGTGTTACTGGCTCTGGTAAAACCTTCACCATGGCCAATATTATCGCCAAAACCCAAAAACCAACTCTCATTATTGCTCATAACAAAACTTTAGCTGCTCAACTCTATCAGGAGTTTAAAGAATTTTTCCCAGAAAATGCCGTCAATTATTTTGTTTCTTATTACGATTATTATCAACCAGAAGCATATATCGTTAGCACAGATACCTATATTGAAAAAGAAGCCACAATCAATGATGAAATCGACAAACTGCGCTTGGCGGCCACTACCAATCTTTTGACTCGCAACGACGTCATTATTATTGCTTCAGTTTCTTGTATATATAACCTTGGTTCACCAGCCGAATACGGCAACTATACTTTGGAAGTCATGGAAGGGGAGCTGATTGCTCGCTCGAGTCTTTTATCTCAACTTACCAATCTCCAATATGATCGCAGTGACAATGATTTGCGTCGTGGTACCTACAGACTCAGAGGTGACATCATTCAAGTTTGGCCAGCTTATGAAGACAAAGCCTTAGCTATCGATACACTGGAAGATAGAGTCACTAAAATCAACTGGATTGATCCAGTTAGTGGTAGCATTTTGCCAGAAGAAAAGAAGTTTTCACCATATAAGACCATGATTTTTCCGGCTAAGCACTTCATGGTTAACCCACAAACCAAAATTAATGCTATTGATAATATTAGATTTGATCTTGAAAAGAGACTGGCAGAGCTAGAAGCGCAAGGAAAATCCATCGAAGCATACCGCTTGAAACAAAAAGTGAATTACGATTTGGAGATGATTAAAGAGTTTGGCTTTACTAATGGTATCGAAAACTACACCCGTTACTTTGACGGCCGAGAGCCAGGTGATCCACCATATACTCTTATCGATTACTTCAATGAAAACTCTAGACTTTTTGGCAAAGATTTTTTGACTATCGTTGATGAAAGCCATATCAGTGTCCCTCAAGTTCGAGGCATGTATAACGGCGACCAATCAAGAAAACAGACACTGATCGATTACGGCTTTAGATTGCCCAGTGCCCTCGATAACCGTCCCCTTAAATTTGATGAGTTTTTGAAATTAAATAAACAATTCATCCATGTCTCTGCTACACCAAATGAGTGGGAAATCTCGATGAGTGAGGGTGGTGTGGTTGAACAATTGATTAGACCTACAGGTTTACTTGATCCTGAGGTGGAGATTAGACCTACCGCTAACCAAGTAGAAAATCTGATTGTAGAAATTATCGACAGAAAAAAACTCGGCCAAAGAGTCTTGGTGACCACTTTGACTAAAAAAATGTCAGAGGCTTTGACAGATTATCTTAATGATCCAGATAAAATTGCCAAATTAGTTCCACATCTCAAAGGACCAAACTTCAACTCATTCTTACCAAAAGTTGCCTATCTTCACTCAGACATTGAGACCTTAGAAAGATCAGACATTTTGGCCGACTTAAGAAGGGGAGAATACGATGTTTTAGTAGGTATTAACTTGCTCAGAGAAGGTCTTGATCTGCCCGAAGTCACATTGGTTGCCATCCTTGATGCCGATAAGGAAGGTTTCTTGCGTTCCCGCACCTCCCTTATTCAAACCATGGGTAGAGCAGCTAGACACTCAGAAGGCCATGTCATTTTATATGCGGACCGCATTACTGATTCCATGAAGGCAGCTATGGACGAAACCAAACGTCGTCGTGAAGCTCAAATCAAGCACAACCAAACTCACAACATTACTCCAACCACCATCAACAAACCAATCAGAGAAAGAATGATTGAAAAAACCGAGGAAGATGAGACTGGCAAAGGCAAATACGGAAACAAAAAAGGCACAAAAGCCAACCCAAATCCTCAGCTAGAAATTCTTGAGGTTGACCCAAGTGATCTAACACCATACGATCTCAAACAACACATCAAAAAACTTCGTCAAGAAATGAGAATCGCTGCTACTAATCTAGACTTTGAATTGGCCGCTTTAATCAGAGATCGTATTAGAGAAATAGGTGAATAAATAGCTACATCCAACGCTTGAGAAATTTGGTCAAGCAGGCTATAATGAACCTTCGTTAAATAAGCTTACATCAAGAAAAAATGAGCACTCAGTCAACGATTACAATTAAGGGCGCCCGCGAACACAACCTCAAAAATATCGATCTTGAAATTCCTAAAAATAAACTCGTAGTTTTCACAGGTCTTTCTGGAAGTGGTAAATCTTCATTGGCCTTTGATACTTTATATGCCGAGGGTCAGCGTCGTTACGTCGAATCACTATCTAGTTACGCTAGACAGTTTCTGGGTTTGATGACCAAACCTGACGTTGATCAAATTGATGGCCTTAGTCCAGCTATTTCTATCGATCAAAAAACCACCTCCAACAATCCTCGCTCTACTGTTGGCACTATCACTGAAATCTATGATTACTTGAGATTACTTTTTGCTCGAATTGGTCATCCTCATTGTCCAAATTGTGGCCGCGAAGTTTCTACTCAAAGTGTTGACCAAATCATTGGCCAAATTGTCAATGAACTCGAAGCTCGAGCTAATGGTGAAATTACCAGAGTCATGATTCTTAGTCCAATTGTCAGAAATAGAAAAGGCGAGTTTGAAGGTTTGCTAGCTGGTGTCCAAAAAAAGGGTTATTCCAGAGTCAGAATTGATGGTCAAGTTTACGATCTACCCTTGGAAATTGATTTACTCAAAAATAACAAACATGACATTAGTGTGGTTGTCGATCGTCTCAGTGTCAGCAAAAAACAACTTCGTGATGAAACTGAACTTAAAACTTTGAAGAGCCGCTTGTCGCAAACCATTGAAGAATCATTAAAATTGGCTGATGGCTTTGTCATCGCAAGTTTTATTAGTGATTCTAGTTTTACTTTCCCAGAGAACCCTAAAGAATTTTCCGACAAGTTATTTAGTGAAAAATTAGCTTGCAGTTACTGTGGTATTTCCCTCAATGAGCTAGAGCCTCGCATGTTTTCTTTCAACTCACCTCAAGGTGCTTGTGAAACCTGCAACGGCATTGGTTCTCAACTTAAAATTGATCAAAATAAAATCATCGCCAGCGAGCTCACTTTGAGTGAAGGTGCAATTATTCCTTTTGCGAGCGCTTTAGCCAATGGTACTTGGTGGTCTGATTTAGTCAGAGAAGTAGTGACTGATCGTGGCTATGACTATAGAAAAACTTCCTGGAAAGAGTTTGACGAAAAAACTCAAGATATTTTACTCAATGGTTCGACCAAAGCTTATAAAATTGAAAAGGTCGACAGCTTTGGCAACGAAAGAGTTTGGACCCAAAAATTTGAAGGCTTTATCGCTAATTTGGAAAGACGCTACTTGGAAACTGACTCCGACTTCATCAGAAAAGAAATCGGCAACTTCATGCAAAAGCAGACCTGTCCCACTTGTCGTGGTGCCAGATTGAAAGAAGAGGCTTTGAACGTGTTGGTAGGCGGCAAAAATATTGCCAATGTTACAACTTTGCCGATCAATAAAGCTACCGCTTGGTTATCGGATCTCAAACACAACGGCACACTTAATAAAAAAAGAAGAGTTTATTAGCGAAAGTATTTTAAAAGAAATAGTTTTGCGTTTAAGCTTTTTGAATTCAGTCGGTCTTAATTATTTAAGTCTCGACCGTGAAGCGGGAACTTTGGCCGGTGGTGAAGCCCAGCGTATTCGCTTAGCCTCACAAATCGGCACTGGCTTAACTGGTGTTTTATACATTCTCGATGAGCCAACCATCGGTTTGCACCAAAGAGACAATGACCAACTTATTGCCACACTCAAGAGCCTACGTGACAAAGGTAACTCCGTGATTGTGGTCGAGCATGATCGCGACGTAATGTTGAATGCTGATTATATTTATGATTTTGGTCCAGGAGCTGGCAGCGAAGGTGGTCAAGTCGTTGCCAACGGCACTCCAGAAGAAATTTTAACTGACAATAAATCTTTGACGGGCAAATATTTGAAACGCAAAAAAGATGTTTTACGTGAGGGCAAAAACACTCCATTAACACTTGAAAAAATGAAGAAGTTGCCAGCTATTAAAATCATTGGTGCCAATCATCACAATTTGAAAAATATCGATGTTGATTTTCCGTTGGGTAAAATGACCTCCATCACTGGAATTTCTGGCTCAGGCAAATCAACTTTGCTTCATGACACGCTGTACTACAATCTCTCCAAAGAAATTGGCAAGGTGATCAGAGAAAAAATTGGCGAAGTCAAAGAAATTAAAGTTCCAGAAAATGTAAAACGGGTCAGTTTAATTGATCAAAGTCCAATTGGCAAAACTCCACGCTCCAACCCCGCCACCTACACCAAAGTTTTTGACTATATTCGTAAGCTTTTTGAAAATACTAAAGAAGCTAAGATTCGTGGCTATAAACTGGGCCGGTTTAGTTTCAACGTCAAAGGTGGCCGCTGTGAAGCTTGCCAAGGCGACGGACAACTCAAGATTGAAATGCAATTCTTACCAGACGTTTATGTAACTTGCGATGTCTGTCATGGCAATCGCTACAATGAAGAAACTTTGCAAGTCACCTATAAAGAAAAGAACATTGCTGAAGTTTTGAAAATGACAGTTAATGAGGCTTATGAATTCTTTTCTACCAACAATTCAATTCGCTCGAAATTAAAAACTTTGATCGAAGTTGGTTTGGGCTATATCCAACTTGGACAACCAGCTCCAACCTTAAGTGGTGGCGAAGCCCAGCGGGTTAAATTATCCAAAGAACTTTCGACCAGAACTCGCGATCATGTTGTTTACTTGTTAGATGAACCAACTACTGGTCTTCACTTTGCCGACGTGCAAAAACTTTTGAATATTTTGCACCAATTGGTGGAGCAAGATAACACCGTGATTTTGATTGAACACAACTTAGATATCATCAAAAATTCTGACTGGGTAATTGACCTTGGACCTGAGGGTGGTGAATTTGGTGGAGAAGTTTTGTGTGTAGGTGCACCACAAGAAATCGCCAAAAACGACCGTAGCTTCACCGGTAAATATCTCAAAGAAGAATTACGACTCAGCAAATTAGACTAGTGAGTACAACTGCCTAGTTTGTGCGAACCCAGACTAGCTAACCAGCGAGTGGCCACCCATCTCATGGGGAACTTCCAAGCCAATCAAATTTAAAATTGTCGGAGCAATATCGACCAAACCACCTTCTCTTGAAGGTAAGGTTTTAATGCGATTGCTAATGACAATAAAAGGCACAGGATTGGTGGTATGAGCGGTGTGGGGTTCACCAGTTTCTTCATTTTTCAAAATTTCAATGTTGCCGTGGTCAGCAATAATCACCAAATCATAGTCATATTTCAAAGCGGCTTTTTCTAGTTCAGCAAGACAAGCGTCGACTGCTTCACAAGCTTTAATGCCAGCGGGAATGTCACCACAATGTCCAACCATATCGCCATTACAGATGTTGGCAAAAATGGCATCGTAGGTGTGATTTTCCATAGCTTGGACCATTTGGGCAGTAATATCAGCCGCTCTCATTTCTGGTTTTTCCGCATGAGAAATAACATTGTTGGATTCTAAAATCATTCGGTCTTCACCCTCCAAAACGCCCTCGTTTTGACAGTTTAAGAAAAAGGTCATGTGAGCAGATTTTTCTGTTTCCGTAATTCTTAGTTGCTTCAAACCAGCGTCAGAAATTTCTTTGCCCATATAAGTGGTGGGTTTTTCTTTGGTGAAAGCAACAGGGAAGCCAAAGTGCTCTGAGTACTCTGACATACTCACTAAGCACAAGTTTTCAATCTCGGTTTTTTGGAAACGGTCGCAAATTTGCAACATACGGTCATTTCTAAAATTGAAGAAAATTACTGCATCATTGGGTTTGATGGTAGCCTCAACACCCGGACCAGCCTCAATCAAACAGGGGATCAAGTGTTCATCATTAATCTTGTTGTTGTAGCTAGCTCTAATCGCAGCTTGAGCGCTTGAAAAAACTTCAGCAGTTTTCTTGCCTGTGACCATCTCAAAATATGCATCGATTCTGTCCCATTTTTTATCACGATCCATAGCGTAAAAACGACCAGACAAAGCTACAATTTTGCCCAAACCCACTTCTTCCAAGTCGCTCTCGAGTTTTTGAATAAACTCTGGCGCACTTTGAGGTGGAGTGTCACGACCATCGAGGAAAGCGTGAATGTTAACAGAGTCGACGTCATTCATCTTGGCGGCTTTAACCAAAGCTTTAATATGATCTTGATGAGAGTGAACACCACCATTAGAAACCAAACCTAATAAATGCAAAGTGGAGTGGTGTTTTTTGACATGGTCAAAAGCTTCTTTGAAAGCTTGATTTTCGTAGAAACTATTATCATTAATTGCGCGATTAATTCTCGCTAAATCTTGGAAATAAATTCGACCAGCTCCAATCGTAAAATGACCAACTTCAGAATTGCCCATTTGACCATCGGGCAAACCAACCGCTTCGCCAGAGGCTTCTAGAACTGCTGTTGGGTAATCTTGCCAAATTCTATTCCAGTTGGGAGTATTAGCTCTGGTAATGGCATTACCCTCATAATCTTTATACAAACCCCAACCATCAAGCACTACTAACACACTACGATTGGTTTTGGATTTTGGCATAAAGATTTTCAAAAAGGGCAGGGGGCAACAAGTAAAACTTGCTACCCCCAACCACCTCAGTCTAACTAATTTTTACTTTTTAAAGGGGAACTCGGCCATTGTAGCTTTGCTACCAAGTTCTCTTTCAATCACCATTAAGCGATTGTATTTAGCAATCCTGTCAGAGCGGGACAAAGAACCAGTTTTGATTTGGCCTGAGCCAGCACCGACAACAAAGTCAGCGATAAATGAATCTTCAGTTTCACCACTACGATGAGAAACCACACTGGTAAAACCATGAGCACTAGCCAATTTCATGGCGGCGATGGTTTCGGAAACTGAACCAATTTGATTGAGCTTAATCAAAATGGAGTTACCAGCTTTAGCATCAATACCTTTTTGCAAACGCTCCACATTGGTCACAAACAAGTCATCACCAACAATTTGAACACGGTTACCAATACGAGCAGTTTGAGCGGCAAAGCCAGACCAGTCATCTTCTGACAAACCGTCTTCGATGGAAACGATTGGGTATTTTTCTACCCATGAAGCATAAAGCTCGACCATTTCTTCACTGGTTAAAGATTTGTTTTCAGTTGCCAAGTGATATTTACCATCTTTAAAGAATTCACTAGAAGCTGGATCTTGAGCGATAGCAATATCAACACCTGGTCTGTAACCAGCTTTTTCAATTGCTGCGATAATCAATTCAAGTGGTTCTTCATTGCGCTTCAAAGAAGGAGCATAGCCACCCTCATCACCAACGGTGGTTTGGAAGCCTTTTTCCTTGAGCATTTTGCCCAAAGCGTGGAAAGTCTCTGCACCCCAACGGACAGCTTCGGCAATAGAAGGCGCACCGATTGGCATAATCATGTATTCCTGCATGTCAGTAGAACCAAGGGCGTGCTTGCCGCCATTGAGAACATTCATCATCGGAATAGGCATTTTGAAAGATTCAGTCGAATTGCCAAATAGTTCTGCAATGTAGGCGTAAAGTTTTTTACCGGAAGCCAAAGCGCCAGCTTTGGTTACAGCCATAGAAACAGCCAAAATCGCATTGGCACCTAATTTTGATTTGGTTGGTGTACCATCAAGGGCCAACATTTTGTCGTCAATTTCTTGTTGTTTGGTAACATCCATACCAA
>JAHDXH010000001.1:0-91601 GCA_023382875.1 Patescibacteria group bacterium | reverse complement strand
ACCAACTAAGGCTGGAGCAATTACATCATTAACATTAGCCACAGCTTTCAACACGCCCTTGCCACCAAAGCGAGATTTGTCTTCATCGCGAAGCTCTAAAGCCTCGTGAGAACCAGTAGAAGCACCGGATGGAACCATAGCTTCAACGCTTGAACCATTTTCTAAAGTGAGGGTGGCCATAACAGTGGGATTACCACGACTGTCTAAGACCTCTTGGGCAAAAATGCTTGATATTTTCATAGCCGGATTATCCTGAAAAAAATAATTTTTCTCAAGATTGAATCTGGTAGGGAGAAGAGTATAATCAAAAAAACGGCCAAAATCAGTTTGTCGAAACTTCTTTATGGCTGCAATCTGGAAACGGCCTTCAGCATATCAGGATTGATCATATAGTCAGGGCCACGGCTCAAAATTTCTTCCTTAGTTAACCATTCATACTCGTAGATATCTTCCTGCGCAGGGTTGTGACTCATATCAATTTTGTCAGAACCGTCCAAGCGACATTGATAACCCATACAAATTACATGAACTTTCACACCCTCGTGGTAAATAGAATCAATCACAAAATCCCAATTACCCACAGCGAAATCTACTTTGATTTTCAAGCCTACTTCTTCAAAAACTTCGCGCGCCAAACCATCTTCGAGCTTTTCGCCAAAGTCGAGACCACCACCGGGGAAGTCATGAATAATCTGAGCAACGCCGTGGCGAACCACTTTTTCTGTCACCACCAAAATTTTATTTTCTGGGTTAAGAATTAACGCTTTGACGCCTGGGCGCATGTACTGTTTGGGGATGATTTCTTCTGGCATGGCCCTATCTTACCACTATTGACGTCACAGTTTTGGGATTATAATGTATGACGAAGTATGAAAAATAACAAACCAAAGATCCTCTTAACAGGCGACGATGGCTACTTTTCTATCGGCACCCGATTGCTTATTTATTTCCTCAAAAATGATTACCAACTTTTTGTTGGCGGCACCAACACTCAACAAAGTGGCATGGGCGGTAGATTGTCTTTGAAGGGTGGAGCTTATGGCGAAAAATTAGTGGATGGTGTGCCTGCTATTTGGGTGGAAGGATCACCGGTCGATGCAGTGGGTGCGGCTTTCAAACACTTTGGTCATCCTTTTGATTACGTGATTTCTGGTATCAATCTCGGCGCTAATATTGGTGGAGCTAATATTTCTTCTGGGACTTTCTCGGCGGTGTTTAGAGCCTTGAATGCTGGCATTTCTAGCAAAGGCATTGCCATTAGCTGGGATGTGACTCCGGAGTTTTGGCTCAGAAATCATTCACAAGATGAAGACATTGAAAAATATTTATCTCACCCAGGTGAAAACGCTTATCAAATCATCAAAATGACTTTGGAAAATGACTTGTGGGGTTCAAGCTTGATCAATATTAACTTACCACAAAACAAAGCCAGTAAAGTTAAATTCACCAAGCCGATTGCTAACGCTGAAGAATTTTATGCACCACTGGGCCTTGATCCAGCTAAACAAGAATTTTATTACCCCATGCAAATTATGGAGTCAGTGAATACTGTTGCTGGCACTGATTTACATGCCTTACAAAATGGCCACATTTCAGTTTCTCCTTGCCGCTCAGACTTTATGGATATGGAGCTTTATTACAAGGTCAAAGATCACACTCCCGACCTTGAGTCCATTCCATTGCCTGCTTTAGATCAAAGCGAAGCGTGATAAAATAAGTTTCCAGATTGATGTTCAAACTGACATCTGATCAGTAATTGGAGGCGTCGCATAGTGGCCAATTGCAACAGGTTGCTAACCTGTACCGGAATTTCTGGTTCGTGGGTTCAAATCCCTCCGCCTCCGCTTAAATACAAAAGTACCGATAGGTAGTTTTGTATTTAAATGGAACTGCGACTGGTTTTAGCTTTAGCTTAATCCTGCCGGCAAGCGCGAATGAAACAAAGTGAATGAGCGCCTGCCTAATGCCAGCGCAGCTGGCCTCCGCCAGATGAAAAAAATAATACTTCTTCTAAAATCAGGTATATACCCTTTTATACAGATAATTGGACTTAATTTATTAGCTTTATTAGCTTTTCTTGGAATTAATGGCGACACTATTAAAAATCAAATAAAGAGTCATTTTAATAATAATTTATTGTTAATTTTCTTCTTCTTCGTAAGTGGAATATTTTTTTGGCTACTAGTAGAGAAAATTTTTGAGATAATTAAAAATTATCAAAAACTTGTTGTCAAAGCCGAAATTGAAAAAATTAATTTACAAACAAATATTCTAGACATTCAATCCGCAATTCCAAGTAGTGAAGTAATTAAGATTTGGATGTCTAATTTATATAATCACTCTAAAAAATGGTCAAATGATGCTGAAATAAGCGAATTTAACATGTATTTTGATTTCGACGGAAAACACTGGACTACTCCAACTTTTCAAGCTACTTTTTATTCTGAGTGGAAAAACGAAACAGCTACGTTTTATGAAGGAGGACTCAATAACGAATCTTTTGAAGAAGATAAACCAATAGGATATGCAAAAACTACCCCATTCATTGAATGTATTCCCAATTGGAGAAATCTTCTTATTCATGCTTTTGCAGCAGTGTCAACTCGTATAAATAACAACTGCACCATTCAAATTCATACGACTGGAATTAATATTTCATTCTCTGAGGGAAAGCTGAAAAAAAGAAGCAGTTTCCATTTTATTCAAAGTGAATCTGGCGAATATCAGCTAAAAAAAATAGCGTACGATTCGTAAGGTACACCTATGATGATTAACTTTTTTAAACCTTAGAACACCACACCAACCCAATGACCACAGGCATTCACCACATCACCGCCATCGCCTCAAAAGCACAAGAGAATGTTGATTTTTATACCAAAGTCTTGGGACTAAGATTGGTCAAAAAAACTGTCAATCAAGATGATATTTCTACCTACCACCTCTTTTTTGGAGATAAAACCGGTGCGCCGGGCATGGATTTAACCTTCTTTATTTTCACGCCACCAATGCAGGGAATGCGTGGCAATGGTTTGGTTACCACCATTTCGCTAGCAGTTCCACAAAATTCACTCAGTTTTTGGCAAAAAAGATTTGATGACTTGAATGTAAAACACAATAAGCTTAGTAGTAGATTCGGCCATGACAGAATTGTCTTTTTTGATGCAGACAACCAACAGCTCGAATTGGTTGGGGTTGATGAAAAAGCTCTTGAAGATACTGGTGAAATTTGGACAACTCCAGAAATCTCAAAAAAAGAAGCTATCCGCCAGTTCCACTCGGCAACTTTGTCAGTTGAAAACCTGAAAACCATTGAACCCGTACTCACTCATGTCTTTGGTTATAGCCAAATTGAACAGGACCAACAGACATATCTTTTCCAAGTACCGAATTCTAAACGAGCAGAATTACTCGAAGTCAGCGAAACTCCCTCACTCAAACTAGGATTCAACGCTGCCGGAACCGTTCATCACATTGCTTTTAGAGCCAAAAGCGAAGTACACCAGCAAGAGCTCCGCAATAAAGTCTTGGAAATTGGCTTGTACCCAACCGAGGTTATCAACCGCTACTATTTCAAATCAGTCTACTTCAGAACCAGAGCTGGTATTTTGTTTGAAATCGCTACCGATGGACCAGGATTCACAGTCAACGAATCAGAAAAGGATCTGGGGAGAAAATTAGATTTACCACCATTTTTAGAAAAAGAACGCCACTTTATTGAAAATAATTTGCCTCAAATTACCACCGATGTTTGACCATATTTATATTGATAACAAATCTCCTCGCACCCTGGTTTTATTACACGGAACCGGTGGCAATAAATCTGAGTTTTTATTTTTAGATCAAGCTCTTCACCAAACTTATAACTTACTTTCACTCCAAGGAAATGTGACTGAGCAAGGTATGGCGAGATTTTTTAAACGGACAGCTCCAGGTGTATTTGACCAAGAAAACATTAAGCAAGAAGCTGACAAACTCAAACAATTTATTGAAGAATGGAGCGAAGAACACAATCAAAAAATTAGCGATTTTACTTTCCTTGGCTACTCCAACGGAGCTAACATGATTTTGGCTACCATGTTTCATTATCCCAATTTAATCTGGGAGGCCGTGCTACTTCATCCTATGAAACCATTCGATCCCAAGGCAATTTCTTTAGCTGATCACCACATCTTTATGAGCAGTGGAGAGCAAGACCAGATGGTCTCAAAAAGTGAACAGCAAACACTGACTAAACTACTAGAAAAACTTGGCTCTACGTTGACGACTGCCTACTATCCCGGTGGACATGCACTGAGTAACAAAGAAATAGCTGATGCTGTTTCGTTTTTGTTGAAATTTAAAAACTAGTATCTGGATACGAAAATAAGACAGTTAAGTTCTAAACTTATATTGCCCGCAAAAAGTTTTTTGAACAAAGAGGTAGTACAATTTCACCAATTAAAAAGAAAGCAAATATGGAAAAAGGAATAAGACCAAAACCTGAAGGAAAATTAAGCATAAGTGAAAGAGAGAGTTTGTTAAAAAGTGTTGTTTACCAAGTCGCAGCTGAATTGAGAATGAACCAACTTCAAGAGGAAGGCTTCATTGATCACATCCTCACTCAACAAGCAGATAGAACCGACTTCAGCAAAGAAAGTATCAAAACTTCTGCAGAAGGCTGGATGACAATGAGAGGTTGGAGAGCCATGTATGGTGGCAATGATATCGATCCTAGATAGTACCGATGAAGCAAGTTTCGAGAGTAATAATTTCAAGCGGCGAGCGAGTTTTACTTGGCAAAAGAAGCAGGGGAGTTGAGAGTGGTAAGTTGAGTATTTTGGGCGGCAAAATCGACGAAAACGAAAATCCAGAACAAGCTGCTCACAGAGAGATCCTCGAAGAAACTGGCCTTTTTCTTTCAACAATTACTTTCTTTATTGTCGACTATTTTAATGGCTGGGAAAGTCATTATTTCACCGCTTCAGTTGAAGATGAAGTAATGCCTAGTCTAACCGAACACGATGAAGTTAGATTTTTTAGTCGAGAAGAATTAAAAATGATGAAAGATGAAGTTGCCTTCAATCATTACTTAATATTGGAACAGTATTTTCGGTCACTAAGTTAAATAACAAATGCCCACTTTTTACCTAATCCGCCATGGAACAAGAACCGATCGCAGCGAAGAAACGTTATTAAATCCACTTGGTATTAGACAAGCAAAATTAACCGCTCGCTACCTATTAAAGAAAAACATTAAAAACATATACGCTAGCCCACTTCCTCGAACCACTCAAACAGCCAACATTATCGCCCAATCTCTGAATATTCCCATTCAACTTGATGATCGACTCAAAGAGCGAATGATTTATGATCCAAAACACGGCAAGACTTTTGAAGAATTTTTACTGGAATGGGATAAAACCATGGATGATAGAAACTACACCCCACTTTATGGAAACTCGGCCTTTGAGTCAGGTCGGGGATTAGCTCAATTTTTAGAAGAATTAACAGAAGATAGTATCTTAATCAGCCACGGTGGAACGATTGGTGATTTATTGAGAAATATGTTTGGCGACGATAAGCTTACTTTTCTTAAAGATACAAAAAAGAATCTAAAGTGGATCCAAATTTCAGAATGCTCCATTACTGAGATCACCAAAGATGACAACAAACTCACCATAAAACGAGTGAATGACACAAATCACCTAAACAACCCCAGCAAAAATTAAATTTAGGCTCACTGTATAACCAATGATTATTTAGCTCCAATTACACTCAGTGCGCGATCAAGTTGAGCTAAGCTAATATGAAATTGTTCTTTACTACCTTTTTGCGCTGTAGTTACTTTGGAAAAAGTTGCCCAACCAACTACTTTTTCCCCATCCTTAATCGGCGCCAAACCCAATATAACTTTACTTTGCTCAACTCCATCAGATCCTGCCTTGATAACTAAACATAATCCTTGCGGGTTGTGTTCCTGATTTATAAAATCGTAATCTGTTTCTGCGCTATATGTCTTGCTTATATCGCCACCAACAACAACTTGGTTGCCAGAACTATACAAATTGAACAAGGACCTCAACCTTTGATCAGCTTCTTCTTTTGTTAACAATCTAGTAGGCATAACTTCAGACTTACCCTGGACTTCTTTTTGAATATATTCTGGTTTTTGTACCAGATCCAAAGCATTATATGCTCTTTCAATTTGTGAAAATTTTAGTTTTTGCAAAACAGACTGTTTTTCTTCAGCAGTAAAGTCTTCACTCAGTGACGATGCTAATAATTCAGCAATTTCAAGAAGTTGCTCTGGACTAATTGTGGCAGAACTTTCTTTTATGACAATCTTTCCTGCTTCGCAAGAAATAGTTACCGGCAATGATCTGCCTCTTATTGTGATGCTTTCTGTTTTCCATGATAACGGACTGGGACGAAAAGAAATTAATAACTCGCTATCAATATCACTGGGAAAACGAATTGTTGATAAAAATATTTTTTTTGTCTGACCCTCTTTTTTCAAAGTATCTTGCCAAAGACTTGTATTAATATCACTGTCAAGTCCGGTCGCTTCGTTCAACCCTGGTATTGAAGTAGTTGGCGGAAAAAAGAGTTCTGGTCGTTGCACAGCCATCGCAAATTCTGGATTCAATGCAGACTCAATCGATCTTTGTATAGATTCTAAAAATGGTTTTTTCTCTTGCTCATTGTTTTGTTGAGCTGTTTCAGGCTGAGATACTGTAGCAGCATTTGTAACAGGCTCTCCTTCAGTTTTTTTCCTCGACCACAAACTTTTTATCATCGATGATATTTCCATATTTTTATCATAGCACGGTCGGTACTTCTTCATTTTTGAGAGAGCGGTCTCAATTTGATCCAGTATAATTGAGATTAGAAACGAAAGCCTCAGTACTATGAAAAAAATCCAAGTTTCCATCCAAGACGAGCATACTCTAGTTCTAAGAGAGGACGGGAACAAAGGCGATCTCATTGATCTTTCTACACTTCACGAAATTGATATCGATCAGTCTACAATTGCTGGCGTGGTTGCTTCGATTAAAAAAGATATTTTTGAAGCAGAAGTGGCCAAAGTCAAAAAAGCTGTTGAACATGAAAAGGCTTTAGAAGCTCAACTTAGAGAGCAAAAACTACAAGAAAAAATCCAGCTTCTAGAACAAGAAAAAGAGACAGCAGTCAAACTCGCTGAAGCCAACACTAAAAGTTTATCTAAGGACGACATCGCCAAAAAAGACGCTGAGATAGCCAGACTTCAAGCACAAATCTTGGCCACTCAAACTGAAAAGAAACTGGCTGTCT
This sequence comes from Patescibacteria group bacterium, assembly GCA_023382875.1. GTDB lineage: Bacteria > Patescibacteriota > Microgenomatia > UBA1400 > PJMF01 > JAHDXH01. Next base: position 84,311 of record JAHDXH010000001.1, on the reverse strand, counting down.
CAGAAGCAGTTAATGTGGTTGAAAAGCAGCGCGATGAATTAGCGCACCAGCTCGACAAAAAAGATTCAGAGTCCAAAATTCTTGAATCATCACTCAAACAAAAATACGAACATGAGTTGAAGAGTAAAGAAGAAATGATCCAATATTACAAAGATCTCAAGGTCAAACTTTCAACCAAAATGCTGGGTGAAACTCTCGAACAACATTGTGAAATTGAATTCAATAAACTTCGCGCCACTGCCTTCAAAAATGCTTATTTCGAAAAAGATAACGATAGTCACAGCGGCAGCAAAGGCGACTACATTTTCAAAGAAGCTGATGAGCAGGGGACTGAGATCGTTAGCATTATGTTTGAAATGAAAAATGAAGGTGACGAAACTGCGACCAAAAAGAAAAATGAAGATTTTTTGAAAGAGTTGGATAAAGACCGCACAGAGAAAAAATGTGAATATGCCGTCCTTGTCTCACTGCTGGAAGCAGACAATGAACTTTATAATACTGGCATTGTTGACGTCTCACATAAGTATCCAAAAATGTATGTGATTAGACCTCAATTTTTCATTCCTATCATTACCCTTCTTAGAAATGCAGCGCTTAATAGCCTTCAATACAAATCAGAACTCGCTTTGGTCAGAGAACAAAACATCGATGTCTCCAACTTCGAACAACACCTCTCTGACTTCAAAGATTCTTTTGGTAAAAACTATCGTTTAGCTTCGGAAAAGTTTGCCGCCGCCATCGAAAGCATCGACAAATCAATTGCCCAATTACAAAAGACCAAAGAAAATTTGTTGCGCTCGGATGACAACTTGCGCATTGCTAATAATAAGGTAGAGGATTTGACTATCAAAAAATTAACCCGCGGTAATCCCACTATGTTGGAAAAATTTGGAAAGTAAATTAGGATACAAACAATGGCAAACAACATCAAAGAACTTTTAGGTCAACCAAATTCAGAATACCCTTTTGGCCCCGACTGGTATGAAATCACTGAAGTGGCGCTAGGCACCACAGCCATTCGTGAACCACACCACTTTGAAGATGTTTTTTCTTTTACAAAAGCAACCGCCAACGGGGGGTTGGTTCTTTTTGACACAGGTATGGGACTGGCAAATATTAAAGATATTTTGCCAATGCCTCCTGTGAGAACTCTACTGACTCATAGTCACTGGGATCACATTGGTGGGGCAGGGCTGTTTAAAAATATTTCAATTTTAGACAACGAATACGAAACAAGTCGCTTGCGAGCTGGTTGGAGAAAAGATGAAACAGTTGGCTATGATGAAGAAGCCTTTTTGGTCAAAGTTCCTAGTTCATATGATTTAAATCAATTCAACATTCCTGGAATTGAATCATTTGAAACCTTTAAGGACGGCGACGCTATCAATATTGATGGTTTGCATGTAGTGGTGATTCACACACCCGGACACACTCCTGGCAGTGTTTGTTTTTTCTTACCTCAATCTGGAGAACTGATCACTGGCGATACACTTTACCCTGGTCCAGAATATTTACATTTAGCAGAATCAAGTGTTAATGACTACCTCCAGTCATTGTATAGACTAAGATCTGAACTTGGAAATAAAATTACAGCTATTCTGCCAGGACACAATCAACCCTTAGCCGAGCCCGATTTATTAAATAGACACATTGCAGCCTTTGAAGGAAGTCTAACGCCCACAGAAATTGTTGAAGGTGTTGATGAGTTTGGGCCGTATGAGCAAAGAAAATTTGCTGGTTTTTCTTTAATGCTGCCAAAATAAATTGCCAAAAAATCTTTCTATACATAAATATTTTAAAACAACGTTTGCAATACTTTTAATAGTTTTTTCTTTATTTGCCATAATTAATAAAACTAAATTATTTGACGGTGAAAAAAATTCTGACAAACCACCTACGGTCACTCAACTCAACTTTCTCAAACTCCAACCTAACCCCAAACCAATAAAGCCCAAGTACCGAATACTTTTTGGCGGTGATGTAATGTTAGATAGATCAATCCGCACAAGTATGGAAAAAAATGGAGTTGATTTTATCCTTGCCGAATTAACACCAACGTTCTATCAATATGATTTGGTTGTGGCCAATCTAGAAGGAACAATTACTACCTACCCAACTCGCAGTGTTAATACAGCAGTCGACGACCCCAATCACTTTACTTTCACCTTCGACCCAAGCGTTGCGCCAATGCTTAAGCGCAATAACTTTCAAATTGTTTCTTTGGCCAATAACCACAGTGAAGATTTGGGTCTAGAGGGCGTAACCCAAACTAAAAAATACTTATCAGAAGCAAAAATAGATTTTTTTGGCAATACTGGTTTTGAAAAACAACCAGAGGAGCGCGTTTTTATCAAAAGCGAACTAAAACCAAGCTTGGCTTTTGTTGGCTACAATCAATTTGTAACCAATGGTTTAGAAACCGCTATCAAAGATATTCAGTTTGCCACTACCGCTGCCGATTTAGTCATCGTCATGCCTCATTGGGGACCAGAATACAAACCAACAGCCAATCAAATCATCGTCAGTGAAGCTCACCAGCTCATAGAGGCAGGCACTGATTTGATCATCGGTAGCCATCCTCATATTGTTCAACAAAAAGAAGAGTATCTTGGCAAAACCATTTACTACTCCTTGGGCAATTTTGTCTTTGATCAATACTTTGATGAACGTTTCCAAAAGGGATTATTAGTTGCAGTAGACATTTTTGAAGATGGAAGTATGGAATTTACTGAGATTCCTATCAAAACTGAGAGTACGGGACAAACAAAGTTATTGAATGTAATCGACAAGTATTAAAAACAAATTCAACTTCGGCTCAACTTTCTTGGAGTGCTGATTTAACTAATTTTAAAACTGTATCCCTGTCCATATTCATACGAGTATAATTAGAACATGACCATCGCCAAACTTCCACCATCCCGTTGGCAAGATTACAAAAGACTTCGCTTAGAAGCAGTTGAAAATTCGCCACAATCTTTTCTCGCTACCGCAGAAGAAACCAACAATGAAACTCAAGCCGAGTGGAAAAACAAAATCGAAAATATGTTTTTTGCCATTGATGAAAAAGATAATTTAGTTGGCATGATCGGCTGCTACCAAGAAAAACTAACCAAACAAAAGCATATTGCCAATATTGTCAGTTTTTACATTAGTCCAAAATTTCGTCACCAAGGTTTAGGCAGAGAATTAATTAAAACTGCCATCGATTTTGCCAAAACTAAAAAAGAAATTGAGAAAGTTCAACTTGGTGTTATCACAACACAAAAGCCAGCCATCGAACTTTATAAATCAATCGGCTTCGTAATAATTGGCGAACAAAAAATGGCCCTCAAAGTTGATGACAAATTTTACGACGAATATTTAATGGAACTCTATTTGTAAATTTATTTTGGCAAATCAGCTAAAGTCTTTTTATCCAAAAATAATTTAATCGCTGCGTAATGACCTCGCAAAACATTATCAAACTTACTGTTTTGATCGAACCACTCCCAACCTTCACACTTATTAGGCTCAGTTAATTTTGGCTCTTGGTCAGTCAACTTGGCCACATAAACAAAGTGAATGAAATCATATTCGCCTTGGTTTTCGCGCACCAACCCTAAAAAAGTAAAATTAAGTCCTTTAATTCCAGTTTCTTCCAGAACTTCCCTTATTGCTGCCTGTTCAGTCAATTCATCGACATCAACATGTCCACCGGGCAAACCATACTCACCTGATTTATAGCCATTTTTGCGCCTACCCAATAAAATTTGACCTTGTGAATTGAGAAGAATTACACAGACACCGACGGGTTGTTGATGAGTTTTCATAATTCCATTGAGTATTTACATGTGATTGCGCACTCATTATACTCGCTAACAATATGCGAAGAAATCCTGAACTTAACCCTGATTATGAGCTAGATGATCGCCCAAAAATAACCCCTCATCTAAACAATGAATTTTCACCCTTAGTCAAAGTCATGGTTGTTAGACCACCTCAAGAGATTACTTCGTTTAATGATTTGATTGTTAACCCGGTTCAAGCTTTCCATGCTCAAGGAAACCCAGTCGCTCTGGAGTCAAAACCGATTGCCACCAGGCAATTTCGCGGACTAATGGATACACTAGAAAGCCAAGGCATAGAGTTAGTTTACTCTGATGTTGAGCCTGGTAGAGTGGGTCATACCCCTTTGTTTACCAGAGATGTGGGGGTAATTATTGGAGGAAAAGTTTTGCCATCAGTCATGAAATATGATTATCGAAAAGGTGAAGTTGATGGTATTTATCAGAATATAGCTGCCAAAAATATTATTGAAGATTCGAGACCTTATACAATTGAAGGTGGAGACTTTGCTTTGCTCAATTCAGAACTGGCTTTAGTGGGCATCGGACCACGAACAAATGAGATAAGTTTAGAAGTGTTGCGCGATCATTTCCCAGGCACACAGTTTGTTCCTGTTTATCCAGTTTTTGAAGATAAAGCATTTCATATCGATACTGTCATGGGTATTTTGGGAAACAAATCTATTGTTTGTATTCCGGAATGGATTCCTGATGATGTCATTAGACTTTTGCAAACCAAAGGGTACCAATTGATCGAAGCCAGTAAAGATGAATATACTACTTGTTGCACTAATGTTTTGGCAATTGCTGACAGAAAAGTTATTTCAGCAGCAGAAAACAAACAAACTAATCAAAGAATGAGAGAGGGTGGAATCGAAGTTATTGAAGTCGAACTATCTGATATCCTTACGCAAGGCGGTGGTCCGCATTGTTTAACTTTGCCACTCGTCAGAAAGTAGAACTTGCATTCTCCGATCTTGCAAATAAAAAAACTATTGTGTATTATATCGCTTAACGTCATCAGCAATGATTGATGTTGTATCTTAATAACCACAAATCCTAATTAAGAAGTCGCGATTCTTAGTGCTTGAGATCTACTCTCAAGCTGAGGAGCTTAGCAAAATCTAAGACGGCAGGGCCCGTTATAGCCACATATTTGTGTCACTCGTTTAGAGCAACGGAGCAAATAGACTGAGCTCACTTAGGGCAACTTAAGTGAGGAAAAAGGGTGGTACCACGTTTTCAACGTCCCTTTCTGTAATTTTTAATCAAGTTGTTTTTTTGTATTTAAAAAACAATTAATGTCACACAGAAAGGACATATGAAAAAAGGAAAACAAATTATCTTGGCATTTTCAGGCGGCCTTGATACATCATTCTCAATTCCATATTTACAAGAACAAGGCTTCGAAGTCATCACCGTGACTGTGGAAACCGGTGGTTACACAAAAGAAGAACTTAAAGCTATAGCTGAAAAATCAAAAAAATTTGGTGCGATCAAACACATTCAAGTTGATGGCATGAATTCAATGTTTAATTCAGTTGTCGAATATATCATTAAAACCAATGGTCTATATCAAGGTTCATATCCCAACATGTGTACCGATAGATACATCATTGCTGAGGAAGTTTTAAAAGTTGCTCATAAACTAAAAGTCAACCACGTCGCTCATGGATCAAGTGCAATGGGAAACGATCAGGTCAGGTTTGACGTTGCTTTAATGACTCTCGATCCCAACATCACCATTCACTCACCAATCAAAGAAATGGGCGGTAACAGACAAAAAGAAATGGAATTTTTGAAAGAAAAAGGTTTTGAAGTCCCAAACCTTCACAAGAAATATTCTGTTAACCAAAATGTCTTAGGCATTACTTACTCAGGCAGCGAAATCGATGAACTCAAAGAACCAGACGAATCAATGTTCATTTGGACCAAACCAACTGCCACCAAACCCATCTACATTACTATTAAATTTGACAAAGGCGTTCCCTGCGCACTTGACGGTGTTAAGATGTCGGGCGAAACAATCCTGCAAAAACTTAACAAGCTGATAGGTCAGTATGGATATGGCCGAGGTTATTACACTGGCGACTGTGTGATTGGTATCAAAGGTCATATCGTCTTTGAAGCTCCAGGTGTTTTAGCATTAATAACAGCTCACAAAGCTTTGGAACAATTAGTTCTGACCAAACCACAACAAACTATTGGCGCAGAGCTTGGACAACATTTAACCGACCTATTTTATACTGGCAAGTTTTTTGAACCAGTTGTTGCTAACCTGAAGTCATTCTTTGATGCTGAACAGAGTGTTGTGAGTGGGGAAGTGAAACTCAAAGTTCAACCCAACCAAGTTTTGCCAGTCGCAATTTCTTCTCCTTTCACCCTGATCAAACCTGACATCGCTAGCTACGCCCAAAGCAGTAGTTGGTCTGCGGTTGAGGCTGATGGATTTATCAAGCTATATGGACTTCAAGGAAAAATTGCCGCCGTAGTTCATGCCACTAAAAAGGAGTAATATGCCTTCCAGTATTGTTGAATTCAACCCACTATCTCATCTTCAAAATAAAGAAGTTGAAGAGCTACCAGATTTTGAAGCAAAACTTTTATACGAGCTGTGTTGCCAAGTAACCGATTTATTAGGCCAGTATCCTGACTCGATGCTGCAATTTTCACCTCATCAAATTATGGATTTTGTCGCCAAAGGCATGGGCACTATTTTTGTGAATGAAGACAAGGATTTTGAAATCGTAGCTTTTGCCAAACTCATGCAGTGGCCAGGAACAACCGCCCAAGGCGCACCACTGTTTGAGCTAGGTAGCTGGCTAGTTGCCTCAAATTATATGGGTCAAGGCTGGGGGACAAGAGTTATGTTAGACACAGTCAAAAAAGGCAAAATTGCCAAACCTAATGCTCAAATTATTGGCGTAGCCGAACACAATAATCTAAAGTCGCAACAAGTCATGTTAGCAAATGGAGGCAAACTTCTGCATCCAGAACAATGGCCAAGCAATTTAGAAATTGTTTTGCAAGATGGCAATGCCGATGTCGTGGTTATTGATATCACCGACGTTTAATTAGCCATAGCAACCAAAATCTTGCCGTACAAAAGAACCGCTTCGTCTAATTCTTTTTTTTGTACTTGCTCGATGTCGGTGTGAGCGTGAATGATGTCGCCAGGTCCTAAAATAACACCAGATTGTAAAAATGATAGCTCAGTGAAATATTTAACTGTCTGACCTTTACCTAAAAATGATAACTCACTAGGTAATTTAGATTTCACAGCGCCAGCTTCGAAACCCTTGGTGACTGTTGCTAAGGGATGATTTTTTAAAACTTTGGTGAACATTTCCAAGTAATCATTTTTGTCATCTGGTGAAATCCTAAAACTGTAGCGAGCTTTGGCAAGCGGTGGCACAATGTTTGAAGCCACGCCCCCTTCAATTTTGACAACTGAAAGCATCGAGTCTGGATGAATGGTAATTTTTTGAAGATCAGCGGCAGCTTTGATAAGTGCGTCTATAGCGTTAACGCCTTCGCCAGCTTGGCTAGTATGAGCAGCTTTTCCCTTAGTTTCCAAATTCAAAGTTAACATCCCAAAGTGACTAGTCACGGGTTGCAACTTTGAAGGTTCACCAACAATAGTAAAAGGAATTTGAGGCAATGCCGAAACTAGCTTTTTAATTCCAACCATACTTGTTTCTTCTCTGACTGTGAAAACCACACCAAAATTTGTCAGGCCATCGGCTAAAGCTTGTTGGGCTGCCACAATCATGCAAGCCGCCGAGGCCTTAGTGTCACAGCTACCACGACCATAAATTTTTGTTTCATCAACGCGAGAGGGAATATGTGGAGGCACCACATCCAAATGAGCCTGCAAAAGAACTTTAGGTACACCTTTCGTTGCAAAGATGTTAAAGCCATGTTCATCGACGGGAATTCTTTGAACAGTATCAAAAGACATTGTCTTTAGTAAGTCAAAAACAAAAGTACAAACCGCATTTTCATCGCTACTAATTGATGGAATATCTATAAGCTTAATAAGCAATTCATGGGAATTTTGTTGTGATATCATACCAAATGTCCTATCCACTGTTACTTAAATTACACCCAATTGTATCACGATGGTGTAACGGATAAGTAAGACTTTCACGATACTAATTCCCATTGTACAATTATCTAATTTTTAGTTAGCCGCCCAAAGGAGACAGTATGTCAAGTACACCACAAGAACTTGAAGGTCGTGAACAAAAACAAATAACTGACATCATTATGATGATCACCCCATCAATGTTTGGCTTCAATGAACAAACTGCCTACGATGATCAATCCGGCACTCCTGACAACCTTTTCCAACACCGAGAACCCAATGCTAGCGAAGCTATTATTAGAGATAGAGCGCTTACAGAATTTGTAGAGATGGTTAACCAATTAAGAGATGAAGGTATTAAAGTTGTTGTCCTAGACAATCGAACCAATGAAGCTGGAGATTATGCTGCTACTCCAGATGCAGTCTTTCCAAACAACTGGATTTCTTTCCACGATTCAAAAATTGTCCTTTACCCAATGAAGGCAAAAAACCGTCGCGAAGAAAGACAGCTGAATAGAGCAATGGAGGTTCTGGCAGAAGCTGGAATAGTACTTCAAAAGCCAGTAGTTGACCTTACCGAACTAGAAAAAGAGGGTTCATTTGTAGAAGGAACTGGTAGTTTAGTTTTGGACAGACAAAACGCACTGGCTTTTGCTTCATTATCACAAAGAACTACTGTTGACGGGGTAAACCACTTCGGAGAAGCCACCGGCTATGAGCCAGTCTTTTTCCGCGCCAATGACGCCCAAGGTAATGAAATTTATCACACCAATGTCGTCATGAGCGTTGGAGAACAATTCGCAGTCGTTTGTTTTGAAGCTATCCCAGAAGATAAAGACAAACAAGCAGTTGAAACAAAACTAATCGAAAACGGCAAAGAAGTCATCGCCATTACTCTTGAGCAAATGAGTCAAATGTGTGGCAATATTTTGCAAGTTAATTCAGCTGAGGGTCAAAAAATTGTGATGTCCAAAACTGCATATAATGGCTTCACACCGGAACAAAGAGCAATTATGGAACAATACGGTAAACTCGTAGTTGTTGAAATTGACCAAATCGAAAGAACAGGTGGCGGAAGCGCACGCTGTATGATGGCTGAAGTATTCGTCTAAATTTACGACTAATTTATTGCTCAGGTATAGCGCCTAAATAGGTGCTTGCCTGAGCAGCCAAGTTTGAACCAGAGCTCATTGCTTGTTCAACATTCTGACTTTGAACGAATTCGCTCAGGAAGCCTGCTAGGTATGCGTCACCACAGCCAGTTGTGTCAACAACTTTGGTTGCCCTTGTTGGCTGGAAATATTCACTCTCACCCCAAAACACCTTACTACCAGCACTGCCCAAAGTCACAATACATAATTTTTTATGCTGTAGAGCCATGGTTTTTATTTGATCAATGAGCTCAGTCTGATTTTCATCTAAACCAAATAAAACAATATCAAACCAATTTAAATATTTTTTGACAAAGTTAAGATCAAAATTAAAATCTGCCAAACTCATAAAATCCACAACCTTAAGTCCATCAAATTTGACATGAGTCACTTGATCAAATAAATCTGCAATTTGCGAATAACAAAGAGTAATTAAAATATGGTGCTGATTTATAAAATCTTTATCAGCTGTAGTTAGTTTTGCGCTCGACAAAACTCCAGCTTCATAGCTCTCAAACTTTTTTTCACCACTGGGCTGAATACTAACAAATTGTGCAGGAGTTTTTCCTGAGGTTTGGTGAACTCTGTTTTTGCTTGCACCAATCTCGCTCAATTTTTTCACCACTATTCCAGAGCGATCATCATTGCCAATCCAAGTTAAAACATCAATATTTTGTTTTAATGAATGTAAGTGGTAACTAACATTTAGGGCACAACCACCGGGTCGTATTTTTTTATCGATTAAATCAACCCCACAATCACCAACATAAATAAATTTTGGCGAATCGGATCGGCTATTCAAAAACTGCAACATTTATAAAAAGCTTCTCACTTCACTCATCAATTCACTAGTTTTTTGCAAACTAACTTTTCCATTTTCTTTAATTGAAGATCCAACTATTACGCCATTTGTATGAGGCAAAAGCTGAGTTGAGTTTTGCAATGAAAAACCACTGCCAATTAAAACCGGAATATTCTCGACCGCCTCCATAGCCTCTTTTAAATCATCAACGACAGGCTGTTCTCCAGTGAAATTGCCAGAAACTATAACCCCATCTGCGCCAGCCTGCTCAGCTTGCTTGACTGAACTAGAAATTGTTTTTCCAACTTCTAGCAATTGTGCATGCTTAACTTGAACGTCAGCTAAAATAAAAATATCTTCTGCCTTTAATTTTGAACGAAAATCTAAAATCTCTTGTGGGTTTATAGATATTTCACCACCGTATTCTGGCCTAGACATTCTGTCCACAAAGTAATCAGTTCTAATAAATTGAGCACCTCCAGCAACTGCAATCGACAAAGATGCCTTTGGATCATTCAATAATACTTCTACACCAACAGGTACACTAGATTTTTCAACAATTTTGGCAGTTATTGCGGTCATTACCGCAACGGTAGCTGGATCAGCTAATAAGGTATACGGCGAATCATTGTCATTCTCAATCAGAACGCCGTCAATTCCACCTTTTTCCAAACTGTCCAACTCATTAAGAGCATGCTGGAGTGTTGCCTCAAATCCAACATAGCCGTTTGAGTTTGGCATGGCCAAAAGATGAACCATACCAATAATTGGCTTCTGGCTTTTGAACAGTGATAAAAAATTATTTTTCATATGGGCAGATAATTAATTATAAGTTTAAACCTGATGGCAAGTTGAGTAACTTGCTACTTCTTATTTTTTCAAATAATGTAATTTTATTATCAATTTTCCCCGGTGGGATCAAGCTAGTCAAACAAAGAGGAAATCCTTGATTTGCCAAAGCCACAATTTCGTCAAATTGATCAATAATACTTGTTGCAGTTTGTAACGCCAACTCATTATTTGAATACATTTCCGCAGTATCTGTAATAGCTAAATTTGAAGCGATAGCGATTGCTAAGTTTTCTGGTTCTGATTCTCTAATATCTGGCTTAACCAAACCCTGCTCATTTCTTTTTAAACTAGAAACTGAGGCATGCATATGTTGCATTCCGAATTCCTCAGTAGAATCCAAAAGTGTCATCAAGTTGGCAATTTTTCCTGGATCGACTAAGCCTTGAGACTCGGCTCTTTCTGCGACCCATTCTTGTCCACCACTTAAAATTGCGTGAACAAAGCTAAGGTTTGGTCCGAGTCCATAAAGTTTAAGCGCTGTATATTTTTCATTACCCATTTTAGATGCCAAACCTGCTGTCACCATACTAGTAGTTGAATAAATTCCTGGTTCAATTTCGGTAAAACCTTGTTCAAAATATGGACCTAATTCTTGTGCAATATATTCCTCTAACAATGGATCGGGGTTGGACACATGACCATTTTGGCCTTGTTGATTACTGATACCAGCTACTTTTCTGGTAACTTGTAAATCAATGACTTTGATTGCGACACCTTTTAAATCAGCTTGTGCCTTAATTGAATTGGCAAAAGGGATTCCATCACGTGGTGGCGCAATCACCACTGGAGATAAAATTCCTGCCTGAATATTTTTCAAAACACTACCTGTAAAAGCATGGATTAATGGAGCATAAATAGCGGCCACAACATTAGCTAAAACATTAGCCTTGGCATCTTGACTATACAATTTTGGCTGGTAATTTGGATTTATTTCTAACAGCTTGGCAAATAACAATGTTTGTTTTTCTGGATCAGCAACCATAGCTCTCAGTGTATCTGCGAACTGGCCAACCAATCTCTCTTCTTCAGTTCCGTCAGTTGGAATTGCCGCCAATATTTCCAGAGCAATCAAAGGAAATTGAGCTGTGTCGCTAAAATCAAATCGCTCAGACCACAATTGTTCTGTGTCTACTAAATGCTCGTCATCTTTTCTGGTGCTTAACATAATACGAATAATCTTTACAAATTTTTAAATTAATTCTTGATACTAAAAAACGCTCTTCCAACCATTGTTTATTATCAATAGTTGAAGGAGCGTTTTTACAACGCGGTACCATCCTTCTTCGCACTCAATTAACATCTTAAGTGCCTTAATTTTGTTTGCATTTCTAGTGCAAACAACTTAACTATGACGGGTTTTCCGGCTTGGATTTTGCCAAGCTTCGTTCTTCTCTATATTTACAAAGAAGACTCGTGGAGCGCGACTTCCACTCAACCGAATTTCATTGACTCTCAGTCATGGGATTATATTTTTGAGCATGTAAGATGTCAAGCACAAACCATATCAATCAGATCTTAATATCAACGCTTTCTTCTAAATACCTACGCAGCTTTTTTACGTAAACAATTCTTTCTTGTGGATCAGAAAGAGTACTTTTTTCAACCAATTTTTGATTGAAATCGTCATTAATATAACGAGGAAAAATATGTTGATGATAATGGAAAGCGTGTTGATCACCAGCTGACTCGTTGTTTTGACGAAGAGTAACCCCATCACACTTATAAACTTCTTTTAAAGCCACCGCCATCAATTTCGAAACTTCAAAAATTCTATGACCAACTTCCGTGGGCAAATCCCAAAGTGTAACAAAGTGTTGATTGGGAACAACTATCAAATGACCCTTGTTTTTTCCAACCCAAAAAGAATTAATCCAAACACTCACTAAGTCATCTCGAAAAACTAGATCATTTTGCTTCAGTAAAGTATCGGTGCTTTCGACACCACTATTACCCAGACAGATAGGACAAATATAATCCATGTTTTTATTACTTTTCATTGTGCTCATTCTACTAGTTGATACGAGTTTATCGTAGTCTAAAATTACATCAAATGAATAATTGTCTTGTTTGTGAACGAATTGAGTTAATCAAAAAAGAACAAAATCCTTATTTCGTCAAAGAGTTAGAAACTGGCTATGTAGTTTTAGCTGATCATCAAAGCTATCGTGGCTATACTTTATTTTTGTGCAAAATGCACGTCCACGAGCTTCATGAATTGGAGAGTGGTTTTAGGGAAAAATACCTTGAGGAAATGGCTCAAGTGGCTCACGCTGTCTATCAGGCATTCACACCTGACAAATTAAATTACGAAATGCTTGGTAATACTGATGCACACGCCCATTGGCACCTTATTCCCAGAAATAAAACAGATAAATTGGCACATACCGCCATTTGGGCAGTAGCTAAAGAAGAAAGATCATATCAACCAACTCAATCAGAATTAGCAGAACTAAAAGAAGCGCTCGCGCGCTTCCTTTAACTTATTTCTTTGAACTTATTTTTAGCGATCTTCGCCAGCCATTCCAAAAAGTACCGCGGACACCAAGCCCAATACGATACCACCAATAATCGCTGGCATCCAACCTATCACAACAAAGCCAGGTACAACTGATGAAGCAATTTTTAACATCAAACCATTGATAACAAAGGTGAATAGACCTAAAGTCAAAATATTAAGCGGCAAAGTAATTAACATCATAATCGGCTTGACCAAAATATTAACAATACTAAGCACGACTACCGTTGCTAGCGTTGCCCAAAAACTTTCTACTTCAAAACCTGGCACTAAATATGAAGTGATCAACAAAGCCAGCATACTTAAAATGAGATGGAAAAGTTGTTTCATAATTCCTTTATATTTTTATTAAACTAGTTCCTCTTTGAGGAACTGCGAGTTGCGTTGTACGAAATAAATTCGAGCGCTTCAATCAACATATGGCCAATGATCATATAAATAATGATGGCAAATAGCGAAGTAAATTCGATTGTAAAAGTTCCATCAATTCTTGGAGCAGGGAAGATGTTAGCAAATGGTGCCAAGAGTGGCTCAGTGTTGTTATAAATCCACTGAGTAAAAGGAGCAGAAACATTAGCACCAAAAAACTTCAGTAAAAATCTCAAAGAGAGCAACACTTCAACGATCATTAAAAATATATTAATAACAGAGGAGAGAATATTTAATTGCATATTAGATTGATTCTACAATATTTAGCCTTTATGTACTATAGAAATATTATTTGCAGAATGCTTATTCATAATGTCAGTGACTGAAGCCACTGTACTTTCTTCGGTAGTAACTCCGATCAAAACTTCATTTCGCTGAATAGCCTTGTCATAAACTTCCGCTGTTGCTTCGTTGACTCCAAAATCAATCAAAGCTCCCAGTAAACCGCCGCCCACTGATCCAACTACACCACCAGCAAGCCCTAAAAGTGCCGCCAGTGGACCACCAACGAGCAAACCAAGACCAGGAACAGCAATCATAGAAATGCCACTAAAAAGTCCTGCAAGTAAACCAGTGGCAACACCAACCGTGGCACCTACTGCAGCACCCTCAGTGACATCTTGTTTAACTTCATAGACATCGGTGTCTGTTTTGCTGTTGCGAGCTAAGACTGAAATTTCCTTGGTATAACCTTTTTCTTTTAGTTCTGCTACCGCTAAGCCTGCATTTTTGCTGTCTGCAAATAGTCCAAGTAAAACTGCTTTCATAATCCCTTTCTATTTTATTTAATACTTTTGACTCAAACTAATATCAATATATAAAACCAATATAAAAACTTAACAAGTTAAAAGTTAGAATTTTGTAAGAGCTGTTTTTATTACCAAATTCACACAAAAAACAACTCTAATTTCACACACTAAAAATGAATAATTGTTTCGTATGGAAAATGATAAACTTGAATCACTAGCAGCAGACAGTGACAACATTATTTGCTCCGTCAAAACAGTTTTTCCTTTTCAAATATTTCCTTCTGTCCTAAGTGTTGAAAAAACTAAAATTATTTTTATTAGGTACTTCTTTTTAGGACACCATGCAGAATCGATGCTGATCAATAATATTTCTAGTGTCAAATTAGAAAATGCCTACTTCCTTAGTTCCATAGAAATTGTCAACAATATTCCGTATTCACCTAAAATTGTCATACCCTATTTACCTTCGCGAGAGGCTAGGGAAGTGGTAGAAATTATTCAGGGGTTAATGATTGCTTACGAAACTAAAACAGACGTTACTAAAATCACCAGTGAAGAATTAGTTGATCCTATGAAAAAGATTGGTTCTACTAAAATCGAAGAACTAGAACTTTAGTCTATTTTCAATAACTCTCTAACTTTTTCCAACAATAAATCCATCTCGAAAGGTTTGGAAAGATAGGCATCTGCTTGAGCTTGTTGGGCATTCAATTCAATACTTCTACTAGCACTGAAAAATAAAACAGGAATATTTTTTGTCTTAGGGTTAGCTTTTAACTTCTGACAAAATTCTCGACCATCTATATTGGACAACCACAAATCTAAAAAGATTAAATCTGGTTTATATTGAATAATTTTTTTGACCGAATGACCATCAGTTTGCCCCTGAACTAAATACCCTTCCAATTCCAAAATCATTTTGGTAGCGTCAACAATGGCGCTATCATCATCAATTACTAGAATTTTATACTGATTATTTTTTTTCATTTTCGATTGGCAATGAAAAGTAGAAAGTAGAACCCTTACCTAATTCACTTTTTACACCAATTTCACCTCCAAGCCGCTTAATAATTTCCGCAGAAATATAAAGTCCCAAACCTAAGCCCGATTGACCTTGAAATTCAGGAGCTTGGACTCTGAAAAATCTTTGGAATAGGTTTTTCTGATCGTCTTCACTAATACCAACTCCAGAATCTTTGACTTCAACTAAAATATCTCCACTCTTAACTTCACAGATCAAATAAATTCGTCTTTTTTTGGTAGAAAACTTAATTGCATTAATCAACAAGTTGGTTAAAACTTGACCCAACCTTTCTGGATCAGAATAAAGTCTTTTTTTGGTTTTACCTTTAACCACAATCTGGTGGTCACCATTCGTCAGCTGAACAGCCTCAACAATTTCATTAACGAGAATATCAAATTCAAAATATTGGTTGTTAAGCTTTAACAGACCGGCTTCAATTTTAGAAACATCAAGCAAATCATTAATTAACTTTGTCACTTTATTCAGCTGCTGATCCATTTTGGTTAATAACCTAACTGTGTTATTCTCGCTTTTCTTATCATTCAGCATTTTAATCAAAACTTGAGCGTAGGCCTTAGTAGAAGTAATTGGGGTCTTGAGCTCGTGGCTGGCAATTCTTAAAAAGTCATCTTTTTGTTTTTCTAGCTTTTTTCTTTCGGTAATGTTGGTATAGGCAATCACCACCCGGTCTTCTTCTTGTTTTAAAGGCGTAACTTGCAAGTGGTACCATCTCTCATCATTGTTAGCATCAAAAATTTGATACTCATGCCAAAAGTGCTTGGCTGTTTTATTAATAACTTTCTGAATACCTTTCAAGGCTAACTGTGAATCTTCGTTATTAACACTTTCTGATTTTTGCAATGCTTCCAGCAAATTTTCACCCAAGGCTAATTTCTTTTTCACATTTGCCAAGTTATGTTCTCTCATTTTTTCCCAAACTTGATTGAAGGCGATCACTTGTCCCAAGCGGTTAATCACTACCACTCCAGACCTCAATGAGTCTAAAATGGCCTGTGTTTGTTGTTGGTTTTTAACCACTGCTTCCTCCCACTTTTTTCTATCTGAGACATCTCTAGCAATTAGTGCGTAACCTTTTAACAAATGGTCATTATCATAAACAGTATTAAGAACCCCGCTTAACCAAAAAACAGTTCCATTTTTGGTAGCAAAGTGTCTTTCAAATTTATGTATATTTTTTTGTAAAGCTGCTGATAATTCTTTTTTTGGTATTCTTTTTTTTCTTTCTTTATCAGAAAAAAGTGCGGCATAGTCTTTGTTCAATACTTCAACCTCTGTGAATCCAAATAGCTGCTCAGCTCCAGAATTCCAACTAATAATTCGGCCGGTTTTGCTTAGCATCACAATGGCATATTCTTTTGATTCTTGAATCAAAAGTCTTAATTTTTCTTCGCTAGCTTGAACTGATGATTTTGCTTCAAAAAGTTCTCGCTGAGTTTTTTCTGCAGTGAAGCGAGCTTTAATTTGCGATTCAGTAATGACATAGATAATTGCTGTTAACAATAAACCAATGATTACCAACATTGGCACAGAGTGACGAACCGAAGTAATATCACTCGATGCTTTGTTGGTGTAATTAATTGTCCACGACTTGCCTAAAATATCAATTTTTTCTGAAAGTTTTAACCTAGGTTTATATTGATCATCAGCTTCTGATGTATACAAAAGTCGTTGTTCATTTTCACCAGTTGACTCAAAAATACTAAAATTAACTGGCGCAGTACTATTTTCAGAAAATATTTGACCAAAAAAATCCCTAACGTTGAAAATAATGAAAACAAAACCTTTTGTTTCTTTTAATCTATCTTCCTGTACATTTGGCAAACTAGATGAACTATAGACTGGCAGGAAAGAAACAAAGCCGGCATCAGACTGATCTCCCATCGGTTGTTGCATTAACACTCGGCCACTACTAGCAACTACCCCGTCTGCTTTAGATTTATTCATAGCTTGTCTAAAGGTTTCTTGGTGAGAAAAATCCAAACCAATCATGGCTTGATTTCTTAAGTCCTGAGGTTCTAGATAGGCGACAATTTGACTCGGCTCTTCTTCATTGATGTCGTTATCCAAATCAACTACAGCACCATTGGTCCTAAGTTCATTAATAAAATTGCTTTTTTGAGAATAGGGAACTGTCGAAACAAAACCAACACCATCAATACCTAAGTAAGCTTTTCCAGAATGAAGATTTTTGGCAAATTTTCCAAATGATTCTTGAGTTACATACTCATCACTATAAAGATACGATCTAGTTGAAAAAAGCAAAGTACTATAAAACGAAGCTGCATCCTTAATTCTCTTTTCCACCATTTTTGTGGAATTAGTGAAATCTTTTAACTCTTTTTCTTGACTAGATCTATCAATGTAATAAGCGGAAATTAATGTGAGAGAGAGACCTAAAATTAAAATAGTAACCGGTATTGCTGTAACCAGCCGATCTATGATGCGCTGTAAAAACAGTGGTCTCATAATGAAGTTGAGTGCGATTATAGTACATATGATTTTTAATCATAGGGTATAATCTGGCTATGCATCCAATCGTATTGGTGATAGAAGACGATAATTCTACTCGGTCATTTTTAGAAAATATATTGACTGATCAAGGTTATATTGTCAAAAGCACACCAAAAGGCACTAGCGGTTTGCAGATTCTCAACGAAATTACTCCCGACTTAGTTTTACTAGATTTAGAACTTCCCGATATTAATGGTGAAAGTGTTTGCGCTCAAATCAAAAAACAGTTTGCCAGTTTGCCAGTCATTATGTTAACGGCCAAAAATTCTTTGAATGCCAAAATTCAAGGCTTTGATCTTGGGGCAGATGATTATGTTACCAAACCATTTGAAACAGAAGAATTATTAGTCAGAATTAAAGCTCGTTTAAGACAAAAAAATATTTCCAATAGTATTTTGAAAATTGGAGACCTCGAACTTGATAGTGAAAAAATTGAAGTCAAAAGAGCAGGAAAAACTATCAATCTCACCCCAAGAGAATTCGAGCTTTTGCAGTACCTAATGCAAAATTCAAGAAAAGTAATTTCTAGAGATATGATTCTTAATAAAATTTGGGCATACTCGTTTGAGGTTGAGAGTAGAGTCGTAGATGTTTATATGGGCTATTTAAGAAAAAAAATTGACCGTGACCACAAAGACAAATTGATCAAATCAGTACGCGGCTTTGGTTACACAATCAAAGAATAAACGTCTTCTTCCATAGAAAAAGAAATGTTTAAAACCGTCGCTGCAGTTTTCAAAGCAAATAAATAAAAATTTATTAGCCTTGGCTTATTTTCTTGTTTTGTTGATTTATCAAAATAATATTTAATCTCTACTTTGTTTTTCTTTTGAGAAACAACTATCTTAACTTTTTGCGAGTATTTTTTTAAAACTAGATATTTTTCAAACATTTTAAAAAACCAATTCAACAAATCTTCATTGGTCGACATGGAATAATTTTGAATTAAATTTGGATCTATTTTTAGTGTCAAAGAAAAATTTTGTGAAAGAAAACCAAAAAAATTTTCCAACTTTATTTCCTTTTTTTGAATATTATTATGGCTGCCATTAATAACTAGCAATGAAGTTAAGTCATCAAGTAAACGGCTTAATTGTTGCAATTCAGTTTCCACTTTTTCCAAGTCTCCTTTGCCATGTCTAGCCAAATAAACTTGAGCTTTAATCGACATTATTTTTGACTGGAGGTCGTGAGAAACATCGCTAATAATTTCCCTTAAAGATTGATCTTTCATTTCTTTAATATCATAAAGTCTGTTTTGATTTTAGCAAATCAAATTGGGCCGGGGCGATTCACCCCGGCCCAACCATCTCAACTAGCAACTAATAATTAGTGAGATCTTGAGAAAAATTTTCCCAGTGAAAGCAAGGCCACGGCGCCTAAAACTGAGACAAAGAGACTGTAAAAGTTGAAACCTGTTGCTCCTGGTTGTCCAAAGAAGCTCATTAAAGTTCCGCCGATTACTGCCCCTACGATGCCTAAAACGACATCGAGGAATATTCCTTGCTGTTGATCAGTTTTCATAATCATTGAAGCAATCCAACCCGACACTGCTCCAAGAATTAACCATAAAAGTATATTCATGATTTCCTTTCTTTATTTTTTAATGTTCAACTTAGTTTATAAATTGAGTCAATAATTTTTCGACAAATTCTTGTAAGAATTAAGTAAACATTAATTCTCTATAAGCACTAAGCCTTGGTCTAATTGATTGCACATAATCATAGTCAGGCTCAAAGTCCTTAACTGTCTGACCTAAGATTAAGTAATATAGACTTTCGTATTGTTCAGCCATTTTTTGAGCATTAAACTTAGTCAAAGCATATTCACGGCAATACCAACGATCAATTTGTTCAATCGATAAAATAGCAGTTGCCATTTCTTTAAGATCTTTGACCACAAAACCGGTTTTTTTATCTTCAATAATTTCGGGAATCGAACCTTTGCTAAAAGCAACTACTGGACAGCCACAAGCCATTGCTTCAATGAGTGTTAAACCAAAAGGCTCTTCCCACGTCGCTGGGTGTAAAAAACACTTAGCCTTACTCATTAATCTGTTTCTTTCTTCTTCATCAACTTCACCCACCCATCTAATAGTAGAGGAAAGATATGGCTTAACTTCTTTGTCAAAGTACTCCTTGTTTTCTTCTTCCAACTTAGCAGCAATAATCAGCGGCAAACCTAATTCATGGGCAATTTGCACGGCAAGATGAGTACCTTTAATGGGCGCGATTCTGCCAACATATAAAAGATAATCCTCTGGCTCATCTTCGAAAGGGTAATGACTCATGTTTAAACCGTTGTAAACAGTTGCTACTTTGTGTAAATCGGGGACAGGCTCACCCTGAGCATCAGAAATTGTTACAAAATATGGATTGTTTAAACTCTCATAAAGTTTTTTATTATGATCAAAAAATGCACCATGGAGTGTAGAAATAACTGGCTTAGGACAAATATTCGCTGTTGGCAAACTTAGAGCCCCGACATGGTCGTGAATAATGTCGAATTCTTTATAACGATCATAGGCTTTACCTACATGGGAAAGTGTATAACCATTTTTTGTATAACTATCGGTAATGTTTTTTTCTCGCAAACCTTTATCAACGGTTCCTACTAGTTTGGCCGATGTTATTGAGTCGGCAGTCGCAAATAATGTTACCTCATGTCCAAGTTTTACCAACTCCTCAGTCAGAACGTGGACAACTCTTTCCGTACCACCATATTTTTTTGGCGGAACTCTTTCAACGATCGGAGCAATTTGAGCAATTTTCATAGTCTTTGTTCCTTAATAATTTTTAAAATCTCACTCTATGAGATGATTTGAATATAGTTTTTTAAAACAAGCGCACACTTAAAATGATGTAAGAAAAGAGAAAGAATACTTATTTTTAAGATTAAAAAAGAATAGAATTAAATTTATGAAAACTTATTTAATTGCGACCATTATGTTCTTTGTTATTGATATGCTTTGGCTAGGCATAATTGCCAGAGATATTTACAACAAGCAAATTGGCTTTTTACTTAAAACAGAAGTTAATTGGATTGCGGCAATTATTTTTTACTTATTATTTATTGCTGGATTAACTTTTTTTGTCATAAATCCTGCCTTAAAACAAGAAAAAACTTTAATATCGACAGCTATAATGGGCGGCTTCTTTGGCCTTGTTACTTATGCAACATATGATCTTACTAACTTAGCTACATTAAAAAACTGGCCACTCAGTATTACTATAATTGACTTGATTTGGGGAACAACCATTGGCAGTTTAGTATCATCAATAACTGCGATAGTTGTTGGCAAGCTAAAATCATAATATTTATTATGAGCACAACCGTTATTGTTAACGACAAGATGCAGCAAAATTATTGGTATGAATTATCAGAGCCGATCGGTGAAAATTTTGACGAAGAATTCAAGCCGGAATTAACCCCCAAAGAAATGCTAGAACTAGGCGTATTTGGTGGTCATTATCTAACCGATTGCCAAAGCGAATTCCCCAAAGATTGGTTTGATCATGCCAAGCTTTCACCACAAAAGCCAGACTCCAAATTAAATTTCTTTCACATTAAAGCAAGTCAGCCATTATCAATATGGAAGAGAAATGGTTGGATTCATCCAGATGACCCACGAGGTTGGTTTCAATGGTATTGTCGGTATTACCTAGGCAGACGACATGAAGATGATAAGAGACAAATCAAAAGATGGAAAGCTATTTCGAGGCACATCGCGCAACTCAAAAAGGCCTGTCGAACTCGAGATTTAGCCTGTCGTCCAAAACAACGACAAGCGCTTTTGCATTGGGCCTATGACAGTCGAAAGATGTAAAAAAGCCAGCGCGTGATGCAGCTGGCTTTTTATTGTCAATGACGCTAATGGCTTAGTAAGTGCCAGCTATGTCCAGATAAACTGAACAAATGTAGCGGGCGACTTCTTCAACAGTTTTCCCTTCCATGAGTTTGACGTTAGCGGAGTTGTTCAAGAAATACTGAATGTCCCGCAGTTTCAAACCATGATTTGGGCGAACCTTATCCATCGCGTTCAAAATATCTTGTGCGCTCATTGTCTTCTCCGATCATTAAGAGCTAACACTAAATATATTATAGGCCTAAAAAGCCATTTTGTCAAGATTTACTTGAGGGAAATTATTACTCAGGAACCAATCGGAAAATATGGTCATCGCCATCATTGGCCTTACCACGGCCATCTTTGTTACTAGTAGTAAAGTAGATAAAGCCATCAGGCCCTTCAACTATGTCTCTAACTCTGCCCACATTAACATCAGGTAGCTTTTCTGTTTTCAAAACTTTTTCTGGACTTTGTTCATCAAAAACCACTCTTACAATACCGGTGCCCCTCAACATGCCAAAGAAATAGTTATTAGTAAATTGGGGGAAAACCAACCCCTTATAAAACATTCCTGAAGCCGGAGCAATGGCTGGTGTCCATTCAAGCAGAGGACTAATCATGCCCGCTTTAGTTTTCTGATGTGATATTTCTGGCCAACCGTAGTTTTGGTTTGATTTGATAATATTTAACTCATCGCCACCACCTGGGCCGTCATTGCCAGATGGGCCATGTTCAGTAGCTACCAACATGCCTGTCACAGGATGCCAATCAAAACCTTGGGGATTGCGATGACCATAGCTATAAACAGGCGAACCAGCAGTGGGATTATCAGCAGGAATTGTTCCATCAGCATTCAATCTTAAAATTTTTCCGCCCAAAAAATCCAAATCTTGAGCCCTTTCTTTTTGCCTAGCATCGCCAGTACTCACGTACAACTTACTATCAGGACCAAAGCGCAATCTGCAACCAGCATGGAATTCAGCTGCTGGAATTTTATCAATGATAACCAAGTCATCGCTGAGCTCACTACCTTTATCTGTCACTCTCATTACTTTGTCAAAAATTGGCTCACTCTCACCATAAGCCATACACAAATAAATGTATTTATTTTTATCATAATCAGGATCAGTGGTCATTCCCATCAAACCTTCTTCAGATTGATTGGAAACTGTAAAAGTTCTAATGGGCTGAGGCAATAAGTTACCATTTTCAATTACACGAATCCTGCCAGGACGCTCTGTCACTAAAATCCTATTTTTAGAAGTGAAAACCAAACTCCAAGGTACTTGCAAACCTTGCGCCACTGACTCGGTTTTATAATTAACTATTTGAGCATTTCCTGACACCGTGCTTGGGGAGATTTTCTGTTTAAAATCTTCGTTATTAGAATCATCGTTTATATTGAACGAAGAAAAGTCATTACTACCAACAGCTAAGTAATCTTTGACAAACCACCAACCACCAAAAATCAAAACAGCTAAAATCAGAAAAATGACAATTATTTTTTTATTCATCTATCAACAATAAAATACTAGGTATTAGCTAAAAATACCAACTCAAATCCGATAAACCCAAGATAAAGCATCAACAAAACCAAACTCTCGCCCCGTGAAAGTGTGTTTTTAGATCGAGCGAAAAAGTAAAAAGACACTAAACCAACCGCCAAAAAGGAAAATCTTTGGAAAAAATGATTGGGGAGCTGGATAGTTTTTCCGTAAAGCAAAGTAAAAATACCAAGGAGTAGAGTATTGGCGCTAGCAGAGCCCAAGTAGTCAGCCAAGGCAATATCCTTTTTCTTACTTAAAACTGATCTAAAAATAATAGAAATTTCTGGAATATTGGTTCCCAGTGCCACCACAATTAAACTAATGAAAAATGGCGAAATTCCCGCTACATTGGCGAAATAAATCGTAGAGTTAACAATCTGATTGCTAGCCAAAATCAAAGCCAAGACACCCATTACCGTTTTGACCAAAATACGAACATTCCATCTTTTTTTATTGGCCAAATTACTGCCAACTCTTTCCCAAAATGATTGCTTAAAAGAAAAGAAAATAAATAACGACAAATAAAGAATGATAAGAAAAATAGCTTCCCACTTATTTATCCTTTGGTCAGAAGTTAGAAATGCCGGCGCAACTACCACGATCAAAGTCAAAATTAGTTGTTTTTGGTCAAATTTAGTCGGCATCCTCACCCCATTGCCAATCACTCCAAGTAGGGGAATGACACCCAAAAACATCACAATCACACCACCCAATAAATTGCCCGCCATGATAGCAGGATCGTCATTGAAAATTGAAATAGTACTAATGGTAATTTCGGGCAGTGAGGTCAAAATTCCCAATAAGAAAAAGGAAATGATGAATGAAGGCAGGCGCCATGATTTAGCCAATTCGGAAATCGAGGATACAACCAAACCAGCACCAAGCCAGACTACAACAAAACAAGCAACATAGATGATAACCTGATATGAAAAAAAACTGGGCATACCCTATCAATATACCAAGAATTTATGATTAAAATCAGCCCCAAAGCTTACTCAGCTGCCTCAAAAATTAATTGATTTAGCCACGGATCAAAGACTATTATTTGATCACTATTTTTTTTGAAATCTACGCCAAATTTATTTAATCTTGCTTCTAATTTTTCCAAATCACTTTTTTTATCAAGCATCATGACAAAACTACTCAAACCCAATGTCGACTGTCTTTGGCCAGCACCATTACTTTCCCAAACATTCATCCCCAAATGATGGTGGTATTGACCATCGGAAATAAAAAGCGCTGTCGGCATTTCTGCTGTCACTCTAAAACCAAGCACCTCCACATAAAATCTTTTAGCTTCAGCGATAGAACCAACTTTCAAATGAACATGACCCATTTTTTTAGCTTGA
This sequence comes from Patescibacteria group bacterium, assembly GCA_023382875.1. Lineage (GTDB taxonomy): Bacteria > Patescibacteriota > Microgenomatia > UBA1400 > PJMF01 > JAHDXH01. The sequence goes on along the minus strand of JAHDXH010000001.1, from coordinate 59,603 downwards.
GTCGCTGAAGTTTGACCATGCGTCAAAATATATTCTTTGACATCAATATAGACAGAATCCATTTCGATCTGGCCGTTGTTCCAAATCCAAGTGGCTGGGTCTTTGTCAAAATATAATTCCACACCATTGCCTTCAGGATCATTAAAATAAAAGGCTTCACTCACCAAATGATCAGCACTACCCGTATAAAGTTGTGGAGAATCAGTCAAAATCCTTAGTAAGGCTTGAGCCAAAGCTGAGCGCGTCTCAAAAACAGTCGCTGAGTGATAAAGACCAGCGCTATGAGTAGCAGGAAAGGGTTTGTTTTTGTCCTCAACTAATTTAAGTATCGGCCGATCTTCATATCCCAAAACGGCACTCCCACTAGCTTCATCTAAAACAGCCAACCCAACCAAATCTTGATAAAAATGTCGCTGTCTACTCAAATCATTAACTAGCAACTCAACCACCCCCATCTCCAGATGAGAAGTAAGTTTGGATTCTGTCTGGGTATGGGGTGTTTGTTTTTGCATGGTCAAAAAAATTGTGGCACCAATTATTAAAACTAGTGCCAGCAATATTATTTTTTGCACTTTTTAACGTTATTTAGCCTTATTTAACTAAGTCGAACCAAGCGTCTAATTCAGCAATGACCGAGTGAAGCTGGCCAACCTGACTTTCTCTTTTAATTGTACCGTCTTCATTAAAAGCTTCCCAAATGAAAGGAATGTTTACTTCGTTGTGAATAGGCAACAAGCGTAATTCTAAGCCAATTTGGCGTAAGTGCTCGACTGCCCTAATTCCACCAGAGGTAGCGCCGTAACTAACAAAAGCCACTGGTTTGTGCTGCATCCAACCAGAATACCAGTAGTCCAAAGCGTTTTTCAAAACCGCTGGCACACTATGGTTATATTCGGCAGTTACAAGTAAAAATCCGTCAGCTGATTTGGCTTTTTCTAACCATTTTTTACCTAATTCGTTTTCATAGTTTCCTTGAGATGCGAGTGGAGGCATCGCTTCATCAAAGAAAGGCAGTGGCCAATCGCGCAAGTCAACTAATTCGTATTCAGTGTTTTTGGTTTTTGGTAAGTTTTTCATTACCCAGTTGGCTACACCTTCGCCAGCTCGATTTTGCCTGGTTGTTCCTAAGACAACTAAGATCTTTTTTTTCATAAGCAACTCCTTAGCTTTACTTTATTATAAGAGGTTTTATAATACCTCACACAAACACATTAACAAGTACATACTAATGTGTTGTATACATACATTGTTGATACTATGAAATTGACTAAGCAAATAAACCATGAGGAATGCCAAGTGGCCAAAGCTTTGGCGGTTTTGGGCGGCAAATGGAAGCTACCCTTAATCAAACAACTAACCAGCGGCACCAAACGCTATAACGAACTATTCAGAGAATTGGACGGCATTACCCAAAGAATGCTCACCAAGCAACTACGTGAATTAGAAAACGACCTAGTGGTTACTAGAAAAGTTTATCCGGAAATTCCACCTAAGGTCGAATATTCTTTGACTGAAATTGGCCATGCTCTGCAGCCTGTAATTGCTGAATTGGAAAAGTGGGGCGGCAAACACTCAGCGCAAAAACTTCAACCAAATAATTCCAAAAGTCACCAAACCATTAATTAAAACTAGAGGCAAGGCGACCATTAAATACTTCAAAAAGTTAACGTGGATTTTTTCTTTTTCTGCCTGACCAAAAACAATCACGTTACAAGCAGCAGCGATTGGTGAACCAGCGCCACCAATTGAAGTACCTAAGTTGAGTGCCCACCACAATGGATAAACCCAAATACCAGATCTTTGCATTTCTTGAATAGCGCTAACCATAGTGATGTTGTATGGCACGTTATCAATAAAGGTTGAGATAAAACCAGAACCAATGGTAACTAGCCCCAACAGCATCTTGAGATTTCCACCTGTCACATCAACCAAAGACTTAGCCAACAAAGAAATAAGATTGGTGAATTCCAAAGCTCCAACGACCACAAATAATCCAATAAAGAAGAAAATTATTTCCCAATCGATTAAGTTGCGGAAAACTTGGCGTGGCTTTTTGTGGAAAATTAAAATTGATAAAAATGAAGCAGCAATGGTAACAGTAGCATTATCCAAAGAGATACCTGTGGCAGTATAAATTTTTTCTTTAAAGACCATCACTAAAATACTAACCAAGGCGATCGGCAAACCTACACGCAAAATATATTTATCTTGGATAGCTTTTTTGGGATCAAAAAGCGCTACATCTTTAGGATTAACTTTGGCAGAATTAAGATCTTTATTAAAAGCTAACAAAACATACAAAGTACTAACTACACTTAAAACTAAGACGATTACACCAGAATTAGACACCACTTCAGAAAACGACAAACCAACAGTTTTTGCCTGATAGTAAGTAGTAGGATCAGAAATAGGCGTCATAGCACCGCCAAGGTTAGCCATTGTCACCACAATAAATAAGAAGGGGAGAGGTGGCAAATTCAATTGCTTAATTAAGACCAAAACCACTGGGGCCAAAATCAAAATAGTGGGAATATTGGAGAAAAAAGCTGTCATGAATAAGGTCAAGTAACCAAGCGCGATCAACAACATTCTCGGCTTGCCTTTAACTAGTTTGACTAGTCCAATCGCCACTGCTTCAAAAACACCAGATTCTCTGACGATACCAACCAGAATCATCATCCCGATCACAAAACCCAAAATATCTAAATTATGACTAATAAAGTGAAAAGCATTCTCTTGCGACGATGCCTCTCCCGATCTAAAAACCTGCATTAAAATCAAAGTCACGCCGCCTAAAACAGCGACTAAAGCTTTGGGCAGCTTTTCGCTGATCAAAAAATAGTAAACAACCATCAAGACAACTAGAGAAATAATAGAGAAAATGGTTAAGTGGCCTAACATATATTTATTTATGCATCGATCTCATGCCGTATGCGATGGCATGTTTAATCTCAGTACGAGTCACAACTCCTAATAACTTTTTATCTTCGATAACCGGAACGATATAAAGATCGTTTTTCAAAAAATCAGCAGTCACAGCCATAATATTATCTTCCAATCCAACAGCCACAAACTCTTTTCTCATAACGGTGGCTACAGTCTTATGCATGAGACCTTGGCACATTTCAGTAAAGAAGCCTTTTTTGTACATGGCCGCCGCCATCCGAATGTTATTTTTGAACTGACGGGGAATGGTGGCGGCGGCAATATCTTGCAAAGAAACGACGCCTTTCACTACACCATTATCATTAACCACGATTAAACCGTTAATGTCATTTTTAATTAATGAGTCAATCACTTCTTCTATAGTGGCTGAAGAGGAAACTGTTTTGGGATTCTTTTTGTAAATTTCTTTGATTAGCACGTATTAATAGTAGCAGACAGCAACATAGACCTGCAAATAGATCGATCAAGATCAAGCAATAAGATGGGGGAAACGTGATAAAATATATCTTCAGCCTACTTCAGGAGGGGTCGCATAGTGGCCTAGTGCAGCGGTTTACTAAACCGCCGCGGTGAAAGCTGCCGCGGGTTCGAATCCCGCCCCCTCCGCCAACTACATTTTCGCAACTTTTTTAACTTCGTCACCAGTAATCATAATCGCTTCATCGTCGGTCAAAATAACAACTTCTTGTCCAACTTCCTTCATCTCATTTTTAGTTAACTCGATTCTTTCGAAATATTTTTCTTTCTGAGCGTGAGGAATAATTGCTTTATCAAAAAAACCCAAACCAATATAATTTTTTAAATCAGGCGCTATAGTTGTGTCATCAAATCTCTTGGCACTTTCAATAGTCGAACAACAAACCAACGAGCCAGCACTGGAGCCAACATAAATTACACCTTTATCCAATAAATCGGGCAATAAAACATCAAAACCACTTTTCCTTATATGATCTAGTAAGTAAAAAGTATTGCCACCAGCCATCAAAATTAAGTCGATATTTTCCAACTCACTTTTCAAATCAGACAAGGTTTTATTTTTCAAATCAATGTTGACGACTTCAAAACCCATTTTTACTAATTTATTTCGATCGACGTCAACAAAGCTTTTATCATTGTATGGATCGGCTGCGGTCGTAATAACTGCAGCAGTTAGCTCACTTACTGGCTTTGAAAACCATTCACTAATCAAATCTAATGTATAAGCTGCATACGATGCTAATAAAAGTCTTCTCATTTTATTAAAATTAGTCCAACTTTCTAAACCTCGGCACACTTTTGCCATCAACCACAACATTTTCGGTGAACATTTTTAGTGGCCTAACCCACATGCTGGCCAAATCATTTTCATAAAGTGAAATATAAACAACTAAATCCTCCAAAGTTTCACTGTGCTTTGCGACACCTAGCACCAAATATTTATTACCTTTGTAATGTTGGTAGGTTCCAGTTTGAAAATTACTCATAACACCATAGTCTTTCGATAATTTATTTTCTTAAATCATTTAAAACAATCCCAAAACTAACAGCCACATTAAGTGACTCAGCTTGACCAAATTTTTTGATACTCAAAGCACGGTCGGCCAAATTATCCAATTTAGCAGACGTACCATGAGCTTCGCTGCCAAAGGCAATGCATAATTTTTGTTCTGATAATGTGGGGGACAATTGAGCATCAGCAACTTCTGGTCTTGTAACGACTAATTCGAAGCCTAGTTCTTTTAATTTAACAACTTCTGCCTCAATATTTTGAGAAATAAAAATTGGGACGTGAAAAATTGAGCCCATGCTAGAACGAACAACCTTTGGTTGATATGGATCAGCACCACCAACAAAAATCACGCCATCAACACCAAACCAATCTGCCGTTCTAATCATTGTTCCTACGTTGCCAGGATCTCTGACGTCTTCAAGTAAAACCAGCAAACTACCATTTTTAAAATCATCAATTTTAGATTCTTTAATTTCAACAACTGCCGCCACACCTTGTGGAGTAACAGTTTCTACTAAATGAGCAAACTCAGAATCAGAAACAAAAAGAACTTTTTTTTGATCAAAAAAAGATTTAATTTCCGACTGAAGACAATATTCTTTTTGCTGTCTTACAAAAGCTTCGGATGTAACCAATTGAACAACAACAGCATCTGAAACCACCGCATCAAAAACTCCCTTTTTTCCTTCTACAATGAAACAACCAAACTCTTGTCGGTATTTTTTTTGATTTAACTTACTTAAAACTTTTAATCCATACATATGTGTTTATTTTACACCAGATTCAATAGATCGTGAGTATTTTTCCAACGCCTGTTTAGTTGGCCCTACAAAAATTTGCTCGCCCTTTTCCAACAACAAAACTCTGGTTGTAAAGTCTCTAATAATTTTTTGATCGTGGGAAACAATTACTATTGACACGCCCTGTTTTTGTAAATCACGAACTTTATTAAGACATTTTTTTTGAAAGGCTTCATCACCTACAGCTAAAATTTCATCAATCAATAAAATATCTGGATCAGTATGAATAGCCACAGAGTAGGCCAGTCGTAAATACATTCCAGAAGAATAATGTTTGACGGGCTGATCGATAAACTTATCCAATTCAGAAAATTCTACAATCTTGTCGAACCTTTCTTTTATTTCTTTTCTCTTTAAGCCCAAAATAATTCCGTTCAAAAAAATATTTTCACGGCCAGTAAGTTCTGGATGAAAACCAGCTCCCAGTTCAATCAGTGGCGCAATTCTGCCGTTAACTTCTATGCTACCTTCTGTTTGTTCACTCACACCCGCAATCATTTTCAACAAAGTTGACTTGCCAGAACCATTGAGACCAACAATGCCAAAACTTTCACCTTGCGCAATTTTTATATTAATTTTGTTTAAAGCCCAAAAACTTTTTCTAGTTTGTTTTCCTCTCAAAAAAGCTGGCAATAGCTCCTTAATCGTATACTGATTTTGACGATGAAAGAGCTTTGAAACATTGGTGATTTTTATCGAAAATTTAGAGGGCATCGGCAAATCTCCCTTCTAGTTTTTTGAATACCAAATTGGCCAATCCAAAAATGACCAATGAGACGACTAAGCTTGTTAACAAACTCCATAGGTCGGGCGACAATCCTTCGAAAATTACTCTGCGATAGGATGTAATAAAAACTGCCATTGGATTAATCGCAAAAAGCCAGTGATAGTGGCTAGGGAAAAATGACTGAGGATAAATTATTGGGGTTAAGTACATCCAAATCATAATTAAAAAATTGAGTAAATACTGAACGTCGCGATAAAAAAGATTGAACGTTGCAATTAAAATTGACACACCATAAGTAAAAAGTGATTGGATAAAAAATATGGGAAAAAACCAAACAATAGTTGGCTTAATTTGTACTTTGAAAAACACCATGAATATCACCAAAAGCAAAGCAGCAAGAAAAAAATCGACCATCTTAGCTAAGATTGTACTTTGAATAAAAACTTTTCTGGGTAGATAGATTTTTGTTAGCAACTTACCATTTCCAATTAATGAGTTTGCACTAGCAACCAAAGTGCCACTTAGCAATGTCCACGGCAATAAACCGACATACAAAAAAATAGGGTAAGGAACACTAAGATTTGAAACCGGCAAAATTCTAGAAAAAACAAAAGCCATGGCTAGCATTTGTGCTAACGGATTCAAAATAACCCACGCATAACCAAGGACAGATTGCTTATAACGCTGTTTTATTTCTCGCTTAGTTAACTCAATTAATAACTCCCAATTCATACTGATAGAATATCAGATATCCAGCCATGCTCGTCACACAAATCACTACCACTAAAAATTCCCACTCTTATAAGTTTTCAGCAGATTTCATTTTTGATAACCCATATGGAGGTAGAAGAGAAAAAATTATTTTTTGGTGCAAGTGGTTTTACAAAGCTTTAACTAACCCATACCAAGCTTGGCGCTTTGGCTTTACTACAAGAAAAAGAATTTGGTTTGAAATACCAATCGAACATTCTGAACCGCAGAATGCCTTTGATGCTTTTTATTTGATTGCCTTGCCGATGGCCATTGCTACCAACGAAGACTTAGTTTTCAAAGGAAAAGTTAATCCAGAAATACTTAAAAAAACCAGAGAGATCGAAAAGTATTACCATGAAATTTCTAAGAGAAAATTAAAAATATTTACTAAAGTCCAAAAAAACTCCGTCAAAGACTATACTGATTATGAAGGCGCAGCTCAGTTCTTCACCCTAGGGGTTGATTCTTTTTATACATTGCTTTGTCACAAATCGTCAGAAAAAGTGAAGCGACTTATTTATATCGATGGCTACGATATTCCTTTTTACCAAAAAAACTTTCTAAACAATGTTCATCAAAAAATCACCAATGTTTCAAAGGAAACAAAAACTGTCCCAATTTTTGCTTCAACAAACTTACGTCTTACTTCTGATTCAGTAATTGGCTGGGGTAGGTTTCATGTGTCAGCTCTAGTCGCTGTTCATCATCTTTTAAAGACAAACCTTATTTTTATTAGTGGCGAGTCTTTTGAGGCTGCGGATTGGGGACTAAGATTTGGCGTAGATAAACTTTACTCAACCAAAGACAAACTAGTTGAACTCGTCGGTCATAATTTATCCAGAGAGAAAAAGCTGGCTCAAATTATTAAAACCAACCATAAACAATTATTTTTAGATAACGTTCGAGTTTGTTGGGAAAATGTTAGAAGTAAAGAATTAATTTATAACTGCTCAAAATGTCAAAAGTGTTTGAAAACCAAACTAAACCTAACCGCACTAAACATTGATGAAACTCCCACATTTTTACCAATCCAAATCAATGATTTAGAAAAAATCAGATTGGTTGGACATGTTTATGAAGAATGGCAACACCTTTACAAAAGCTTAAAAAATATGAAAAAAGTTGATTTAGAAATTTTATCAGCGATCAAGAAAGTATTGGAAAAGCCACTGCGTGTTTGATAAAAATTTTTCTTTGATGGTCCATTTTGTTTTCTTAAAAAGGTTTGCATCTGTTTTTGCCCCCAAAAAGTAGAAATGCTCATTCGAACTACCCAAATAGTTAAAAATCTTCTTACATCTTTGCAAATGAAAGTCGGAGGTAATGACTAAGACTTTTTTCCATTTATTTGGTTCGGTAAACAACTTAATCGCATAAAAAGCATTCTCAAAAGTATTTTGAGAGTGTTCTTCGACAAAAATAGATTCTGAGTTAAAGCCAAGTTTTACGGCGTAGTTTTTCATCAATTGAGCCTCTGTCCTTGACGGTGGAAAATGATCCCAATACACGCTCCATTTTCCAGAAAAAACAAATTTGTCAGCAACATTCATTCTAAAAAGTTGATAAGCCAAGTCAATTCTTTGCTTGACCGTCATTGGCAAAGCACCATTCTTTTGAATTCCTCCCGCCAAAACAATAACCGCATCAAATTTCATAACTACTTGACTCTACCAGATTAATAACATTTTCAGTATAGTGGCCATTACTTTGCACTCTCATATGAAAAAAATTCTTTTGTTTGCAGATATTGGTGGGCACGAGCAGGAACGATATTATCATGTTGGTGACGAAGCAATGTTTTATGAAACATATCTTTGGTACAAAGACAATCATCCTGACTGGGAAATTAGTGCGCTCACTTGGTTCAAAAACAACGATCATTACATAAACTTTGCACCACACTTACTTTGGTCACAAAGACCTAGTTGGGCATTTTTTTTGTTTTTTGTGGTTAAAGTTTTTATTTATAAAGTCTTTAATTTATCTTTGCTTTCAGCTTCAGAATTTTCTTGGCTTTCCACAGTCATCAGCAATGACGTCATCCACTTTACGGGCGGGGGGAACTTAAGTTCAAATTTCAGAAAATGGTTATATTATTGTTTTTTAGTATTGCTGATAGCCAAAGTTTTCAATAAAAAAGTAATTTTAACCAGTCAAACCATTGGCCCCTTCAATAAAATTGATCTACAAATCGCCAAAGTTTTGCTCAATCAGGCAAGCATCATAGGCATTCGCTCAAAAATAAATCGTCGAGAGTTTTTTAATGATCTAAACCTCTCTCAATCAAAATTAATTTCAATGTTGGATAGTGCCTACACAAAACAAAAGAACAAGAATAAAAAGAAACCTAGAAATTATTTTTTGATTGGACTAAGCATTCATGAATGGAAAAATTCTTCAAAAGAAACTCACCAACTGATTAATTCATTAATCCAAAAAATAAGAAAAAAATATCAAATTAGAATCATTTTGATTCCACATCATCTAACAACAAATGGGGTAGGGGATGATGTGACTTTCATGAGCAAAATGCTTTCATCAGCAAAAAATAATCAAAAAACTTGGAATTTATTCTGTCGAAAAATTTCAAAACATACAGTTCCAGCTAATTTAATCAAAAGCATTACTTCCAGAATCGATCTACTAATTACCAGTCGCTACCATGGCTTGGTATTTGCCTTATCACAAAATGTTCCCGCAATTGCATTAAATTATGATCGCTACTATCAAATAAAAAACAACGGTATTTTGGAAATGATTTATGATAGTAATCCACAAAATTATTCAATTGAACTCAAAGATGAAAATGCCTTGTTGAATATGTTTGCAAAATGTGATCAATTATTGAGAAACAATTTTCAAGAAAAAGCTAAACTAGCAAAAATAAATGAAAAAAAATTCTCTAGTGAAAATACGCTGAATTCAGTTATGGAAAAACTTTCTTTTGATGATTAATTTATGATTTCAGCCGTAATTGTTTCTCACAATGAAGCCAAAAAACTCAAAAAATGTCTTAGAAATGTTGTTAATTGGGCAGATGAAGTTGTGGTTGTCGATTTAGAATCGACAGACAATACTCAGTCTGTAGTTAGTCAATTCAAATGCAAATTTATCAAGCATAAGTTTGTTCCCTATGTTGAACTGGTGAGAAATTTTGCCATCTCTCAGTGTGCTGGAGATTGGATACTTGTACTTGATCCCGATGAAAGATTGCCCAAAACTTTAAAAATAAATTTGAAGAGGTATGCGCGCTCTCACCGTCGAGGTATTTTAAATATTCCTCGAATGAATTATTTTTTCGGACGCTGGATTAAACATACAAACTTTTGGCCAGACAAACAAATTAGGTTTTTTAGTCGAGGTGATGTCAAATGGCATGAAGAAATTCACAGCTATCCACAAACCAAATATCAGCCAATTCAAGTTCCTTCTAAAACTAGATATTCTATTTTTCATTTTGGTTATGATAACTTTTTTGACTTTATTGAAAGGCAAAACCGCTATTCATCTATTAGAGCAAGAGAAAAATACAGAGCTGGACACAGATTTTCTTATCGCTCATTCTTCTATCAACCTCTACGAGAATTCTTAGCGAGGTATATCAAACACAGGGGTTTTCTGGATGGAAAAAGAGGCTTATTTTTAACCCTCAACCTCATGCTTTATCATTGTTTTGTTGAATGGAAACTTTTAGAACTGCATAGACACGCTAGCCAAGAAAAATTGAACGATCAATCTTAACATTATCTATCATAATATAAATATTTTGCGTATAATCACCGACGTAAGACTTAGCATTTCCCATGTCAAAACCTGCCGGACCAGCCACACCATCAGCAAACGTTTTTGTTCTATTAAAAAAGTATCCCAAACATAGTTTACTTTTAGTTGCCTTTGCTTTTTTAGCTAATGGTCTAGGTCTAATCATCCCCAAACTCATTGCCATTGGCATTGATAGTTTCACCAGCAGTGGTGTTTTTCCTAGTCACTTAATTCTGCCAACCTTTTTAATTATTACTGGCATCTTTATTTTTTCTTTTGCTCAAAACCTAATGCAAACTATTGCCTCAGAAAGAGTTGCCCTGGATCTTAGAAAACAGCTAACCCAAAAAATATCTTTGCAAAATAATGCCACCATCGAAAAATTCACCCCAGCTGTTTTGCTGACCAATCTAACCTCAGACATTGATGCAGTCAAAACTTTTATTGCTCAAGCAGTCGCCGGAATTGTGTCATCACTGCTTTTAATTATCGGCTCTAGCATTTTACTTTTGATTACGGACTGGAAATTAGCCTTAGTCGTACTTTTGATCATTCCAATTATCGGCATTACTTTTAAAGTGATTTTTGGCAAAGTCCAGGTACTTTTTATTAAAGGTCAGGAAGTTATTGACTGGCTTAACAAAGTTATTAATGAAAGTATTTTGGGATCAGCGACTGTTAGAATTCTAAACTCAGAGGATAGAGAAAAAGAAAAATTCAAACAAGCCAACGAAACAGCCACTAACACTGGACTTAAAATATTGAGCTATTTTTCCAGTTTAATTCCAGTAATTACTTTTGTTTCTGGAATGGCAGTTTTAGTGATTGTTGTTTTGGGTGGCTACTTTGTTATTAAAGGCGAAATGACTTTAGGTAGTTTCACTGCTTTCAATAGTTACGTTGGAATTCTCATTTTTCCAATCATCATGATGGGTTTCATGAGCAATGTTATTGCTAGATCAGCTGCATCCTATGGACGTATTCAACAAATCTTCGATCATCCCAACCCAACTGAGAGCGGGAAATTAAGTGCCGAGAATTTAAGTGGTGCTATTGAAGCAAAAGATTTAAGTTTAGTTATTGGTACAAAAAACATTTTAAACAAAACCACGTTCAAAATCAAAGCTGGCACCAGAACTGCGATCATCGGACCAACTGCAGCAGGAAAAACTCAGCTTTTATCACTGATTGTTGGCTTAACAGAACCAACCAGTGGTCAAATTTTATTTGATGGCAAAAAAATAAAAGATTATGATCAAAACTCTTTCTTCAATAAAGTTGGCTTGGTTTTCCAAGAAAGTGTTTTATTTAACACAACCATCGAAGAAAATATTGGCTTCAGCGACAGTGCCAATTCAGAAAATATCAATAAAGCCATTGCCACTGCCGAGCTCGAAAATCTTATTTCAACTTTACCTGATGGACTTAAAACTATTGTTTCTGAAAGAGGAACAAGCTTGTCAGGTGGTCAAAAACAACGTCTAATGTTGGCGCGTGCTTTAGCACTGAATCCACAAGTTTTACTCTTGGATGATTTTACTGCCAGAGTCGACCTAAACACTGAAAAAAATATTTTGAATAATATCAAAAAAAATTACCCCAACATCACCCTGATTTCGATTACTCAAAAAATTTCTTCTGTCATAGATTATGACCAAATCTTAGTTTTGATGGAGGGAGATGTAATTGCCAAAGGCACCCATGAACAATTACTAAAAAGTTCTCCAGAATATATCCAAATGTACGAATCACAAAAAAGCACTAATCAATATGAACTATCGACTGACTAACACTTCTCACCAAACAGAATCGGCCTTCGCAGCCATCAAAAAGTTTTGGCCGCTTTTGAGAAATCAAAAAAGAGAAATTTTTTTGGCATTTGTGGCAGTGATTTTTAGTTCAATAGCCAGTCTTGTTGGGCCCTTAATCATCGGTTTGATTGTCGATAAATTTATTGCCACCAAACAAATAAGTGGCGTCTTAAGCTGGGGAGCTGTCTTATTTTTAGTTTATGCCCTAAGCGCCATCGCCACCTACTTCCAAACCAAATTGATGGGCACCGTTGGTCAAAAACTCTTATTTAGTTTGCGTAGTGAAATATTTAACAAGCTTCAATCTTTACCATTGGCATTTTTCAACCAAAATAAAGTTGGTGATTTGATTTCAAGAATCAATAACGATACTGACAAGCTCAATCAATTTTTCTCACAGGCTCTTGTTCAATTCATTAGCAACAGTTTTATGATGGTGGGCGCAGCTATTTTCCTTGTCATGCTCAATCTCAAGCTTGGCATCGCATCATTAGTCCCAGCCTTTGCTTTACTAATCATTACCAAAGCTCTTTCGAGCTGGATTAAACAAAAAAATAACACCAATCTCAAAGCGACTGGCAACTTAAGCGCGGAGATTTCTGAAGCTTTGGAAAACTTCAAGCTTGTCGCTGTTTTTAATCGTCGAGATTATTTTAGAAATAGATTTAATGAAGTTAATGAAGTTAACTATCAAAGTTCATTGGCTGCGGGCGTGGCCAACAATACTCTAATTCCAATTTATAGTCTTGCTTCCAATATTGCCCAAGCCATTGTTTTATTTTATGGAGTTTCTTTAATCATCAATGGCAACTTAACCGTAGGTTTATTAGTCAGCTACGTAAGTTATGTTGGTAGATTTTATGACCCGATTAGACATGTTGCTAGCATCTGGTCTACTTTTCAGATTGCCTTGGCTGGTTGGGACAGAATTTCAGAAATTTTAAACTTAAAGTCCGAACTTAAGATTACAGAGGTAGAAAACAAAAAATCCAAGAAAACTAACTCGTTATTAGAGTTTTCCAAAGTCAACTTTGCCTACCAAGAAGGTAAAAATGTTTTACACAATATTTCCTTCGATTTAGAAATGGGTAAAACCTACGCTTTTGTAGGACCTACGGGGGGTGGAAAAACTACCATTGCATCATTAATGTCTCGTCTTTTTGACCCAACAAGCGGTGAAATTTATTTAAATGGTCAAGATATTAAAAGTTTTCCGGAAAAGGAGAGAACTCAAAAAATTGGCTTTATCCTACAAGAACCATTTTTGTTTTCAGCCACCATTGCCGAAAACATTCTTTACGGCAATCCCAAATGCCAGTCGCTTTCTATAACTGAGTTAGAAAAAGTACTAGCAGAATTTGGTCTAGATAAATTGCTAAACAGATTTCCCCAAGGTCTTGAAACTAAAGTTTCCACCAAAGGTCAACTAAGCCTCGGCCAACAACAATTAATTGCCTTTATTAGAGCAATTTTAAGAAAACCAGAATTACTGATTTTGGATGAAGCTTCAGCTAATGTCGACACCGTTACGGAAAAACTTTTAGACGAGATCTTAACCAAATTGCCACAAACGACAACCAAAGTGATTATTGCTCATCGCTTTAATACTATTGAAAATGCAGACGAAATCTTTTTTGTTAACGCAGGAAATGTTACCAAAGCTGGATCGCTAAAACACGCGATGGAACTACTGCTCAAAGAAAAGCGTCACTCCTAGGCTTTTTACTGTAACTCAAATATAATTAAAGTGTGCCTGCAAAAAATCACCCGACCAAACAATTATTACTAAACTCTGTGGCCACCACAGTTCTCAAAGGCTTAGCTATCGTTGCCGTTGTAGTCATTCATTACTTTTCATTGATCAAGCAGTCACCATTTTGGAATAATTCTGATTGGCAATGGCAAGCAGTTTTCATTGACCGCTTCACCCGTCTAAGTGTTCCGCTTTTTGTTGCCCTTTCTGGTTATGGCTTAAGTCAAAAGTATTTTAAAAACCTAAACTTGAGCGAATTTGTCAAAAATAGATTATTCAAATTATTACCACCTTATCTTGTTTGGTCAGTTTTTTATTTTTTCTTTGCTTGGTTTTACTATGGCTGGCAAATGACTGGCAGCATTAGTGGTTTTATTGAACTGTTAATTTTGGGCAGAGTTGATTATCACCTTTATTTTATACCCATGATTTTTCAACTCTATATTATTTTTCCTGCGCTTTTTTTCCTCTGGAAAAAAGCTCCCACATTAACTTTAATCTCGGCCTTAATTTTTCAAACAACTTGGCTATGGTTTTTTAGCTATCACAATCAAGCTCCACTCAATCTTAAATATTTCATCAACGACGTCGAGCAATATTTTTGGAGTCCAAACTGGATTTGGTATTTTGTGCTGGGCTTCCATATACCAAAAATTATCACCTGGATTGATAAGCAAAAACTTTTTTTCAAATCTTCACTATTTATCGCCACATTAACATCATGGTTGTGGCTTAGTTTTTATAGTTTGGAAAAATTAAAAGATGGCATGAATGCCCTTAATGTTTTGCGCTTCACTCAGTATCCAACCATGGTTTTTGCCACAATTGGCATTGTTTTTGTCACTTGGTCTTTTGCCAAAATTAAATCATTCCCTTCACCACTGATTTGGCTAGGTAAATATTCATACCAAATTTATTTGTCACACTATCTTTGGCTTAGATTGTTGTTTCAATTAATTTTGAAGTAATCCTTGGAGTATAATCACCATATGAGCAATTTTGATTGTCTATTTTTATTAATGTTCCCAGCTACCACTCAAAACAAAAAAGGGTGGGCTGTTCCTGAGTCGAAACCGAAAGATGCTCCTTATTTTTATGATTTAGATATCGAAGTCAATTTAATTGAAGCGTGGAGAGAAGAAATTGACTCAATAGCTATTCAATTTTCTAGCAAACTTTTTGACTCCAAAGTAATTTCCGTAGAATGCCGCTACCAACTGCCAACTGAACTATCAGAGCAAAATGTTGCTAAGAAAAATTTGATTCAAACAGAAATTAAAAAATTACTGCATGAACGCTACAAACTTGATGATGAAGTAATAGAAGAGGAATACAGCATTGTTCTCTTACCTGAAGCCAATAAACCCTTTGCTGAATTTGTCAAAAAAAATGACAGAATAATTGCTCAATTTATTCGTACATATCACAAACCACTCGATCAATCAGAAATTGATAACACTCTAATTTCTAAAATTCATTATTCAGAATCAGAACTAACAATTATTGATTGGGAAGGTAGTTTTATTTTAAGTTCTGGCCATACAATCGAAGAAGATATTGAACTTTTTACCATCGGTAATTATCAAATCCTTCGTTATCGTATGCTAGATGCTCAAATAGACAAATCACTCGCTAAGCTTCGCCAAACACTCAATCAAACTGGATTCAAATTCATTAACAATGACCAAGCCAACCTGACCCAAGTCGTAAAAACACAATTATCATTACTTTTAGATTTTGAAAATACTAGTCAATCAATTTTGCTAATTGGCGATTGGTATTCATCGCAAATTTATCGCACTATTGTCGAAGAGTTTTATATCGATGAGTGGCAAGAGGTTGTAAAAAATAAGCTCAGCTCCTTAAGTTCAATCGATGAAACTATCCGTCAAAATTTAACTATGTCTTGGAGTAGATTTTTAGACTTAGTGCAGATTGTCGGCTGGCTTATTTTACTGATTGGATACTTTGTGCTTTATTGGTTTGATGCTGGCAAAATTTCATTCTAGGTAATTTGGTAACTGGAAGCTTTATTAACAAACTGGGCACATTTTCTACCAAGAAAGTGGTTGCTCCAACCCATCACTGCATATTCAGCCAATGACGGAACCATGCCTTCAACATGGTCTAATTTAAGTGGATCACCTTGGTTGTTGCAAATAAGCACCACCTCCATCATTGGCTGGGCTGACTTTAGTAAATTGGCAGTTTTTACCAATTGCTCAAAGGTCGATTGTCCGTCACCCAAAATAACCATTGCTTCCCAAGGAATAGGACTAAGACGACGATCTAAACTCCTAACCACAACTTCAGAAACGTCCGCCTGATGACCATTGGATGGGTGGGAATGGGGAGAGCGGCTAATCAGTGTTCGCTCCACGAAGTTTCTTGTAATTTCATCAGCGCTACTCCCAAGGTAAAAATTCTCTTCAACATTTTCCATATAATAGTTAATCAATTGGTCTAATCCAGCTTGGCCAAAAATTAATTGATTAAGTGCATAGGCACTATTTTTCTCTCTAATAAATTTGGCTAACGACTCGTAAAGTCGTGATGATTTTTTAGCTCGTAAAGAGCCATTGCCGCCAACCCACGAATCATTTTGCAAAACTTTCATGATTTCTAAAGCTGCCAAAGGGAACATTGCCGAAACAACTTGCAAAGATTCTGCAATTGAAGTGACTGGAATTGCGTAAGCTCTCGCCTCATTATCACGCGCATATTTGACTAAGTTTTCAAATGAAATTAGTGGAGCACAAACTCCTACCCCATATTGTTTCACCCAACTTTGGTTAACATCATCAAAGCTATTTCTGACTTTTTTTTCAGCATGAGCAATGTACCCCAAACTTCGATTGAATGCGCCGTAAATACCTGCCCTACTCACATCAAAATAATAAGTGTCACCAACATGATCTGCCTCTGTTCTATGATCTGCATGACGTCCCAGCAATAAATCGTCAATTTCTGGACAAGAATTAACATAGTAGGGTAGACCCTCCACTCCAGTTTGAAGCAAAGCCTCATGCACTGCCTTAATCGGAATATTCGGATATGTCAAAACGGATGGACCAAGTTGAGCCGCTACCATCTGAGCCATAAACACCCGATGAGGAGCACTAACTTCGGCTGGCATCCTAGAAATAATTACTCCATTTGGCAAAGTTTCAGAGTTTTTAATAATTTCTTTGAATGGATAAGCCGTTGTTTTTTCCAGACTATGTCCCTGATATTTTTCAACATTTTTTAACATAAAATTTCAAGTCATTTGGTATGACGAAGTATGATAAAGAGCTATTTTTACTTAGAAAAAGTATCAGTAAATAGGTAAATTTACCGCCAGTTTTGATCGTGCTAAAATGCTTTGATGTCAAAGCCTTTCTTCATTGGTGTAACAGGTGGCAGTGGTTCTGGTAAAACCACCGTGGTAGCCAATCTCACCAAGGTTTTAAAAAACCACTCCGTTTTATGTATCTCTCATGATGATTACTACCGAGATCAAGACCATTTGCCGATGAGTGAAAGAGAGAAGACCAATTACGATCATCCTGATTCTTTAGAAACTGATTTATTAGTCAAACATCTCAAAGAGTTGGCCAAAAACCAGAGCGTACAAAAGCCAACCTATGACTTCTCTCACCATACTAGGTTAAAAACAACCGAAAATATTACCCCAGCTAAAGTCGTCATCATTGAAGGAATCTTACTTTTTGAAAACAAAGAACTAAGAGATATGCTAGATTTAAAAGTTTTTGTTGATACCGATCCAGACATTAGAGTTTTAAGAAGAATTGAAAGAGACATCAAAGAAAGAGGCAGAACTTTTGAGTTTACCGTTGATCAATACAAAAAATTCACCAGACCAATGCACTTAGAATTTGTCGAACCTAGTAAGCGCTATGCAGATATTATTGTGCCCGAAGGCGGTCATAACAACGTTGCGCTTGACCTCCTTCTTGCTCGCGTCAAAGAACTAGCATAGGATATTCTTATCCTATGGCAAATCCTTTTGTTCGCTCTTCATGGTCAAAACAATCGATTTATATGCTTTGTTTTGGCATGATTGTTTTCTTCTTCTCCTTTAGTGACGCCATCATGTCTTATTTCTCACCTGTGGAAATTGAAAATCACTTCCAAGATGCTTTTTTAATGGGATTGGTTTTGAGTAGCTCATCTGCAGTTGGTTTAGTTGCAGATCTGCTAATTTCTAAGTTTTTTCCACACTACGACTATCGCTTCTTTGTAAAATGGCTGATTATTTTAGCCACACTTTTCCCGCTCACTTTTTTGATGCTGCCAGCAATGACTTTAACTTATTTTGCGGCCATGGCTATTTGGGGAGTTTATTATGAGTTTTCTGCTTTTTCCCAATTCAACTTTATTCATCAAACCGTCGATACTCACCAGCACGCCAGAGCGTGGAGTGTAGTTAGTGCAGTTCATGCTTTTGCATTTATGGTTGGTCCAGTTGCAGCAGGCATTTTTCTTAGTCACTCTCGAGGCTTGATGCTTGGAGCAGTCATTGCTAGTTTGATGGTGGCAGGAGTTTTCTTTTTGATCCTACAATTCATCAGTAAAAAACATGAGCGACCAACCGAAATCCTAGCTGGCCGGACTTTCAAAGTAGAGCTTCGTTTATGGAAACTTTTATTAAAGAGAATCTGGCCAGTTTACATTTTTTTCTTAGCGCTCGTAATTTTAGATACATCTTTTTGGACTGTTGGCCCTTTGATTTCAGAAGAAATTGTCGAGCATAGTTGGCTAGGAGCTCTGTTGCTCCCTGCTTATACATTACCTTCGCTTTTAACACCTTTCATCATTCAAAAAATTAGTCCCAAAGTCAGCAAAAAAAGAATTGCCTTTGTCTCTGCCGTCATTGGCTCTGCCATTATGGGCGGAGGTGCTTTCATTTTGGGGGAAGGCAGTCCATTACTAACCATCTTCGTTTTGATTGGCGCTCTATTTATTTCCATTGATTACCCAGAAATTGAAGCTGTTTTCGAAGATTATATTGCTAGGATTGATGGCTATGAAAACGATTTAGTTGGACTAAGAAGTTCAGCATCTAGTATTGCCTACATCATAGGCCCAATCCTTGCTGGATTTACCGCTGATATTCTTGGCTATGGAAGAACAATGGGGCTGTTTGCGATGATTTTGATGGTAGTTTCTATTATCGTTTTGATGGTTACTCCTAGAAAAATAAGAATGGATCTTAAGGGCATGGAAGAAATTGCCGGGTCTCAGCCACTCTAATCCTATAACATTTGACTTTACTCAAGATAAAGCCTATAATCAGTACTGAATGCTTCGACCGAATAGTCATTTAAGGAGATTTTTGACATGGTCGCGTATCCAGATATCGTCCTGCCCAGAGTGCCGGCGTATCGCGTCAAGCAACTCAAATTGCTGATGGACGAATACCAAGCAAGAAAGGCAGGGAAATCAGAACGAGAGAAGAAATATCTCAACTTCAAAATTCTGGTTTTGCAGAATTTGATTACGAGTGGCGTTGCCAACTTTGAACACACAATAACTGTTTGGCGACTGTCATATCCGATTGAATCTCTGAGCAAAGCGAAGAGCGTGTGGCAAGTGATGACAGCTTATGCGGAAAATGGGGGTATTACCCTCAATACTAGAGGCAGAGGCAGCCTCGACCAACGCTTCCCACCGGAAAAATTGAAGTAGCATTCATTACGAAAAAAGAGGGTCTATCAACGACCCTCTTTTTGCAGGTTTTGCTATTTTTGATAATTTCACTTAAGATATGGTTTGTTGATGTATATAGAAAAGTTTTTACAAAACCATCCCCAAATCAAACTGTCCAAAAAAATTATTGCCATTTGTAAAACTGGAGAAAAGTTAATGGCACAAAGCCCCGATCCAATTCATGACCACCATCATATCGGCAGGCTCCTCAAACATTTAGAAATATTTTTAAAAAAGCACCAAGAAAAAATTGATTTTTCTATTCTTTTGCCGGCCATTTGTTGGCATGATGTTTGGAAGGGGAGACGCCAATCACTCAACCCAATCAAACTATTTTATTATCAGGTTTATGAAGGTATTGGTTCCCTCAAAATTTTTTACCACCACAACAAACATCACCTGCCTTCAGCAACCCTTAAAAAAATTGGCTACGCCATTCGCAAGCATTCACAATTTCAATTTTTTCCCTTAAAAACAATTGAAGCTAAGATCCTTCGAGACATTGATGACTTGGATATTCTAAGCGCCAAAAGATTAAAACCACTCTTAGCAAAAAGACGCTATGTCAGCACTTTGACTAAAAAATTAGGCAAGGCATTTTTATTTTTTCAAACCAGACCTTCTGCATATAAAAACAGTCAATTCGTCTGGACAAAAAAGCGCTTGCAAAAACAAACCAAAATCGTTCAAAAACTACTTAACTGGCTATAAGTTTGGCAAATGTTAAAATAAATAAAGCATGACTTTTCAAAGTTTCAAAAAAAACCTATTTATTTTTTTCACTTGTGTAGCCATATTAATTGGCTTCAAAAGTCAGGCATTTGCACAAACCACAGAGCCTTTAGCAGAACCTGTGAGTGCAGAAGGCGTGGTCATTAAGGTCAAAGAAACAGGCAAAGAATCGTTTAATGGCGAACTGGTTCCATATCAGCAATTAGAAGTGAAATTAACCAACTCAGAATACAAAGACCAAGTGTTCTTGGTTAAAAATTCGAGCGCAGGTGTGGATATTACCGCTCAATATGAAAACTACAAAACCAACGATAAAATTCGTTTAAGCTACTTCGATGGAAGTGAACAACCAGAGTTTATTATTCAAGGGAAAATCAAGAGACATGGACTAATTAGATTAACACTTCTTTTTATTATCGCTGTTTTAGCCATCGGAAAAATTTGGGGCATGATGTCTTTAGTGGGACTTTGTATTTCATTTTTGGTAATTTTTTACCAGATTATTCCTATGATTATTAATGGTTACAATCCGGTTATTTCTACACTCATCGGTGCAGCCGTCATTATCCCCGCCACTTTTTACGTTTCTCACGGTATTAACAAAAAGACTCATGTCGGTGTTATTACCACCCTAATTTCTTTGGCTTTTACTGGCACCTTAGCTCTCATTTTTATCAAACAGACCTATTTGACCGGCTTTGCCAGCGAGGAAGCAGGATTCCTACAAATCGAAAGACATGGCACGATTGATATTAAGGGCTTACTATTGGCCGGAATTATCATTGGCACACTAGGTATTTTAGATGACGTGACCATTGGTCAAGCTTCCGTTGTCGAACAAATCAAAAGAACCAATCCTGCCATTGGCTTTTTAAAACTTTTCCAAAAAGGTATGAAGGTCGGCCAAGATCATATTTCATCAATGGTTAATACTTTAGTTTTAGTTTATGCCGGAGCCTCATTGCCGCTGCTTTTACTTTTCTTTGGCTCAAACAAAGGCTTCATTGATATTTTAGAATTTGAATTGGTGGCAGAGGAAATTGTCAAAATGCTGGTTGGCAGTATTGGTTTGATTTTTGCTGCACCACTCGCAACTGCCTTAGCCGCCTATGTTTTCACTAAAACTAAACTTGATCCTGAAGATGAGTCAAAAAAAGATGCCCACCATCACGGCGGGCATCATCATTAATTTCAACTTAAAATTATCTAGCTAATTTTTTTAGCTCAAATGGCGTACCACCCTCTGGATAATTAAATCTTACTGCGGCAGCTTGTTCACTAATGTGGTGAACACGAAGGAAGAGTTCAATGAATGGATCATCGTAACCAGAAGAGCCGATGTTAACAGCCAAAACACCGCGATCAACACTGAAGCCGCCAACCCCAACTACACCAACCATAGAAACACCGTTCAAAATCACTTGAACACTTTCGCCCGATTCAAAACCAAGTTTTTGCAAATCAGAAAGTCTCATGGAGGTTTTAATATTACCAAAACCGTCAGTCCAAGCAACTAAGTTATTGGGTACCTCAGGAATATCATCAATATTAAGTTTTTCAGTTAAGACACTTCTGTCGCCATTGATTAATTTAGCCACTCTTTCTGGGAAAAAATCACGAGAGCGGAACTGAGATCCACTATTTGGACAATCAATGTTATAAAACTCAACAATCTGATCTTTCATGAAACCGAAAGCAAATTCTGAGTTAACGTTAATAATTTCCACGCCATTTTTCAATTTAGCGTATTTAATACCGTGGTCAATATTATTGGTGGTAGCTTTATCAGAACTACGGCGAGGAGCAGCGTTGCCATAAATAACCATACGGCCATTGTATGGTGCCAAAGCATATTGCGCGGTCACAAAACCTACGGCCATCGTATCCAAAGATGGAACTGAAGTTGTATGAATTCTCACGTTACTTGGATTAGCCAAATCGTGATCCAAGCGAGTGGTAATCTCACCAAATTCCATGCCAGCTGGGGCATAGTCACAAACTACATGAAGAAGAACTTTTTGATCATTCATAGTGATGTTCTTTTACTAATTAATAGGTAATAAAGATAAAGAGCATTAAGATAAAAAATATAAGAGCCAACTTCCGTAAGCGAAGGGTTGGCGTTATAGCCAAAAATATCTTTCAAGAACAAACCAAAACCTTTACTTTCGCTCAAAAATCTACCAATGTCCCAAACGTGTTCGACTACAGGATTAACCAGCTTTGCTTCTTCTAATTCGTGAATGCCATGAGCAAATAAACCTGCTCCAAACAAAATAAGAAAAATACTTGAAAACATAAAGAAAGGTTTCAAGCTAATTTTGACACCGACTTTAAAAATCAGCAAGCCAATTATAATTGCCACCAACATGCCTAATAAGGCAAAGCCAAAATTTTCTGTACTCATCAAACTTTTGGCTCCCAAGAACAAAACCACCTCTACACCTTCTCTTAAAACTGATAAAAATACCAAACCAAATAAACCAAACGCTTGGCTTTTTTCCAGATGAGAATCTACTTGTTTTTTAATCTGCCCTGAACTATGACTTTGCCTCATCATCCAAATCACAATTGTAGAAACCATAATAGAAGCAGCAATCATGATTAAACCCTCAAAGATCTCCTCAGTGCGGCCAGTAAAACCACCTAAAAAATTATTGAAAATAATAGCCAAAATTGCACTAAGCAAAGAAGCAGCGCCAACGGCCAAGAAAACTATTTTGTTATAAAACTGTCTATTTGTTTGGGAAAGATATGCTAAAACGATTCCTACGATTAATGAGGCTTCTAAAGTTTCTCTAAAAGTTATGATCAACTCGGTCATCAATTTGCTTTAGCTTAACAAGAACGCTATTTTAACCGGAGAATCAGCAAATTACTAGATCAAAAAATCACCCTTGCTTTTTTATTAACAAGAGAATATATTCAATATATCGAATATGTATTCTCAGATTTTTGAAATTCACGCCAACGTTCTTAAAGCCCTAGCCAATCCCAAAAGGCTGGAAATTCTTAATTTACTTCGCGACCAAACAGTTAACGTCAATCAAATGATTGAGATGTTAAATTTGCCCCAAGCCAATTTGAGTCAGCACCTTTCTATACTTCGTGCAGCCAAAATTGTCTGTACCAAAAAAGAAGGCAAAGAAGTTTTCTATCACATCACTCATCCCAATTATTTATTAGCCTCTGATTTAATCAGAGAAGTTTTGATTAAAGATATTTCTGACAAAAAAACCGCCAAAGCCATGTGTGATGACTTTGAAAAACTTTTACCCATCGTTCAAGATCCAGTTTGCCGCATGAGACTTTCACCCAAAATTGCCAGTTATTCAACTAATTATAAAAATATTAATTATTACTTTTGCGCTGAAGGATGCCTGCACAGATTCAAAGACAATCCTGAGAAATACAGCAATTAATTCCCATGTCAGAAAAAAACCTCTGCTCAGAAAAACAGTACTTTGTTGAAGGCATGCACTGCGCATCATGCGAACTTTTGATTGAAAATAAACTTCTAGAAAAAGAAAATATTAAATCAGTTGAAGTTTCACAAAAAGATAAATCAGTCTTAATTGAATTTACCGGAGATGCTCCAAACCCAAATAAGCTAAACAAATTATTCAAAAAAGATGGTTACACTTTTTATGATTCTAAAGATGAAAGAACACAAAAAGCTGAACCATTTTTCCAAGTCACAAGTGATGGAGAAATCATTTGGAACTTTAGTCGAATGCTGCAGTTGTTGCCAGCCCTCACTATTGTGGCAATTATTTTTGGTGCTTTTTTGAAATTTTCTAGCTCAGGAGCAATTGCACTTAGTGTAAATGCCGAATCTTCACTGTTTGCATTTATCGCCTTTGGTGTAATTGCTGGTTTTTCCACCTGCTCAGCTTTAGTTGGCGGAATTGTTTTATCAATGTCAAAACAATGGGCTGAACTCTATCAAACTTCCAATAGTCTGACAGAAAAACTTCAACCACAAATTTTATTTAATTTAGGCAGACTAGTTTCTTACACTTTAGTAGGATTTCTTTTGGGATCATTAGGAAATGTTTTCCAAATTTCTATTTCCTTTTCTGCTCTAATCACAATTTTTGTTTCTATTTTGATGGTGGTCTTATCTTTGCAAATGTTGGGAGTAGAGTGGGCCAATAAATTCCAACCAAAACTACCAAAAGTTTTGACTCGCAACCTTGCTGATCAAAGAAACTTTTCTGGTCGGTTAAT
The DNA here is from genome assembly GCA_023382875.1 of Patescibacteria group bacterium. Lineage (GTDB taxonomy): Bacteria > Patescibacteriota > Microgenomatia > UBA1400 > PJMF01 > JAHDXH01. Next base: position 34,888 of record JAHDXH010000001.1, on the reverse strand, counting down.
GCCTGCTTTGATGGGCGCCGGCACCGTTCTACTACCATGTGGTTTTACCATCACCACTCAAGGAATCGCACTACTGTCTGGCGACCCCATCCGCGGCGCCCTGATCATGTTAGCTTTTGCCTTAGGTACTGCACCAATTTTGTTATTCATCGGCTTGTCTAGCTTAATGTTTAATAAACGACCCCACGTCACTAGATTTTTCTCACAAGTCGCTGGTTTACTTATCATTTTGTTCTCACTTTTTAATATCAATTCTGCTTTTAATGTTTTAGGTTGGCCAAACTTCTCAGCCTATTTCATTAATAGCAAACAAGATTCAACTTTCACCAGTCCAACACAGGCAGGTGAAAAACAAATCGTCGAAATGTCCGCTACCGCCGGTGGTTACGAACCAGACTACATTAAAGTCAAAGTTAACCAACCGGTGGAGTGGAGAATTACCGACAATGGTGCTTCCGGCTGTACTAATGCCGTGATTGCCAAAGACTTCTTTGACGGGGAAATTAGACTGAGTCCTGGTCAAACTTCTGTTAAAACTTTTACCCCAACCAAAACCGGCAAGTTTCGTTTTAGCTGCTGGATGGGTATGGCCACCGGCATTATCGAAGTCACAAATTAAAAAACAAAAAATATAAAAGGAAACTATGCCAGCAACCAAACGCTATGCAATTCACGGTATGCACTGTGCTTCATGTGCCAGTCTAGTTGAACTTTCAATTAAAAAAGTTCCTGGAGTTAAAGAAGCGCATGTTAATTATGCTAATGAAAAAGCGCAGGTTGTGGCAGAAAATGACACCAACTCAGAAACGATTATTGAGGCTGTCAAAAAAGCTGGTTACCATGCACAGGAACTAGGTGACAACGTTCAACAAATTGAAGCTGACTCAGCTCACCATCACCATCACGAAGAAAAAAACCAACTGCAAAAATTTATCTTTAGTTTGATTTTGAGTTTGCCCATGGCTTACTTCATGATTTTTGATTTTGTGCCCAACTTTTTTGGCGCTAAACTGCTTTTGCCCTATGTAGGCATTATTTCTTTAATCCTTACTACCCCAATTCAATTCATTGTTGGTAAAAGTTTCTACCAAGGCATGTGGTCTGCCTTACGGATGAAAACTTTTAACATGGATAGTTTGATTGCTATTGGCACTTCGGTGGCCTATTTTTATAGCTTATTCAATTTCCTTCGTTATGCTTTTATCACTGAATCGGTTATTGGTATTGAAGGCGCAAAAATTCCCGAACTATATTTTGAAACCGCTGCTTTCCTAATCACGTTCGTGATTTTGGGAAAACTTTTGGAAGCTAAAGCCAAAGGTAAAACTTCAACTGCCATTAAAAAACTAATGGGACTTCAAGCAAAAACAGCTAGAGTTGTGAGAGGCAATAAAACTACAGATATTCCGATCGATGAAGTTAAAGTTGGCGATGTAATTTTGGTTAGACCGGGAGAAAAAATTCCTGTCGATGGCAAAATTACCAAAGGCTCATCGTCAGTCGATGAATCAATGTTGACCGGCGAAAGTTTACCGGTAGCCAAACAGGCCGGCGACAAAGTTGCTGGTGGCACCATCAACAAAACTGGTAGTTTTGAATTCACCGCCACGAGAGTTGGTAGTGAAACTACCTTGGCACAAATCATTAAATTAGTTGAAGAAGCCCAAGGCTCCAAAGCACCAATTCAAGATTTGGCCGATCGAATTTCTGCTTGGTTTGTTCCGGCTGTTATTATCATCGCCATTCTTACTTTTGTGGTTTGGTTCTTTGTTTTAGGTGCAACCTTATCAACAGCATTGATGGCTTTTACAGCTGTCATCGTTATTGCCTGTCCATGTGCATTGGGATTAGCTACGCCTACGGCCATTATGGTTGGCACGGGCAAAGGTGCTGAACATGGCATTCTAGTCAAAGGTGGTGAACCACTTGAACAAGCTTGCAAAATTACGGCTGTCATTTTTGATAAAACTGGCACCATTACTGTTGGTAAACCCAGTGTTACCGATGTCATCAGTTTAGAAAAAATAGATGAAAAACAACTCTTAACTATTGTTGGGAGTTTAGAAAAACAATCTGAGCATCCATTGGCTGAAGCCATTTATCAAAAAACTCAAAGCTTAAAATTAGATCTCAAAAAAGTTTCTGATTTTGAAGCAATTGTTGGCCATGGTGTCACTGCCAAAATCGATAATCAAACTTATTATTTTGGTAATAAAAAATTGATTGCTGAATACCTCAAACATTCAACCAAAGAAATTGATGCTCAAATTCATGAACTGGAAAATCAAGGCAAAACCGTCATGATTTTGGCCAACAAAAAACAAATTGAAGGTTTAATCGCTGTTGCCGATACCGTCAAACCAAACTCAAAAGCAGCCATCGAAAAACTTCAAAAAATGGGCTTAGCCATTTATATGATTACCGGTGATAACAAAAGAACAGCAGAAGCGATCGCCAAACAAGTCGGCATCACCAATGTATTAGCAGAAGTCTTACCAAAAGATAAAGTCAATGAAGTAAAAAAACTTCAATCGCAAGGACATATAGTAGCCATGGTAGGTGATGGCGTTAACGACGCGCCAGCATTAGCTCAAGCCGAGCTAGGTATCGCTATGGGCTCAGGCACCGACGTAGCCATGGAGACAGGTGGCATTGTCATTATTAAAAATGATCTTAATGATGTTGTTCACGCCATCAACTTGTCAAAAGAAACGATTGGCAAAATTAAACAAAACTTATTCTTTGCCCTTTTGTATAACGTCATGGGTATTCCAATTGCCGCCAGACTCTTTGTTGCCTTTGGATTAGTGCTTAAACCAGAATTAGCTGGATTAGCCATGGCATTAAGTTCTGTCTCAGTAGTGGCCAACTCATTACTCTTGCGCTTATACAAGCCAAACCGCAAAAACTATATATCTATGGTCGCACCAATCATCATGATTGTTGTTTTCAGTTTAATGTTTGTGGAATTTGCCAAATTTAGTAGTCAAATGAATAGTAGTGAAATGAGTAGTGCTGTTGTTAATCCTAAAATTACCAAAGCGGCTAATCAAATTTTTGCTTATTCACAAGGCAAAATAACTTACTTAGATAAAGCACCAAAACTATTTTTGGCGGTCGAAAAAGAAGAGTTAATCAGCTTGCCATTCAACCAAGGTCAAGGAAACTTAAATGACAACGAAATTATCATCGGTGCCAATGAAGCGCAAATGATGATTGAAGAAAAATTAATTAACAAAGTGGGGGACGAGTTGAATAATTTTTTTGGCTTGCCAAAAGTCAAAGTCGTAGGAATTCTCAAACCCACCAACTCAATGGTTGATAATTTCCATTTTGTGAATAGTTCAACTTTAGCTTTAATCAACCAAGAAGCTGATTTATCAGCCACCGTTGGACCTGATAAAAAGGGTAAACTTTTCTACCAAATCAATGCTGAAACTTTGGATCAAAAACCACAACAGGTTCCAGAGCAATTCAAAAACATTTTGACTAAGGAAAACCTTAGTAATGTAGTGGTAGAAAATAATCCCTATAAGGCATTGTGGATTGGCTCAGTTGAAGCAAAAATGATGTTCAAAGAGAGTTTATTCTCCAAAGAAAATGATTTGTTACCAAAGTTATTTGGCAACGATTTCATTGTCAAAGGAGTGTTGCCAGAAACAAAAACTGTTTTGGACCACTTCCACTTCATCAATAGTCAGGTAAAAATTCAATAAATTTGTCTCTAAATACAGAACGAGGGCGCTTTGAAGGCGCCCTACGTTGTGTTGACCGTGAAAGTCATTACGAGAACATGACCATGACGATGATAAACAGGCAGGACGAAACGAGCGTCAGCATTGCTGCTTCAGCGTTTGTCCGCAGGTTCTTCATGCCATTGTCGAAATCGGCGCAGGGAGTGGCACAGCTTTTGACCGTATCTTCCAGTTTCGCGTGCTTGCTCTCATAGAGCTTGAACGCGGTTGGAGCGACAACGAAGCTGACCAAAGCCCCCAGCAAAATCCACAGCACGGGATTCATGGTCAAGACCAGACCGAGAACAGCAATAACCATCCCCGGCACCGCCAGCCTTACGGCGCGGTAATCCTGATTGCGGAAAACTTCTACTGCCTGAAACACGACACCCACCAGCACGGGCCAGACTACGGACGCGGCGGCGAAACCAAAAATCTGGGTCGCCAGACCGATGAAGGAAGCGTTGAACGCGACCAACGGTGTCCAGTCTAACTTACCGTTCCGGGATGCAGAGTGCGCCAGCGAGAAGCCGAAGCCATACGCCAGCACCATCATAAGCCATGTACCGTTGTAACGCATCGCCACATAATTGATAGCGATGGCTGCGATGACTTTCGCCATGTCTCCGATTTCATTGCGGCGCACACTCTCGAAGAGGGCGACCAGAACGATAGCGAAGGCAACGAGGCTCAGTCCAGCGTACAGGCTGACGAAATAGTTCAGGCTCTCCACGTCGGTAGGACCGAAGCGAAGAAAATTGATACCAATGGCGTAGGTTGCCCATGCCATCAGCACTGCGTAGAAGGGGGTCAGAACGAGGTCAATCTTGTTGAGACGAGCCGCCACCTTATCACGGGCGGGGAGCTTGCTGACCACATCCGACACGAACTTGCCGAAATCGAAACTTTCACGTTTTTCCGAAGAAACATTCTGTGCTGCTGCCATTGTCTTACCCTTGACCTTTCATTGAAAATTGAGGTTTAGCGAGACGTGGCCAGGCCACGGTGGTTTTGAGGCCACACTCAATATTCGACTGTTAAATGATTTAACAGAAAAACACTCAGTGTGACCACAAAAACAAAAAAATAAATTCTTCGGATATTTTAAGGAACTGCCTTTTTCAATGTATCTTTTACATATAAAAGACACACATATTATAGCATTAGTAGATCAAAAAGTCAACCTATAATAAATAACTAGGGGATAAGTACTCGAGGAAAATATTAAACTTCGACGCCTGACCTTTGTAAAAGTGGCACCAATACTTCGAGCGGTAAACCGTGCGTAAAACTAGTAAAAGAACCACTGATTTGATCAACCAAAGACATGCCTTCATGGTATGCAGGAGAAAAAGCCGCCGACCAACTCAAAACAGGATTGTTGGCTACATAACGGTTAATAAACGCCTCAGACAGCGGTCGGAATTTGGCGGTGGTCTCACTAACACCTGAGAGGTCAATGCCATTACTAGCATCAAGGTAACAATAACCTGAGTAGGCAATGGCAGTACTATCTGACAAAAGACGAACCATTTTTTTAGCCTCTTCTAAATCTTGAGGCTTTTCCAAAGCCTTATCATCTTGCACACAATAAGTATCTGCGGCGATCACAATCGCGTCAGGATTATTTTTTGCCACTAACTCAGCTTTAGCTCTGGCAATATTGGCAGCTCGAGATTTTAAATCTGAGTAGGGAACTGCTTTTTCATCAATGTCAGCGGGAATAATTTCAAACTCCAATCCTAGAGTTTGAAAAAGTAGTTTACGTTGCTTAGAACCAGAAGCTAAGATTATTCTTCTCGCCATAAACTAAGCTGCTTTCTGCCAATATTTAACAAAATATTCAACCATCTCCTTAATACCAGCTCGCAATTCTACTTGGGAAGTCCATCCCAATTGCTCTCTTGCCTTGGAAGCATCAGCATATAAAAGCAAAGGATCTCCTGGTCTTGGTGGGAAATTTTTAATATTAGCTTTTTTACCCATCGCTTCTTCGATAAAACCAACAATTTCTGCTACTGAAGCTGGTTTTTCGGTGGAAATATTGAAGTAGTGATATTTGCCTGGTTGTGACTCAGCTAGGGAAATTGCTTTAAGGTGGGCGTCGACAATGTCACCAACATGAATATAGTCACGTTGATGTTCACCACTACCCCAAACAGTCACTTCTTCATTGTTGTAAATCTGCTTAATGAACCTTGGCAAAGCATGAGATTCTGGTTCATGATGCTCCTCTGGTCCATAGAGATTGAAGTAGCGAAGGGCAATGCCTGTCATACCATGTGAGTTGACGTAGGAAGATAGCAAAGCTTCCATAGCTAATTTAGTCATGCCATAAGGATTGATGGGCATAGTTCGATCATCTTCATGAATAGGTACACGCACTGGCTCGCCATAAACTGCGGCGCTTGAAGAAAAGGCCATGGTCTTAATGCCATTAATTCTCATAGCTTCCAAAATATTAAGAGTGCCATCAAGGTTGTAGTCAATATATTTTTGCGGCTCTTTGACAGATTCACCAGCCTCAATCAAACTAGCCAGATGAAAAACTAAATCAGCATCTTTAATTTCTTCGAGCATTTTTTCTTTATCTCGAACATCAGCAATTACAGTTTCAAATTCTGGATTAGGTCTTAAATCAATGTTTTTGACTTGGTATCCAGCTTTAGTTAAAGCTCGAAGCAAATGGCGACCTAGGAAACCAGATCCGCCCGTCACAATAATTCTTTTGATGGATTCTTGCATAAGTCACATTCTACCAGATCGAACTCTCCAAGACACACGGGCAGTTTTTCGTTAAAATGAAGATATGCTTCGTTTGTTTGGAAAATTAAGTTGGCTAATACTTTTAAGCTTAGTTGCTATAATTTTTCCTACCACAATTCAGGCACAAGAAAAAAACTTTTCCGTTGATCTCGATACTACCTACACCATTGCTAATAATGGCGATGTCAAAGTTTCTCACCACTTTCAAATTACCAACCTCAATCCCACCTTATTTATCAAGCAATATGGCTTGAAGCTCAGTTCATCAAAAATCGACAACGTCGTTATTCGTGATAACACCGGCGAAGAAATTTCCAAAGAAGTTGTTAAAAATAATAATCAAACCAACATTGGCATCACTTTCCCAGATCAAATAGTTGGTCAAAATAAATCCAGAGACTTCACCATTACCTACCAAAACCCAGATGTAGCTAATATCAGTGGACAGGTTCTAGAGGTTATTATTCCTCAGCAGGCCAGTGACGATGAATTTGATAGTCAAAGCGTCCAGATTATTTCGCCTTTAGCTTTTGGCTTACCCACTCGAGCCAACCCCAACAACTACCAGACTCAACTAAATAGTGATGGCAAATCAATTCTGACCAGATTCGACAACCTCAACGGCAATAGCGCCTCACTTATTTTTGGTGACACTCAAATTTATGAATTTAATATTAAGTACTCCTTAGACAATCCCACCAACACCGCCAAGATTAGCCAAATTGCCTTGCCACCAGACACACCATGGCAGAAAGTTGACTACAAACTTTTAGAACCTACGCCAAGCGTGATGAAAACCGATGCTGACGGCAATTGGATTGCCACCTACAGACTTGAACCCAACAGTGCCACGATTGTGAATGCTCATATACTAGTCAAAGTATCTTTAACGCCAGATTCAAACACTCCCTTTACCCGTCCCAACCAAGATTGGCTAAGCTCACAAAGCTATTGGCAAGTCGGCAGCAGCAATATTAATAAACTGATTCCAGAATTCGACACTCTCAAAGAAGCTTATGATTACGTGGTCAAACATCTTAATTATGATTTTGACAATATTAATGGGGAAGTGGAACGATTAGGAGCAGAACAAGCACTTAAAACCCCCGATCGAGCCTTATGCCAAGAGTTTACTGATCTCTTCATCACTTTTGCTCGGGCCAAAAACGTCCCGGCTCGTCGACTAACTGGCTATGCCAATACCCAGAACGATCTTTTAAGACCACTAAGCTTTGTAGAAGATGTTCTTCATGCTTGGCCAGAGTATTATGATGCAGAAAAAAATACCTGGGTAAGCGTTGATCCAACTTGGGAAAAAACTTCTGGTGGCGTTGACTATTTCAATCAATTTGACTTAAATCACGTGGTATTTGCTATCAATGGTCTTTCCAGCGAGCAACCTTATCCGGCAGGTTCGTATAAACTTACTAACCAAGACAAATCCAAAGACATTGAGGTTAAATTTGCCAACCAGTTTATCAGTGCCAAACCTGATTTTGAATTCAAAATTGAAAATCAAACTTTATTAGGTTTCCCTATTCCAGGAACAACTAAATTGTTTATTTTTAATCGCACGGGACAAGCTTTTTATCATCAAACCTTGTCACTATTGCCACAAGATGGCCGAACTAAGTTGAGCGTACCAAACGATTATGAGATCAATTCCATCATGCCATTTGAGAAAAAAGAAGTTAAAATAAATGCTTATGCAGACGGCTTTTTCTGGCCTCGACGAGATACAATAAATTTAAATTATCATGACCAAACAACCACTGTCGCCATCACCGTTGTCCCCAACGAGCTCAGCAGACTCGAAAACCCTGTCGTCGCGCTTGGCTTGGGAGCCGGATTGGTCACAGTTGCCCTACTTGCCGGGAGTTTACTGGTTTTTGTCCAAAGACGGCGACGTCCTGTACGTCGGTAAAGCCAAAAAACTTCGTAACCGCGTTCATTCTTATACCCAAGTTGGTAGACATAATAGTCGTATCAAACAATTGGTAACTAGTGCCGCGACCTTAAAGTTTCAAGTTTTGGAAAGTGAACTAGAAGCGTTGCTCGTTGAAGCAGAGCTTATCCGCACTCATCAGCCCAAATTCAACATCTTACTCAAAGATGACAAAACTCCACTTTATATTCATATCACCGATGAAGAATTTCCCCGCGTTTTAACTTTGCGCAAAAAAGAAGTCGTCAAAAAAAATCCCAAGGGTACAGTTTTAGGACCATTTCCTTCAGCTTTCAAAACCAAAGAAGTTTTGAAAATTGTCAGAAAAATTTTCAAGTGGTGTCAAAATCCCGATGGCGGTCGAGCCTGTTTTTATCGACATATTGATTTGTGCTCAGGAGCTTGTGTTGGCGAAATTTCTAAGGAAGACTATCAAGTTAATTTGAAAAATTTAATTTTATTTTTGCGCGGCAAGAAGAAACAGGTGGTTATAAATTTGGAAAAAGAAATGCTCGCAGCAGCGCAAAATGAAGAATTTGAAAAAGCCCAAATTTTCAAAGAGCAAATTGATTTAATTGACGATGTCACCAAAAAACGCCTTTCACCAGATTTAGTTTTACCCCAATTACAACTGAGTCAAAATTTAGAAGGCGCAGTCAGACTAGCTAAAATTCTCCAAGATTATATGGGTGTGCCAAAAACTTGGCCCATGACTAGAATTGAAGGCTATGACGTCAGTAATATTCAAGGCACCAACCCCGCTGTTTCCATGGTGACTTTTGTTGACGCACAATCTGATACCGATGAATATCGCCTTTTCAATATTAAAAGCCTCAACACTCCCAATGACTTCGCAATGTTAGCTGAAGCTTTGACCAGACGCCAAAAACACCCAGAATGGGGTAAGCCGAGTTTGGTCATGATTGACGGAGGTAGAGGACAAGTCAGATCGGTATTATCTGTTTGGCAATGGGGCTTGCCAGTAATTGGCTTAGAAAAAAATCCTGATCGCTTGGTTTTGCCAATTAATGTAACCAAAGGAAAAAATGGTCGATTGCAAATTGATTGGAAAATCCTCAAGCTAGATGACAAACATCCCTCATTAAACCTACTTAGACAAGTACGCGATGAAGCTCATCGTTTTGCACAAAAGCAACACAAGCTAATGCGCACCAAAAAAATGTTTGAGTGATAATTTTCCAATTATGAAGAAAGCAATTTATTTGGTCACTGCGATTCCTGCCGAATTAAGCTCTGGTCCAGCTTCATGGAGATTGCCAACATTAGTAGCTTTTGCCACTTCATAAGCAAAACCTTGGTGCCAAGAATTATATTTTTCTTTAATGTCGTCTAAATCAGGTGAACCATACTCTGCTACCAAGGCATCGAAGGCTTCTTGTTTTTCCTTGCCATATTTTCCTAAACCCTCACGAATATCTTCAACAGTTTTAAACTTTGGTGCTTTGGAGTGGAACTTGGCACAGTAAGTAATAAATCTTTGCACAGGGGTAGTGGGCACGTAGTCGCCATCAGGAAGTTGTAAACCAAATTTATGAATATCATCACTCGTCAAACCAACGCCAGCATGAACATTAGCAGATTGAACTACGTCAGAACTAAAGCCTTCTTTTTGCAAGATCATAGCGCCAGCTAAAGTATGCTGAACATATGGCTTATTAAATGAAGGTTGATCAGTCAAAAATTCATAGCCATCACAGACGTACACTCCAATATCGTGAAGCAAGGCCGCTTGCACAACTACTCCAAGGTTATAAACATTAGGATCTAAATTATTTTTTTGATATAAATTGATCGCGACATCGGCAATAATATTACAATGTGTCCAAACTAAATCTAAAATCAATTCCGACGCTGCGTACTTCTTATGAACGTTAAACTCTGTTAAATATGTGTCTTGATTAACAAAATGTTTCATCGATTATTAGTTTTGACGTTGACCAGCAAATGGCCGACAAACAACACTGAACCAATTCCCAATAAAATTAATGAATTATAAAAATCAGTCACTTTTTTAATTTTTCGTTCCTCTTCCAAAGAAGCACGGCATTTTTCTGCTTGCTGTTTGTTTTGTTCAATCAACATTTTGGTGTCAGCATCATTTTTACCCATCATGACTGGGTCAGTTGGGTAGGGTCCATTTTCTAAATAGTCACAACGGGTTTCGTTATATGATTCGAGTGGGTATCGAGGAAAGAGGGCTGATTTATAAATGTTTTGACCCAAACCAAAAGCGCCAATTGAAACCATCACCAGACCAATACCCATGAAAATATAAAGGTAAACTCTCATGACTAAATTTCTTTTACCTGACATTTCTGATGACTTACTGGTGGAGGGGGATTTTTTCATATAGCTTAGTATAGCAAAAACTAATTTTGGAAATTGGAGCAGTAGAGTATATAATTACGCCTTGAGGTCAGCAAAGGATTTTCTTTGAAACGCTCCCGTGTAGTGAAGTGGCATCACAACTGACTCTGAATCAGTTATCTTAGGTTCGAATCCTGACACGGGATCAACACTTTATCTCTTCTCCTCAAAAAATCCTACGATTTCTTCCTTAAGTCCATCAAGATTAAATCCAGATTTTGCCGAGACAAATTGAATTGATCTCAAATTACTTTTATCAGCTTCTTCATTATTTTTTTCAAAAAATTCGTTCACTTGCTCTTTTAAAGAATCTTGCTTTGCCTCATCGAGTAAATCAACTTTATTTAAAACTAAAATCATCGGCTGTCTCGCTCCCAAACCACTTAGAATATCCTCAACAACTGCAATTTTTTCCAAAATAAATGGATCGTTAGCATCCACCACATGCAAAAGTAGCTTAGCTTCTAGTGATTCAAGCAAAGTAGACTTAAATGAATCGATCAACACTGGAGGTAAATTATTAATAAAACCAATTGTGTCAGAAACCAAAATCGGCTGATCAAAAACAGGAGTTTTTAACTTTCCTACCACGGTATCCAAAGTTGTAAACAAACCCTTATTCATTTCTTTTTCCTTGCCGGTCAAAGCATTAAATAAAGTCGTTTTACCGGCGCTGGTATAACCAACCAATGCCACGGGACCAATGCCCAATTCATTTCTTTTTTTGAGTCGGGAATGTTTTTGCTTTAATAATTTTTTGAGTTCTTGCTTGATTTTTTGCTGATCAATTTTGATTTGGCGACGCTCAAACTCAATGTTGGTTTCACCTTTGCCGCGCGTACCAACACCACCACCTTGACGAGAGAGCTCAGTTTTACCTAAACCATAAATCCTAGGACCCATGTGCGTAGCGCGGGCAAGCTTAATCTGCAGCTTAGATTCTGTCGTTGAAGCATGTTGATCAAAAATATTGAGGATTAAGTCAATTCGATCCCAAACCATAATCTTAGTTGAGACTGCCCATAACTCCTTTTCGATACGAAACAGCTGACTACTTTTGACTTGGCCATTAATGACAACTACGTCTATTTTTTCTGCCTTGCAAACCTCTTTTAGCTCATCAACTTTTCCAGCGCCAATGTAAAAATTTGGATCAGGGTGTTCGCGTCGCTGAATAAATTTATCAATTACTATGCCACCAAAAGTGTCAATTAACTGCTCTGTCTCTGACAAATCATTAGCAACAGCAACTTCATCGGCGCGCTTATCAATCACTTGGACTATCAAAAATCGTGGATTATTTACTTTATCACTATCACTCATAGCTACATGATAACATCATCACACAAGCTTGTTTAAATATCGTCAATACTGATTGAAACCTCTTTGTAGCGACTCATTAGCTCATCAGTTTGTCTAGCCCGTTCTGCAACTAAATCTTCATATTCTTTAATTGCTTCCTCATTAGACTGAGGACTTTCTTTAATTCTTTGAAAAATAAACCCACTATCAACATTCACATCTGCAATACCACTAGACCAAATATCTAGTGATTCCTCACCGGTGACAAAAGTTATTTTTGAATTTTTTTCATTTATGGCTATTCCGACTAATTCAAATTCATCATTTTCTGCCAACTGCTTAGCACTTGCATGCCAATTATTACAAAAAACAAAACCACCTAGTTTTACGTGCCTGGCTGGAAGCTTGGCGTCAATTGCTGGGTTGAATAGAATCAATAAATCTACCTTTACATCTGGAACATATGTTATTGCTGAAGCCTCAACCGCTTCCTTTCCACTTTCTTTAAGCTTATTTATCGCATCTTGATCAATGTCAAGAAAAATAATTCGAGCATTAGGAAAAGCAACAGCCGGAGTAACATCTGTGCTAGAACTCGGATAATAAACAACTTTTGGTTCGCCAAATCTCTCAGCAAAATTACGGAGTGCTTCTACAAATATTTCAGACACGTACTCTTTGCTTTTCGTCACGTTAACATGATGTTCTTGAGTTTCAAATGTATTTTTTGCCATACTTGCATTATAAACGAAAGATTAATTTAAGATTGTTTTTTTAAAATCGCCAATTATTGCCACACCGGCACTTGAAAATAATTTACGGTCCCTTAGGATCGAAGCGATTTTATATGTCAGAAATTCTAATCATAGAAGACGATTTAACTTTGGCGCAAACCATTGGCCAACTTTTAGACAACTGTGGCATGACGACTAAAATTTGTAGACGCATTAATTCTGCATACGATTATTTAAAATCTCATCAGCCAGATCTCGCTATTATTGATCGAGTTTTACCAGATGGTGATGGCTTAGAAATTGCCGAATATTTAAAAGAAACCTCATTCAAAACCAAAGTTTTGATTCTTTCACAAAAGTCAGAAACCATCAGCAGGGTAGAGGGTTTAAGCAAGGGCGCCGATGATTACTTAGCCAAACCATTTTCTTCGCAAGAACTGAAGCTTCGCATCGAATCTCTAACTAACAAAACCAAACATCACCAAAGACAAATCTTAGTCATCGACTCAATCAAAATTTATCCCAATGAAAGCTTGTTAGAGATTGATCAACAAGCCAAAAAATTAAGAAAAAAAGAGATTCAAGTTTTACAATGTTTAGTCGCACACCATGATCAAGTAGTAACAAGAGCACAACTGGAAAATTGGCTATGGGGTTGCAAAGAAGAAACACCCACACGAACCGCACTAGATGTTTATATAAAAAGGGTTCGTCAACACTTGGGAAAATATCAAGAAAGGTTAACAACGATCAGAGGGTTTGGCTATCAGTTTAAGACAGCGGCAAACTGAATCTAATTGTAGTGCCATAGCCTTTTTCAGATAAAACTTTCAACTTACTTTTGGCACCAGTTTCTAAGACATCTTTGACAAACCACAAACCAAAACCATGACCTTTATCTTTTGTTGTAAAACCTTTATTCAACATTAATCTAGTAGTTAAGTAAGTTGCCCCTTCACCAAAGTCTTGGACTTGAATTTCTAATTTTTTATTTTTGCAAACAACAGTTACAAAAACCAATTTTTGTTTGTCATTTTTTTTATATGATTCCAAAGCATTATTAATTAAACACTGCATCAATTCAAAGAAAAAATATTTATTCATTTTAATAGTTTCTTTACCGGAAACTAAATTAACCGATAAAACTATCTTCGATCTTTTGTGATGATGACCAAACAAAGTTTGCAATTGATTAAAAAACTCTTCAACGTTAATCGCATGAACTTTTTGATAAGGATCACTAGAGGTTGCACCATCCACCAAAGAACTAATTTGTTTAGTTGCTAGATAAGCACTAGACAAATATTTTTGTAAAACTGGATCGCCACCTAATTTTTGACTAGAGTTTGTAATTTGCTCTAATTCAGATAAACAAACTTGTAATGTAGTAATGGGAGACTTAATTGAGTGTGAGAAAAAACTCCCACCATGGAGGCGGGAGTCAAATTTTACAGGTGAAAAACCTTTGGCCAAATAACTGGCCAACAATTTGGGCAAAGCTAGATTAAAAACTGAATTCCAAGTCGACATCACAAAATTTCGTGAGTACGAAATTGAAGGGGATTATATCCACAGGAAAACAAACTGTCAAATTAGATTGATTGATTAATCTAATAACTCCCAAACTTGCAAACAAGGGGCGTTGTCAGGCCTACAAACTTCAAGCAGTAAATTCTTTTTCACTGTTGTCGGTAATTTTTGACGGTGTGAATTAACAACTAACAAAACACGGTCAAAATCTTTTGCCCTCTCCATAAAGCTTGCTGAGATCGTACTAACAGGCTGACCAATGCCTTCAATATATAAGTTAGTTACATCACGACCATGGAAGTACATCAGTAGAGCATCAGGCAAAGTTCCAAAATAGCCCTCAGTTGCCACAGCAATTTTTTCAGTTTTCGCCATATTGGTAATTAGCTCATAAGCTTCTTTAATACCATGGCCGGACGACCACTCATGCAAATATTGAACTTTATCAGCATTAACAAAAGTAATTTTTTCTGGACTAAACCAAGACATCGCCATATTCACCCCACTGGCTGCAACTATGTTTCCAAGTAACAAAACCAACAGCAGTTGAATGAAAAATTTTTTAAAATTGTTTTTTTGCTTTAAAGAAAAGGCATAAAAATTTTCAAAAGCCAAAGCCAAAGACAGGGTGAAGAATAATGATGCTGCCAATAGATAGCGAGGGTAAACTACCTTACCCATCACCATAATGGGCAACAAAAAGATCAGCCCTGACCAAAACAACCAGTGATGAACCCTTTTTCCCCTAGGTGAAAAAAGACTAGCTAAAACCAAAATGACAGCTGGCAAACTCAGATAGTACACAAAGTAATTGAAATAGTTAGGAAAACTAATAATCGTTTGCTTCCAAGCCCCAGCCAAAATCTCTGACAAAGGGAAAAGGAAATCTCCACCCCGACTAAAGAGCTGACCAAAAGCAGGGCTCAATTTTAAAGCCAAAAACATTACCAAACCGATTAAAACACCCACACCAATTTTAAAAGATGAGCCAAACCAACTTTTAAAAGTCGCTTTTTCTGGCAAGAATCCAACTAAGCCTAAAACCGGTAAAAACAAGATCGCTGGAATTTTGGTTAACATCGCTAAACCAAAACCTAAGCCCACCAAATCCACCGACCACCATGCTTCTTTAGTGTCTTTGGCTTTGGCCACTTTAATTGCGCCGCCAAGAGCGATACTCAACCACAAAGTCATCATGCCATCCATCAAAGCCATTCGATGATGGAAAAACCAAAATGGCAAAATACAAGTCAAAAGCATGGCCAAATACTGAGTCTTTTTTCGTCCTCCCAATAAAGCCACTAACCAACCTATTACATAAACTTGTGCCAATCCCACTAGCACCGCCACCAACCGACCGGCAAAAAGTTGATCAGAAAATAAATACTGGAACGGCAGCATCGACCAAATAAAGAGGGGAGTCTTGCCATCGTTAAGCGCAAACATCGCATAACGCTTTGGTTCATCAATAATCAACTGTGCCCAACGAATATAAATAGATTCGTCAGCAAAAACTGGCAAAGCCACTAAGTTAAAAACATGAGTCACTAGATAGAAAACACCCACTAGAACCATACCTAGACTCAACCAGCGCTTCAAGACAAAGTTTTTCATTAACTTAGTCTACCATTTATTTGACTGAAATTTCCTCTTTACCCATGTAAGGTTGCAAAACCTCTGGGATACGAATGTTGCCCTCAGCGGTTTGGTAGTTTTCAACTATTGCCGCCAAGAGACGAGGCGACGCAGCCATCGTATTGTTCAAAGTATAAACATATTTCAGTGAACCATCTTTGGCTTGATAGCGAATGTTCAAACGACGAGCTTGGAAATCGTTAAAGTAACTAGCTGAGTGAGTTTCACGGTATTTCTTCTGAGCAGGGAACCAAGTTTCAATATCGTACTTTTTCCTCTGACCTGCACCCATATCGCCAGTACACATTCCCAGCACTTGATAGCTCAAACCAAGATCTTTAAGCAAAGCTTCACTAAAACCAGTCATTTTTTCATGCCACTCCCTGGTCACTTCTTCGTCGGCCACGGTATAAACCACTTGTTCAACTTTGGTAAATTGATGAACCCGCACCACGCCGGCAGTATCTTTACCATGTGCACCGATTTCTCTTCTAAAACATGGACTAATACCAGCAATTTGGACTGGCAAATCTTTTTCAGAAAGTGTTTCTCCTTGGTAATAAGCGGTCAAAGCCACTTCTGCAGTACCGGTCAAAATTTGATCATCTTGAGTTTTATAGTGATCTTCTTGACCCCATGGGAAGTAGCCGGTTCCAACCATTGCTTCTTTATTAACCATTACTGGCACCGACATTGGCACAAAGCCTTCTCTCATTAAGATATCCAAAGCATAACGAAGCAGAGCTTGCTCCAAAAGCAAACCATCACCCTTCAAAAAGTAAGCTCTAAAGCCAGCAATGCGAACTGCTCTTTTAGTATCGAGCATACCCAATTTTTCCATTAGCTCGTGATGAGGGAGAGGATTGAAGTCATATTTAGGCAACTCACCAACTTGTCTAACCACGATGTTGCCTGACTCGTCTTTACCCACAGGCGTATCTTCAGCCGGAACGTTAGGCACCTGAAGCATCAAATTTAAATATTCTTCGTCAATTGCTTTTAATTCTGGTTCAAGATTTTTTAATTCTTCTTTAACTTTTTTGCCTGCTTCAACTAATTCTGGCTCTGGCTTGCCACCATTAAAAACTTGCTCCTTAATTTTCTTGGCATTCAGGTTACTCTCAGCTCTCAGCTTTTCGACCTTCACCATAAAATCGCGCCTCTTGGCATCGATAACCAAAACTTGGTCAACAACTGCAGCATCTAAGTTTTTATTCTCACAAGCTTTTTTAACTAACTCAGGGTTTTCCCTAATTAATTGAATGTCTAACATTTTGCTCCTTATTATTTTTATTTAATTAATACAAAAAAAATCCCCTCACCAACACGAATAATCATGTCGATAAGGGGACCTTTTACAGGCGGTACCACCCCGAATTTACTTGTTCCAGCTTTAACGGGCATACCCGGCTTGGTTGTTACCCCAAGCGACTTGGTGAGTGCTAATCACCTTAGCGTCTTTGTTGAAAGTATTTTAACACACTTTTATCAAGCAAAACTAGCACCTTGTCAAGCTACTCAAAGTTAATCTACAATGAATTCAGACTCAAAAAGTCATTTTTGCATACCCTTCGCTTTGGGTTTAGGTATTTTTTTCCAAAAAACAACTAGATACACCATTGATACTTATCGGACATTAGCAGAAGGTTAGTCTTTCTGCTAACAATAGCCTCTAAGAAAAAGGATTGATGATTATGACTTTATTCGAACAAAGTCATGAGGTACATTAACCAGACGCCAAAGAGAAAAACGATGAAAGATACTATAGCTTTCTTCATATTCTCTTCTTTTCTGATTTCAGGGAGTAGGTCTGATCCAGAAATATATAGAAAACCACCAGCGGCGATAGGCAACATATAAGCTGTTAAATTTTCCACTTGATGTGAAGCGAAGTAACTAACGAAAGCACCTAAAACAGCTGCCAGAGCAGAGGCGAGGTTAAGTAG
Source organism: Patescibacteria group bacterium (assembly GCA_023382875.1). Classification (GTDB taxonomy): domain Bacteria; phylum Patescibacteriota; class Microgenomatia; order UBA1400; family PJMF01; genus JAHDXH01. Next base: position 16,908 of record JAHDXH010000001.1, on the reverse strand, counting down.
TAAAGCTTTCCTCTTGGTGAAGCCAGCTCGAAGCAACACCCCAAAGTCACCAATCTCTTGTGGAATCTCATGCATAGAAATTGCCAAGGTTGTAACCAAGCCCAATCTAAAGTCAGCCATAAAGGCAGATGCCACCACCATACCGTCGATAAAGTTGTGAATACCATCGCCAATCAAATTTAAATAACCAACGCTTTTTGAGTGAACCTTACAATCATCATGATGACAGTGACGCCAATGCAAAACTCTTTCAATAAGATAAAAGAGAATGAAGGACAATAGCACCATTAAGAAGAGCTGGGAGCCCTCCATAAACTCTGCGGCTTCTGGAAGTAGGTGAAGGAAAGTTCCACCCATCATTGTACCTGCTGCCAAAGAAATCAAAAGAACTATGATTCTTTCTACGAATTTTTTCTTAGCTGATAAAAACAAAATTCCCACCAGTGAAAATAAACTAATAACTAGAGTCGCCAGCAAAATATAAATTAATGTCATCGTTCTATTATACTAAAATCTGGCAATACCCAAAATTGCAGAAATTATGGGCAAAAATTGGACATCAAAATCTCACTGATTGACCTAGTTGTTTTCAAGTAGTCCCGATTCTAGGTTGGAGATGCTGATATGGATGCTTGCCTTTATAACGGCTAATTGCCATATCGATGATTCTTTCCAAGAATTCGCCGTAATCAATATTCATGAGTTTGGCCACCGAAGGCACACAGTCAGGAATATTAATTGACGGGTTAGGGTTGAGCTCCAAAACGTGTGGGTTGTTGTTATGGTCTAACTTGACTTCGATACGTGCGTAATCATGAGCATCCAAAATCGAATAAGTATCCAAAGCAATTTCGGAGATCAGTGATAAGAGTTTGGAATTGACGTTTTTTGGTGGACGTTCGACTGTGACATATTTTTTATAGTCAGTCCCACCGTATTTGGCATCAAATGGATAAATCTTCCACATACCCTTAGGCATTTTGTCGAAGACGGTTCTAGAAAGTGGTAAAACCTGCACTTCTTCGCCATTACCAATGATTGAAACATCGTATTCGTCACCATCTAAATACTCTTCGATCAAAGCTGGACACTTCAATTCTTCCAAAACATAAGTAATTTGTTTTTTGAGTTCCTTACGATTACTGACCACTGAGTCTTGGGTAATACCAATAGAGTTGTCTGTATTGGCTGGCTTTACGATCAGTGGGAAATTGAGCTCAGGATCGACCTCTTCACTAATGTCATAAATATAATCCCATTTGGCGGTTGGGATCTGATGATAAGTCAAAAGTTTTTTGACTTTAATCTTGTCGATACAAAAAGCTAAGGTCAAAGGGTTAGAACCGGTATAAGGAATTTTCAAAGCATCAAGAATCGAAGCAACGTGAGGCTCAAGCAAACTCGAACCATTAATGCGTTCGGCGACGTTGAAAACTAAATCGATTTGTTCTTTTTGTAATTGGTTAATAGCCTTGCCCACATCATTAAAATCAATAAACATGGTTTGATAACCAAGCTTATCTAAAGTTTTCTTGATGTTATTACCAACAGAGTAGAGTTCCGCCTCAATTAGACCAGCATCTTCCTTGGGCAAATTGCATGCAATAGCAATCTTCAGTTTACGCATGTCTTTTTTCTCAATCGCGGTCAAACGAGCCATACGGAGTTGATTTTGTGCTTCAACGGTTGATAGAGAAGCCGCAGAGAACTGACTGCTGCGCTTGGTTTTGCCAATCGCTGAGTCACCAGAAAAAGGAATGATTTCAAACTCGATCTGTTTATAAGCAGCATCCAAATTATCTTCAGCATCCAGTGGATTATCGCCATAAGCTGTCATCCAACCCATGAAGTCATAGCCCATTGGCGGAGCGTAAACAGCGTCACCAACTTTTTTGTAAAAGTGGAATTGATCAACCTTGTCATCTTTACCAAATGTCTTAGGCAAAATTAAACTCGAAATAATACCTGAGGTTGGCGGAATAAATGATTTAGAGACCATGTATTGTTTGGGTTCTTCAGGTTTTTTGATCACTGGGAAATATTCGCCACAAGCAATTTTGACTGCGTACTCAATAAAATCGACATCCCAAGCTTCTTTGATAAAAGAATAAACTTCGTCACCACCCATGCGCATGTTAACTTCGATTGGAACCGGACCTTTGGAGGAATATTTGGCTTCAAAGTGGATACAACCATTCATAATACCAAGTTTTTCCAAAACTGCTTCTGCCATATCCAAGAGTTCTTCTTGGTCATTCTCTGGCAATTGAGAAGGAATAGCTTGGTTGGTTTCCATGAAGAATGGCTCTTGAGTTTGATAGTTATCGCAAATTGACCAAAACTTAATTTTGCCGTTTTGCAACAAAATATCGATATCAACCTCATCGCCATCAATGTATTCTTCAACTAATAACTGCGTACCATCGTGAAGAGCTGATTCGACTTCCTGAGAAACATGAATCTTAATATAGTTATAAATATCTCTAAACTCGTCCATGTCATCGGCTTTAATGACAAAAGCACTAGATGAACCATAAACTGGCTTAATCACTACCGGAAAACTTAATTTTTCTGCAACTTGATCAATTTCCGACTCATCGCGAACCAAAATATTTTTTGGCGCTGGCAAGCCATTCTTAGTACAAAAAGCTCTAAATTCAGCTTTATTACGAACACCAGATGAAATTTGATAGGGGATACCAATTAATCCAAGATGATCGGCAACTTTGGAAGTCAACAGAACATCGTCTTCCCAAAAGGTTAAAACACCATCGATTTTGTGGTCATTAGCATAACGTGAGATATCCTTGACCGCCTTGAGATGATTGTTGGTGTCGGTCAAAATCCACTCGTCAACATAATGTTCAGCCCAATTTTTTTCTTTATTGGCCACAATCAGCTTGATGTTCTTGAGTGCCGCTAATCTTTGTAAAATGAAACGTTTTTTTGTCGAGCCAGTATTGATTAAAAGGATCGACTTTTGAGGTATTTTGTCTTCTGACATTGGTTAGCCGTAATGAAAATAATTAATATATTAAATTTTCTGGCTGAACTCTTATTTTATGCTTATTTTGAGGAATGTAAAGAAAAACACGTATGTATTGACTATATATTTAAAAGCGTATAATCGCCTTAATCACCTCAGTAAAGTGTATTAAGTGTTAGAAAGGAGAGATTATATGTCTCGTCTTATCGAAGCATCACGCCAAAAAATTACTGGGAGTGAAAACTTAGGACCAACCAAAGAGTTGGGTTTTAATCCAGAATCATTTCTCCCACATCGTACTGCCAAAGTTGAAACTTGCGCCCCTTTATGTCAGCAAGTCTTAAGTGGTGTCGATGGGGTTGCAGCTCAAAAATTTATTTGGGAAGGGGCTGATTTAGATACTGCTCGTCAAGAAGCTTTAAAAAAATTGATCAGCGAAAGTCGCCGAATCGAAAAAAGTTTTTTAGGTTGGGATATGGTTCGACGCGATGGAGGCGCCACCGGGTTTGAAGGTTATGGAGCGGGTTATTTTCCTAATGCAGTTGATATGGCAGAAGCTATTGCTAAATTAGGCGCAGGAATGTTAGCGGAAACCAAAAGGAACCGGGCTAAAGTTGGCGATTTTACTTTTATGAATAGGTTGTGGAAATTTGTTGGCGAAGGCGTCTATGATCCAAAAATTGCTGAATATATGTACACTACATTGGCTAGCACCATTGCTAGATTAAAAGCTGAGACACATAGCGATGGACCAGTTGATCATGTCAGACAAACCGTATCCAAGTTAGCTACCTCTCTAACACCAATTAAGTATGAACCACAAGCAACCAAAAAAGCTTTGGGCCAAACTTATTTACTACCAGAGCCAACGATTGTTCAGGAACAACTAGCCAAAGTCATCCCAACTGAAGTAGTGAGTCCACAAACTTTTGCAGGACGACCAGAGTACTGGGGCTATTTATTCATGCTCAAATTAGGTATGTTTGGACATCCCTTAGTTCGAACTGCTTTACATCAAGAACTCTTGTCGATTAGTCGATAAAAGTCAAAGCGACACCAGTTTTATCAGCGCGACCAGTTCTACCAATGCGGTGAATGTAGTCTTCGTAAGATTCTGGAAGATCGAAGTTAATGACGTGACTGACATTATCAATGTCTAAGCCACGAGAAATAACGTCGGTAGCCACTAAGATTTGTAAGTAGTTTTCTTTGAAATCTCTAAGGGCACGTTGTCTTTGGCCTTGTGACTTGTTGCCATGAATGGCATCAGCTTTAAAGCCTCTGTTTTTGAGCTCCATAGAAATTTTTTCTGTACCACGCTTAGTGCGACCAAAAACCAAGACTTTTTCAAAGCCATCAGTTTTTAAAAGCTCATGAAGAACTTCAATTTTTTCTCGACCTTTGATTTTGACAATTTCTTGGGTAACGTTGGTGGAAGTATCTTTACTTTTGATAGTAATAGAAACAGGATCAGTCAAGAAACCTTTCATGATTTCTTGGACACGTGGAGTCATAGTGGCTGAGAAGAACAATGATTGTCTATCTTGAGGCAAACACTTAATGATTTCTCTAATCTCATGAACAAAGCCCATATCCAACATACGGTCAACTTCATCTAAAACAATATTAGTAAAGTCTTCGAAGCGGATTTTTCTTCTTTGATTAAGATCTTTGATTCTACCTGGGGTACCAATGACAAAGTGTTGACCTCTTTTAAGAGACTCGATTTGTCTGCCAATGGAAGCGCCACCAATAACTAAAGTTGAGAAAATTCTCATGCCTCTAGAAAAAGCCATCAATTCATCGCGAACCTGCAAGGCTAGCTCACGGGTTGGAGCAATAATCAAAACTTTTTCGTTGTTATTGTTCAAAACTTTGTTTAACAATGGCAATAAGAAAGCGGCAGTTTTGCCGGTACCAGTGTTAGCGATGCCGACGACATCGCGACCTTCCAAAATATGAGGAATAATTTGATCCTGAATTGGAGTAGGAGAGGTATAACCTCTACTGGCAATATTCTTTTTTAACTGATCGCTAAGAGCAAAATCAGAAAACTGGTTTGAAGGTTGATACTCTACTTTTTCGACTAACTCAGCCTGTTTATTGATCCCAGATTGAATAATCAAATGAGTGGGATCAAATGTCGCTTGTCCGCGACCACCACGTCCGCGTCGTCCAAAATTGGAGGAAAATCCACGGCGTTGATTGTTACCATGACCACTAAAGCCACGATTACGATTATCAGAATTAGAATTAGAATTAGAACTAGAGCGTCTAAAATTACGCATATAACTTCTTTCTTTAATAAATAAAGTCGGTTAAAGACAAGAAGCAAAAAAATTAAGGGAAATAAATATTCTTAAAAACAATTGCGTGCTTAAACCAGGTTGAATGATGAATAATCAAACAACAGTAGGGCAGTTTAACATGCTTGCCAAAAAATGTCAAACTTATAGGATATTTATTGATCATTTATAATTAAAGATATGTCAAAAATTACCGTTCAAACCACCGTCAACAAACCTGTCGAAAAAGTCTGGGAAAGCTGGACCCAACCCGAGCACATTACCAAATGGAATCAAGCTTCACCAGATTGGCATTGTCCAAAAGCAAGCAATGACTTGAGAGTAGGTGGCGAATTCTCAGCCACAATGGCAGCCAAAGATGGCACCACCAGTTTTGATTTTGCCGGTGTTTATACTAAAGTTACTCCACTTCAAGAAATCGCCTACAAAATGGCTGATAACAGAGAAGTTGAGGTTGTATTTGAAAAAATCGATGAAACGACCACCAGAATTACAGAAACTTTTGATGCTGAAGGCACTCACGCTTTAGAACAACAAAGAGAGGGCTGGCAATCAATTTTAGATAGTTTCAAGAAACATACGGAAAACCTTTAATTCATGTCTCAAGCCGAAATAACCTCAAGCCCAACCAAAGAATCTGTTTATAGCCACTTTAACAGCGATCATGAAAGTCTACTGACCGATGATTCTCTCTTCATTACTTACGACGAAGACACAGAAGAAACAGAGAGAAAAATTCAGGCCACTCAAGTGGTTGACTGCACTGTAGTTGCGATGTGGGGCAAAACTAAAGAGGGGAAAAGTTTTATTTCTCTCATCCACAAGAGCTCTCCTAGCACCGTGGAAAAACTAATGAAAGACTTTGACACAGAAATTAAAGATGCAGAGCTGTCTTACTTAGTTATACCTGGCCCAGAATCCAACAAAAAAGCTGTTGCCAGAACAAAAGAAGAGTGTCAAAGAATATTCGCAAAAGCCGAAACTAAAGAAGGTGATGGCGTAGACTTAAAGATAGAAAAACATGAACGACCGTACGACAAATCTTCAGTCGTCATCACGGGTTTGCCCAATGGAGAAGCGAGTATCTTAACTGTTTGCCCAGATCCAGAATCAATAAGGGAAAAAATGAGCGAAAACGACACTACTGTTGTAGCTTCGGCAAGAAACAATCAGTAGACTTATCAAACCAAAACAGCCCCCTTTCCCAAGAGAGCTGTTAGTAGCGAGATATATGTTTGGCTTTTTAGTCGTTGGAGTCTCCCTGATCTTCTTCATCATCTTTTTCATTAATCAGGTAGTACTCACTTTTAAGCCTGTTTTCATGGTCAAAATAGAAACTCTTTGGCATTGGGGACCTCCTTATTAATAATTTTTATTAACTTCAATATCTAATAATATTGTGGGAGTCTTATGAAAGTTTTGTGAGGATTTGGTAAGAAAAACTAAACCATTATTTTTCTATTTTTTGGAAAAAAAATTGAGGTGGAAAGTTTAATGGTGTAGGTTCAGAATCATCTTCCACCTCGTCAACTTTGGCAAGAATATTAGCCCTCTCATCATTTGTTAATGCAGAAATCATTGTTCGCAATTCCGTAATCCACTCATCTGTGATTGACCGATGAATTTCTGCAATAGGCATAATAGCCAACGCAGAAAATTCAAATCCTAACTCTGAAGCAATGTCTGCAACAGCAGCAAGCAGACTCATTTTTTCGTTGCTCAAAATCCCCTCATTTGACCCAGAATATTTTCTAACTGCGTTTTCTATAGCCCGAGAAAATATTTCTTCTTTTCTCGCTCTCAATGTTCCTTCGTACTGTTCTTTTGTTGCTGACATGCGGATATTCTACCCAAATAAATACAAAATAATAGTCCAACTAGAGAAGTATCCAACCTAAAAGAAAAATTATCGGTAAAATACAAATTATGGAAGAAACACTAACAGCGAACTATGTTGACCCACAAAGTGGTGAAGAAGCCAAATTTGAATACTCAAATGTTGATAGTTTCGAAATTGATGTCAATAAAGTGGTTCAAGTTTATGGAATATGTTTTATGGGTGAAAAAATGATCATAGTTAAATCAAAAAATGGATGGAGCTTACCAGGTGGATCAAGAGAAAAGGGCGAAAGCATTGAAACAGCTCTCAGAAGAGAAATTCAAGAAGAAACTAATATGGAAATATTAAATTGGCGACCGATTGGTGTACAGACAGTTTTCCAAAAAGGAAAAGAACCCTTTTATCAAATAAGAGCTGTCTGCAAAGTCCACCCCTTTGGACCATTTGTATCTGACCCAGACGGCGATATTACGAAGTTTAAATTTATCGATTCAAGTGAGTTTAAAAAATATTTTGACTGGGGTGAAATTGGAGAAGAAATCATTAAAAGAGCAATTTTGCTTAGACACATAATATAGCTACCCAAAACCAAGACAACTCTCTATGGTGACTAATGATTGACATTTAGCGCCCAAAATACCAAGATTAAAGTTAATATGAAAAAAAGTTCTTCCATTTTGCCAAAATTGGCACTCGTTGGGGTTATCGGTGTAATTGGTGGTGGCTACGCCATCATGAACAAAGACAAGTTTTTATCACCAAAAACTGAAACTAAAGTCACCCAACCACAAATTGTTCAGGAACAATGGAAAAAAGAGGGGAACGCTTATTCCATCACCTGGGAACATCCAACCTCTGGTGGTCGGACAGGTAAAGTAGGTTTTTCTTTGAAATTAAACAAAGATAAAATCACCGGAGTCGATGTAACAATTCTCACCACCAACGAAGAAAGTAAGTCTTATCAAAGCGACTTTAAGAACGAAATTGCTAAAGTCGTTGTCGGAAAAAAGATCTCAGAGCTTAGTAATATCGACGTTGTTGGCGGAGCCTCTTCAACCACAAAGAGTTTCAAAGACGCTGTCGCAGCATTGAGCACTCAATTCGACATCTAAACATCATTCATGGTAAAAATAAAATTTTCTGGCCTAGGAACCCACTGGCAAATTATTATTGACGATGAAATTTTGCCAAATTCACTAGAGAAGGAAATTTTAAACCTGGCAACTACTTTTGAAAAAAAATATTCACGTTTTTTGCCCAACAGTCAGGTAAGTCAAATCAATCTACAAGGATCTGGCGAATATCCAGTGAGCGAAGAATTGGCGCAAATACTAAAATTTGGAATTGAGTTATCTCAAAACAGCCAAGGTTATTTTAATCCCGCCATAGGCAAAATCCTGACAGAGTATGGTTATGATAAAGATCTTAAATTTGAAAATAAAATAAATCTATCATCTGCTGGGAGTGGCTCAATTAAATTAAGAAATAATAAAATTAGCTTGATAGGCAATGCTCAGCTTGATCTAGGCGGGTGGGGAAAGGGCTACCTCATTGACTTAATATATGATCTTTTAATTAGCCACAACGTGAATTATTTTCTAATCGATGGTGGGGGTGATTTACGGGCCACGAGCAAAAAAAATGGGCAAAGTTGGCTTGTTGCTTTAGAACATCCCCTTGATAGTGAATTAGCAATTGGCGTTGTTGAGTTGAAAAATTCAGCTCTAGCCAATTCCGGCAGCAACAAAAGAAGAGTAGGCAACTTTCATCATTTAATTGATTTTCACAGCGGCAAACCAGTCAACTCATTTTTATCTAGTCACATCTTTGCGCCTACCGCCACTATTGCTGATGGACTGGCAACTACTCTCTTCATTTCACCTCAGGAGATCAGAGAAAAATTGGTGCAAATTTACCCCATCGAATACTTATTGGTAACTGCTGACTTAAATATGCTCAAGTCAGCGGGATTTAGCCTAAAAGATGATTAGCAATATAGTTGCTGTTATTTTTTCAGACAAGCTCATCGATTTTTGCCGCCAAAATAAAATCATTAACACTCAACCCTCCAATCGCATGAGTGTATAAATCTATGCGCAAATGTTTATAGTCATGAATAAAAAGATTGGGATGGTGTCCTTCTGATTCAGATAATTTGGCAATTTTATTGACCAAATCAATTACTGAAACAAAATTTGGCAAAGTAAGATCTCGCTTCAATGTCGCAATCCCATCAACCTCAACTAGCTGCCAATCTTTGACTGATTGTAAATAAGGTTCCATTTCTTGGCGAGTCATTGGCTCAACACCGCCTTCGCAGGGGACACAGTTACCTTGAGTAAGATGATTTGGAGAAGTGTTTTGATGAAGCATAATTATATTTCGTTTACCCAAACTACACATTCCAATGATACCTTTTATATATGTCAAATATAGAATCATTTTTATTGTCTCAAAGAGAACGCATCACTAACAACGAAGATCCAGAGGGAAAATGCGATGATTGGAACAGCCAGTTAGCTGATGCCTTATCGGAAATTGGCCTAAGAGCCACTGTGATTGCAGATCCAAATATTACATTGATGGGGAAGAATGGCAGAGAGATTGGTCATCACGCTATTGCGGTGGCTTTTTCTGAAGAAAATAATCAGTGGGCGGCTATCGATCTTTCTTCGCCCCAAATCCAAGGGGTTGAGAAAACTTTTTTTGCTAGAAGAGCAACTCTTGATGAACTAGCCCAAGCAGTGAGAGGAATGTATGGCGGAAACTGGAAAGCTTTGAACAATGAAAGCGCACTGATGGAAGATATTAATAGAAGAGAAAAAGTAATGGAGTCGAGAAGGAAGCTGAAGAAATAGTGATGCCCGACTAGGGTTCACGACTCGCTGTTCCAGCTCGCTTGTATTAGGCATGCACTTCGCTTTGCTTGTGCTTGCCGGCACGAACAGAGCTTCTTACTCACCAATCAGACACAAATAAAAAAGAAGGCAAGATTTGCCTTCTTTTTTATTGATGCCCGACTAGGGTTCGAACCTAGATTAAAGGCTTCAAAGGCCTCTGTCCTGCCATTAGACGATCGAGCAATGGCCAAAACACGCAAAACGCGGTTTTGAGAGATCTATTCTACCAGATTTGCCGGTTTTGAAAAAGATTGGGTTTGGGCGCTTACAAAAGAGTGGTAAAATTGCATTTACTTCAAGTATGCCGAAGTGGCGAAATGGTAGACGCGCACGTTTCAGGTACGTGTTCCCTCGGGAATGGAGGTTCAAGTCCTCTCTTCGGCACCACTTAATTTGGCTAAAAAATTATTTTTTCCCATTAGCCACACAATCCACCAACTTCCCCCAAAAATTAAAAGCGTGTAAACAGGAATAAAAATCATAGCCGGTAGCGTAGTGAACGAAAATGAAATTCGGAAAAATAATAAGTGCGCAAAATAAATTTGAAAACTTATTAAACTCAAATTTGCTACAACTTTTTTCACCGTCGCAGACAATCGATTTTCAAAAAAGTTTTTCAGTTGAGCTAAAAATAAAAAACTTCCCACTGACATCACAAAAACTGTCCAACTGTTAAAACCATAATATGTAGAAACAAAACCGCGATTGGCGAGCGATAAATTAAAAGTCAAATATGTGGTGAAAAATAGTCCAATCAACCACACACCAAAACCTATCCACTTCGCCAAAGAAGAAGTTTTAAAATCAGCCAAGATTTTTCCTCCCACAAAATAAACAAAATACTCAAAATATAAAGGCAGATGAATTCCAGAAATTAATACCCAAGTTCCAACCAGCAAATAAACCCACACCAACAACTTACCAAAATATTTTTCTCCTTTAGCAAAGAAAGGTGCGGCCACATACATTCCCATCAACACGGGCAAAAGCCAAAAACCAGTCCAAACCGTTCCCACTATCAAGCGTTTTATTGAAGTTGCTTCGTTCCCAGTCAAAACATTAATCACCCCAAAAACCACACTCCAAAACAACCATGGCCTAACTAAACGCGCCAATCTTTTTTGATAAAACTGCCAAAGACCAACTTTTTCCATTTTAGGCAAAAGCAAAGCCCCGCTCACCATAATTAAAAGCGGCACACAAATTCGACTTAGGCTGGCAAATAAATTACTAGCCGTCCAGCCAAACAAAGATTGTTCAAACCACAAAGGCACATATCCTGCAGAAACATGCAGCAACACCATTAAAAAAATCGCTAAAATTCTTGAAATATCAAGCCAAACAAGCCTACCTTTATCATTTTTTTTAAATGAATGCATGAATTAATTATACAGGCGCTCGATCCATTTAGATCAATTAAGTTGATCCTATAACATATTAGGCATATAATACATATCTGATGAGTAAAATCATCATATCGTTAACCAGAGAAATCTGTTAGCAGCACCTTAAAAAGGAGAAATCTCATGGTTTTCTTAAGAGGTTTATCGAATAACAAGCCTGTCGATTTGGTTTTAGTCAATTGTCCTATGCGGGACTACGGACTGTCTCCAAAAGACGAGTACGAAGTATTGCCCCCATTAGGCCTTGGCATCATCGCCACCTACGCGCAACAAGCTGGCTTTAATGTCTGCTTGATTGATGCGGAAAGCGAAGGCTATGGCATTAATGAAATTGTTAAAGCTATCGGAGAAACGCAACCGCGTTTTGTTGGAATTAACATTCTCACGCCAACCAGAATGGTGGCGCTGGAAATCGCCAAAAAACTCCCATCGCACATTCACCTGCTCATTGGTGCAGCACATGCGACCGCCCTACCAGAAAAAACAGTGCGTGAATTTTCCAAAGTTCACAAAGAAACAACGCTGTTTGTTGGCGAAGCAGAAGTGGCTGTCACAAAGATCATGGCAGGACACGACCGACGCTTCGTGCCGGGTATTTGCTGGATTGACCACAATGGCTACCAATTTACTGTAGGGTCACTCCAACTCAACTCACTGGAAAACATGCCGGCTATCAACCGCAGTTTTTTTGCTAATGACCCATGCGTCGATGGCAAAAACGGTTGGATAGAAACTCGAATTATCGGCTCTCGTGGGTGTCCATACACCTGCACCTACTGTGCGGGGTCACGCACAACCATCGGCACTAAAGTTCGCCGCACTCCCGCCGAAGACATTGCAGCAGAAATTGCAGCTCTTCAAGCACTACATGGTGTAGAAGCAGTCAGGTTCGTTGATGATCTGATGATCATTGACGAAAAACGGGTGCGCTCCATCATGGATGCTTTGAAGGCTATGGGAGCCAGTATTAAGTGGGATGCCACGGGTCGAGCAAACATCATGGCGAAGTTTAGCCCTGAATTTTACGACTACATGGTGGCAAACGGCTTACACGAAGTGGCGATTGGCATCGAAAGTGGCTCGACAAGGATGCGCGATGTCATTCACAAACAAGTAACGGAAACTGAGATTTGGACCACAGTCAAAGCTCTCACTAGCCGCAAGGTCAAAGTGAAATGCTATTTGATTGTCGGTATTCCCGGCGAAACAGCAGAAGAAACCTCACAAACCTTTGACCTCGCTCGACGGTTGATGGAGTTTGGTGATGGTTTAGTCAGAGCCAGCATCTTCCTTTTTCGCCCCTATCCCGGAACAGAAGAGTGGAACAAACTCATTGCTTCCGGCTGGACAGAAGACGAACTTCTGGAAATGGGTGCTAGTGGTCATGGCGAACGAGCCAAACACACCGTTGTAACCTCTCACCAATATGCCGAATTATCTCCTGAAGTTCTGTCGCAAATGATTGACGATTACAATCGAGATCAAGCCTTATTCCTCAAAGGATAAAACTTGAACTCACCACCAAAAACTCCTGCCTTCAAAAGCAGGAGTTTTTTTATCTGTTAAAATGTAGCCATGGTTAGTCCTTTTGCCCAACAAGTCTACAATCTTTTAAAAACCGTTCCTAAGGGGCGGGTTACTACTTATAAGGAATTAGCCAAAGCCATGAACACCAAGGCTTTTCAGGCTATTGGACAGGTCATGCGCACCAATCCTTATGCACCAATGGTTCCATGTCACCGCGTCGTAGCCACTAACGGCATGTTGGGTGGATTTATGGGCGAGAGGAGTGGACCAACAGTCCTCAAAAAAATTCATCTACTGAAAAAGGAAGGCGTCATCGTTCATGGAAATAAAATCGTTGATTTTGAAAGAAAATTGTGGCGATTTAATACTCCCCAAACAATTTCAAGACCTCAAGTAAAGGGGAGAATTTTACAGCCAACCATCCGCAAAAAATAGTCAACGTTTGACAAACGTGATAATATTTCACCAATGCAAAATATAAACATGCACCACAACGTTTGGTATTACACCCCCACTGGGAGGTGCGTGTTTTTGATGCGTTAAACTAATAATTATCGTAACAACACAACCTCCCAATTCGGGAGGTTTTTTGTTGCGCAAAACAGAAAGGGCACAAAAATGCCAGAACAATTACAAAATATTTTTTGGATGGCTGAAGAGCTAGATTTTGATATTGAATCTAAAAATCGCGATCAAGCAAACTCAGACATTGTTAAATTCTTGGAGTTAACCACTAACCCCATGTTCTCCCATTGGCTTTATCAGGCCTAACCAAAACCTTCCCCAGTTAGAAAAACAAATTAAAGAACTTGACCGACAAAGACCTTTTACTTTTGTCATTGATTTGACGAGAGGAAAATTGAGCGCAGCTCTCAAAGTGGTGGCAAAAATTCCAACTTGGAATAGTTTTTCGATCGGCAGAATTCGCGAGGCCACCGATATTAGTTTACCCACCAGCGGCCATCTAATTAGCCATAACACCGCAGAAATAAGAGAAACACTTGAAGGGCAAAACTTAAATAATATTTTGGTTTTGGACGACACGTCTTTTTCTGGAAACACTTCTTTGATTGTAGAAAATCTAATTAGACAAGCGTTCCCAGAAAGAAAAATTAATTTTACTCATGGCTTTTTGATTCTCAATCAAGGCGACCTTGGACCTAATCCCGGCGCCAAAAAAAGACTGGAAAAATCTGGCAGTCAATCAATTGGCGGTATGAAAATGAACACCCCAATAGATGATGGTTGGCATTTTTTTGACATGGTCGACCAAGGTGATTTAAGTGCTCATTTTGCAGTGGTCAAAGAAATTTTGAATATTATTGGCGAACCTGATTTCAATCATCTGGCGAGTGCGATTTTGAGCAATAGCGACAATTTGCGAGCCATGTTTCCGAAATTAATTTCTTCGCAAACAGTTGAAGATTTGAAAGAAAGTGGACACTTTCTTGGCACTAAAAAACTTGGCAAAGGTTTCCATGTCAGAAACCCTCAACTCATGCCCAACATCATTGGCCAAGGGCATTTAGCCAAAATAAACGAGTGGCTAGGGGAGCCAGAAGAAGCTTTTGCACTTTTGGCCCAAATTAACAAGTTATTAAAAAAGGAAAAAGATGAAAAATAAAATCGAAGCCATTATCTTTGACATGGACGGCACTCTTTATACTTTTGATAAAGGCCAATCAAAACAATTTAGTTCGTCAAAATTTGGCCAGCAAATTCATGATAACTGTGTTAATTTTTTTGCCAAAACTTTTAATCTATCCAAAGTTGAGGCTGAAAAAACCTACCAAGATTTTAAACAAAAATATGCTGGCGAAATTAGCCTAGGACTTGAACGTGATTTTGGCATTGATCGTAGTTTTTACTTTGCTCAAACTTGGGATTTAGATCCTAGTGAATTTATGGAAGCTGATAAACAGCTAGCCAAAGAACTTGAAAAACTAACGATCAAAACTGGTATTTTAAGTGCAGCGCCAAAGATCTGGGTAGAAAAAGTTTTGGATTTTTTGCAAATCAAAAATCGTTTTGGCCAAGCAATTTTCACTGGCGAACCAGATCTGAGAAAACCTGATCCGCAGGCTTTTGCCCAGTTAGCAACCTTATGGCAATTATCGCCGCAATCAATCTTAGCGATTGGCGATCAAGAAGAAACTGACATTTTGCCAGCCAAAACTTTGGGCATGTTAACAGCGCGAGTGGGCTCAAGTTTAAATACCAGCGCAGATTTCAGCGCTGAAAACGTTATTATTTTATTGAATGACTTACGTCAAAAAGGACTAATATGAAAATAGATGAAAGAGAAAAAATTATTATTGATACCGATCCCGGCCACGATGATGCGTTAGCGTTGCTTCTAACTATCAAGTCAAAAAAATTTGATGTTTTAGCTGTGACCACTGTAGCTGGAAATGCTCAAATAGAAAAAGTTACACAAAACGCCCAAGCGATTGTAAATTTAACCGAAGAGAAAATTCCCATTTTTTCGGGACAGCCAACTCCGCTCAAAAGAAAGTTAATCACTGCAGTCGTCCACGGTGAAAGTGGTTTAGATGGCTTTGATACCAATCAAACTAAATTTGCACTCACGAACAACGCTGCCAAAAAAATTATTGAACTGGTGGAGAAATTCCCAGGACAAATCACTATTTTGGCACTTGGTCCATTAACCAACCTTGCCTTAGCTTTACAAAACCAGCCAAGTATTGCTAAAAAAATTAAACGTTTAGTCATCATGGGCGGAGCTATCGATGTCGCGGGTAATAAAAACCGGGTCAGTGAATTTAATTTTTTTGTCGACCCAGAAGCAGCTAGCATTGTTATGCAAAGTCAGATTCCAAAAACTTTGGTTCCACTCGATGCCTGCAACCAAGTAGTAATGCAAGTTGATGATTTCAAAAAAATCAGCAATCAGAAATTAAATAAAATTTTGCTTCCCATGATGGAACACTTTTTTGCAGGATTGATTAAAGACGAAGGCACAACTGGTATTTTGGTCTACGACGCTTTGGCAGCATTTTTCCTGATTAATCCCGATTCATTTGTGACTGAAAAAATGGATATTTTAATCGAAACAACTGGTGAGTTAACTTCGGGCATGTGCGTCGTGGAAAAACGAGATTACAAAGAAAAAAATTTTAACGTCGATGTCGTGACTAAAACTGATGGTCAAATTTTTATAAAAAATTTAATTGATGTTTTGAGTCGATAAAAACAAAATGCCACCATCTAAAAAATGGTGGCATTAAGTTAAAAACTTGCTTGACTAACTAAGCTTTGCCATTGTTTTCCTGATCGATTCAGAAACAGAAGCACTTTCGTCAAAACCAAAAACTGGCTTGGCTAATTTACTTGTTGGTACTTTTACCCCCGAATATCTTTCGATCTCCAACCACATAGAAAGTGATTGCGCCAAACAAGCCAAAGAAAACTCCAACTCGCTACCTTCAGGAATAGAAGCCCATTCATTGGGCTTACCAAACGGCAATAAATAAGGAGCTCCATAAAGGCCATTGGCGGTAGCAACCGTCCGCCCAGAATAGGGAACACCGATGCGAAAATCTCTCTCACATATTTCATCGATCACTTCTTTGTATGGTGGCACCACAGAAACTACCTCAATGCCATTGTCTTCCAAAAGTTTTTTGCCATTTTCAATCACAATCCCTGCTAAAACTTTTTCCACCACAATGTTCTGACGACGAAATTCTTTAATAACCGAAAGCATAGTATTGCCGTCAAAAACCACATCATCCAACAGAGAAATTGGTTTAAAAACTTTGCCAGCAAGCCTCGCTATTTGCGATCCGATGGAATCTTGCTCATTGCGACTTCTCAAACCCACGCTGTCTAAATTTTCATCCATGGTTCTAGTGACATCGAGATAACCAACCAAATTAGGCTGACTGCTATCAAGATAAGTTCGGTCTAAAGAGACAACGGGATT